>JAIDCY010000028.1 GCA_029055625.1 Ruminococcus sp. | reverse complement strand
CGTGTAAAAGATGAAACGACTAATTTTATCGACTGTTACATAGATTCCACAAAAGTTATAATAGAACAGAAAAAGTTAGGCAAGGACTTGCAGAAAGGTATCAGACAATCCGACGGCAGTATGTTGTCACCGTTCCAACAAGCTAAAAGATATATCGCAAATCTACCGTTATCAAAACACCCTCGGTGGCTGATTACGTGTAACTTCTCGGAGTTTCTGATATACGATATGGAAAAACCTAATTGTGAGCCGGAACAGATTTTCTTAAAAGACTTACCAAAAGAATATTACCGATTAAAATTCCTCGTTGATAACGGCAACGATAGAATTGAAAGGGAAATGGAAATCTCTCTGCAAGCCGGTGAACTTGTCGGTAAGTTATATGACCTGATACTTCAGCAGTATAAAGACCCTGATTCACCGGAAACGCTGAAAAGTCTGAATATGCTGTGTGTCCGATTGGTTTTCTGTCTGTATGCGGAAGATTCCGGCATTTTTGGAAATCATAAGATGTTCGGTAACTATCTCAAGAAGTTTCCAGTCAGTGAAGTCCGTCCGAAATTGGTTGAACTTTTCAGGGTACTCGATACCAGACCGGAAGACCGTGACCCATACATGAATGATGACCTGTCTGCATTTCCGTACGTCAACGGTGGACTGTTCGCCGACGAAAATATAGAAATCCCACGGTTCACTGAAGAAATAGTCAGCCTGCTCCTGAACGGTGCAAGTAAAACTTTTAATTGGGCGGATATTTCTCCGACAATCTTCGGTGCGGTCTTTGAATCCACGCTGAACCCTGATACAAGACGTTCCGGCGGTATGCACTACACGAGTATTGAGAATATCCATAAAGTAATTGACCCACTGTTTTTAGATGATTTAAAATCTGAACTTAATAAAATTTTTGAAATAAAAGTCACAAAGACACGTCTTTCACGGCTTGAGGACTTCCGGAAAAAACTATCTGAACTGACGTTCTTAGACCCTGCCTGCGGTTCAGGCAACTTCCTGACGGAAACATACATAAGCCTTAGACGGCTTGAAAATGAGGCTTTGCGTGCAATTTACGACGGTCAGAAAATGTTTAACCTTGACGGTTTAATCAAAGTCGGCATACATCAGTTTTACGGTATCGAAATCAACGATTTCGCCGTTACGGTTGCAAAAACTGCACTCTGGATTGCGGAAAGTCAGATGATGCATGAAACCGAAGAAATCATAGAACACGATTTAGACTTCCTACCGCTGAAAAGTTACGCAAATATCATCGAGGGAAATTCTCTCCGGATTGACTGGGCGGACGTTATCCCTAAAGAAAAACTTTCGTATATTATGGGAAATCCTCCATTTGTGGGATATTCATTGCAGAACAAGGAACAGAAATCCGATATTTTAAGTATTTATGTTGACAAATCCGGCAAGCCCTACAAAACAGCCGGTAAAATCGATTACGTTTCCAGTTGGTACTTCAAAGCATCGGAGTTCATGACCGGTACGGACATTAAAACGGCTTTCGTATCGACAAATTCAATCACTCAGGGGGAACAGGTGGCGAGTGTCTGGAAACCGTTGTATGACCGTTTCAACATACACATTGATTTCGCACACCGTACTTTCAGGTGGGACAGCGAGGCTACATTAAAAGCACACGTGCATTGTGTGATAGTGGGATTCAGTGTGGCGGAAAATTCAGCGAACAGAAAATTATATGATTCAGATAAATTCCAGTTGGTAAAGAATATAAGTCCGTACCTGCTCCCGTCTGAAAATATTTTCATTGAAAGTCGGCGTACGCCTCTTTGTGATGTGCCGGAAATGGTGCGAGGTAGTCAGCCGACAGATAACGGACATCTCATTTTTACAGAAGACGAACTGAACGAACTTTTAAAAGCTGAACCGCAGGCGAAAAAATTTATTCGTCCGTTCATGATGGGAAAAGATTTTATTCAACGCAAACCCCGATATTGTCTGTGGCTTGTCGGTGCAAATCCGTCAGACTTAAAGAAATGCCGTCGTGTCATGGAACGTATAGAAAAAGTCAGGGCGTTCCGGCTTGCAAGCAAAAAGGAAGCGACAAGAAAAAAAGCTGATACTCCGACATTATTTGATGAGATAAAAGATTCAAAAACCGATTATATCGCCTTACCGGTTGTATCGTCCGAAAATAGAAGATATATCCCTATTGAATATCTTTCATATAATGTTATTGCCGGAAATAAACTGTTTATGGTAGAAAATGCCAGTCTGTATCATTTCGGAGTACTTACTTCTAACGTACATATGGCATGGACGAGGGCGGTTTGTGGACGTTTGAAAAGCGATTACAGCTATTCAAATACGGTAGTTTATAATAATTTCCCATGGTGTACGCCAACTCCGGAGCAGGTGAAACAAATAGAACGCACCGCACAGGCAATCCTTGACGCACGGGCTAAATATCCGGAATGTTCATTAGCAGACCTCTACGACGAACTGACTATGCCTCCGGAACTTCGTAAGGCACATCAGAAAAATGATTTAACAGTTATGTCAGCATACGGTTTTGATAAAAAAATTACTGAATCGGAATGTGTAGCCGAACTAATGAAACTCTATCGGAAACTCACTGAATAAAAAAGCTCCCGAATCGTCGGGAGCATATAGTTATTATTTATTATTAATTTTACTCTCAATAACTCTCTTTTCAACCACAATATCATTTTTTAAATCAAGCACTTTAGAGTAAGATATTATATCATTGTTTTCTGAAAGTTCTTCATAATCAATCATAAATCCATAATCAATATCAATAGCCATTTTAAATTTAGAGTTTTCTGTAACACCCTCAATAACGGCACAGTTTCTTCCCATTATTTCTTCATATCCTGTAATGTTCCAGTTGTCAAAATTATACATTTTTGACATTGCAAACTGCTGAGGAAATAAACAGGTATTTCCTGAAACAGCAAGATTGGTGGTATCTTTTCTGTTTATGTTTAATATATGACCATCATCAAGCATTACAACTCTGTTGTTATCACTTATATTAAACTCGCCTGACTCACTGCATATAAAAGTCTCATATATGCCATATTCATCATTTTTCTTATAGCCTTCTCCGTCATAAACATAAAGTTCGTCAATGCTCCCGTCTGAAAGACATTCTTTTTCATATGCATACTGCTCGCTGATATTTGTAAAAAATTCTGTTGTTACTGGTTCAGAGCCACCAAAGGAGTATTCTATAGAACCTTTAGCAGTGTTGAAATAGTCTATACTGTTCAGCATCATATGATAAATATAACTTTTATTTATAGAAGAATCAACGTTGATGTTTGACATAATAGATTCTGCATATCTCTTTTTTTCGGATATATATGAAATCCCATTTTTGTTATAATCAGCCTCAGCATTCTGTATCATTTCATTTGCTTCGTCCATGCTTAAAACTGTAAGTTCATTATCATGAAGCGAAAGAGTGTTATAAACGCATTCAGAATTTTTAATATCTGATACAGGCGTTTTGCTATCTGTTTCTGTTGCTGTAGGTGTATTCTCAATAATATCAGAAGTTTTTATAACATCTGTTGAGGAATTATAAAAAGAATTATTGCCAAACAAACTAACTGAAGCAGGAACTGTTATTGTAGCTATAATCAATGATGCTGTTATTACAGAATAAAATTTATTTCTCATATATAATCACTCCTTTCTCAAAAGTAGACACGTACTGCATCAGCACCAGTATTATATCCAGTATTATATTCTGGAATACCATTCGTTTCAACACCAACGGAATTACAAGTAACTGAATTATAACCAACACTTGTAAGAGGCTTTACTGTAGCTTCACCTACATAGTTCCATGTTCCTGCCGCAGTATTTTGATTCAAACATCCGAACAAGAAAGATGTGCTGTTTCCATATGCAACATATTTTGCTTTAGGATTATTAAATGTAGCATCATTAAGATAAGCATACATTTTAACTTTGAAAGACGTTGTAGTTGACTTACCGTGACCATTAAATTCATATACATAATTAGCATCTGGTGAATTATAGTTTCTTCTTGAATCTCCTCTGTAATGTGAAGACGATGTAAGATATGTGTCAAATCCATTATTAGTATTGCTGAATCCTTGTGAATCATCATTGTCAACCTCTATGTAAGCAAAAGAAGTTACAACTGACATCGTTGAAAAAACAAGACCAACAGCTAAAATGTAAGATAAAACTTTTTTTAACATAAAAAAACTCCTAACTAATTATTCAGAAATCAGATTTTCATTATTCTGAACATATATTTTTTGTCAGATTTTCAATTGTTATGTTTTCTTGTCAAGCCCATAATTACTAATAAACTCTCTGTAAACATACCTAAAGCAACTGTTTCTGCGAACCATTTGTCAAATATAAATGACGAGGTTAAAAAAACAATAATTTCGATAATCAAAATAAGTATAGTACGTTTCCGATAAACTGATTTTTCGGTTTCGTCAAGTGGATTATTTTCTGCTTTGAAACAGCTGCAACACACTTGAGAAGTTTTTTCGTTGTTTTCTTCATTCTTATCATTCTTTTCATTAATTATCAAGATATAAGATACCTTGTACTGTTTGCATTATAACACACAAAAAACGGAAAATCAACCCTTTGCATTATTCGGGAAGAATTTGCATTAAACGGGAATGTGATTACGGTTATTATAAGGTATTGTTATAAGATTTATGAAATTATAGTCTGAAATATCCGTCGAGAACATACCGCCGTATTTCCTGACAGTTGATTCTATATTTTTCAGACCTATTCCGAGGTGTCCGTTTTTAGTAGATATAAACCTGCTCCCTGACCGTTCAATATTTTCATAGGGATTTTCGGAATGGATTACAAGACAGTTCATTTTCTCCCTGATTATAAACAGAATATGTCTTTTTTCTTTCGGGAGTTCCGCCACAGCTTCAACGGCATTATCAAGGACGTTTGATATAATTGTAGTAATATCAATATCGGACATAAACGACATATCAACATCATCAATAATAAGTTTCATTTCTATATCGTGATTTTCAGCTTTGATAAGTTCGTTATTTATTATGACAGTAAGAATTTTGTTTTTATTTTGAAAAGATAACTGAAGTCTGTCAAATTCCTGATAAAGCGATTTTTTGTATTCAGTTGCTTCTTCGATATTTTCAGATTGTATCAGTCCTTCCAGTGCAGTAACGTGTTTTTTGGCATCATGTATTATCTTCATAGAACGTTCATAACGGTTCTGTAAGTCCTGATATACTGACATCTGAATTTCAGCCTGTTGTTGTAGCAGTGCATTTTCCTTTTCGGTCTCACGTACTACGGAAATGCGATTGAACATAAATGCAATGTATATATCAAGAAAAAAACAACCCGAAAGAAACAGAATAATGAATCCGCCTGAAGAATCGTCCTGTATATTGATTACCATGAAATAAGTACTGAATGTTTCACCGATTGCAAGCATGATATAGAAAATTGTCTCGTACCATACCGGCGATGATTGTTTTTTCTTTATCAGAGTAAATGAAATACTGCACAGGATAAATATAAAAATGCAGTCCAGAATCCGCCTTGCTGTTGTGATGTTCTGCTGATTCAGTACGGAAGTTATACTATTCCGTGAAGTAACTGAAAAACAGATTGTTGCCAGTACATCGGCGATAAACGAACTTATAAATATGAGAATATCGTATACTATGAAAACTTTCCGGTCACATCTGAAACATATCAGAGTTGTAATGAAAATCAGTAATAATGCGGTCAAAGTGTTCAGTATCGGAACACCAACGAAAATAACAAAAGCCTGAATTATACACAAAACAACGGAAATCAACAGATTGACCTTAAAGTTTTTCCTGAAATCAAGAAAGTATGATATTCCACATATCCCCGAAAGAATATATGTAAGATTAATTAAAATACTGAAAAAAATATCTATTTTACTCACCTCTGTCTAATCAAGTAAATGATTATGCATATAGCTGTTAATCTGTTGAAGAATAAGTTTTTTCCGGTTTTTTGCGACCGGTACGGAATATTTTCCGTATATCTGTATATTGTCACTGAAAGCTGTTATATGTGCCTGATTTATAATGAAACTTTTGTGTGGAGAAATAAAATCATATTTACTTAACTGCTCAGATAAATCGCTTATACTTCCGGTTATGGAATGTTCTGCATCTGTCGTAATCAACTGAATAACACGATTTTTTATATATTCAAGAAAAAGTATACTGTCTATATCAATTGTTATTGTTCCGCCGTGATACAGATTAAATAAAAAGCATCTTTTTTTATTGCAATTTTCTATATATTCAATATAATCGTAAAGATTATCATAAATTTTACCGAAGTTTACAGGTTTTTCGATAAAAGCAAAAGGGTGTACCGAAAATGAGACTGCCATTTTTTCCGAATAGTTGCTTATGTAAATCAGAGCTGTTTTTTTATCTTTTTTCCTTAGATGACTTGCTGTTTCAATACCGTCTATACCGTTCATCTGAATATCAAGGAAAATAATATCATAAGGCGAAGATTTTTCAAGTAAGGTTTCACCATCGGAGAATTTTTCTATCTCAAATGCTATTTTCTGCTGACTGAAAAAATCAGATACTATTTTTACTATCTGTTCAATCTGGTCTATTTCATCATCGACAACAGCGATTTTTATCATAAGTACCACCTCTTTACTTATCATAATAACATAGAATGTTATAAAAATCAACTGTTTTCAGTAATTACTATCATATTAGTATCAAACTGTCTTATGTCACATAAAAATAACTATGGAACAGGCATAAATCCTGACTGATGCGTTCGGTCGGGATTTTTTATACTTATCAAATGTAATGATAGTATATAGGCATTTTTTACCGTTGAAATTTATCGTCAAAATAAGGCGGTAACGAAAGTGCTTATTTATGATAGAAATATGATGAATAAGTGGATAATAGACTTTTGTGAATAAACAGTCTATTATTGTAACTGAGAATAAAAAATCTTGGTTACATGGTTTTAAGGCTATGTTCAGCCGAAAGTTGAAAATCTGTAACCAATGTAACCGAATTTTCTATATATTTAAGGGGCATTAATACGGTGTTACCGTCTTAATACCTAAAGAAAGTTTTTGATGATTTTTTGGTTACATGGTTACAAATATATAAAAATTACCTATTTATAGAGGAAAAAAGCTGTAACCAAAAGTGTAACCAACATGTAACCAAAGAAATCTTGGTTACAATAGCACATAAATTAAATGTATACCAATCGGACGTTATAGGAATTTCAAGGAAGTTATATATATCAGACTGTAATGGGCTTTCATCGAAGTGCTTGCGTTGTTCCTGTTCAGCTAAGGCGAGAACTTGACTGTCCTGAATGTAGATACCTTGACCGTTCCTGTAGAGATGTACAGTTTCCGCACTGTTTTGTAGTCGAGAGGGAGATTGACTGCATGAGTATTGACGAGTGCGGATTTGCAAGTGTCGGGTTAGGCTCAACAAGTAACATTGGAAAAATATTTGAACATGATACTTCAAAGACCGTTCTTATTCTTGCACTTGATAACGACCAACGGGGTAACAAAGCAAATGTCAAACTTATGAAATTGTGCGATGAACATAGAGTGCCTTACATTGTCGCTCAGAAAGACATATGGAGCGACTATAAGGACGCTAATGAACTTCTTGTAAAAGACCATGCAAGGCTCATAGCAAGCCTACAGAGCCATTCAGAACGTGCTGTAACGCTTGATAAGGATAAATGGTTACTTGAATGTCGTGACCGTCAACAGGCTGATTCTGATTGGCGAGGAAGTCTGATACGTAACCAGTCTGATAATGCCGTCAAAAATGCGTTGTCAAATCTTGAGACCATATTTCTGAATGACCCGAAATACAAAGGAAAAATTGAGTTTAACGAACTTACACAAATGCGGACTTTTAACCGTCAGGAGTGGAAAGATGTTACAGAAAATCGAATAAAACTGCATCTTGAAAAGGAATATTCGCTTTTTACTTCAATAGACAGCATAAATCAGATATGTAGTATAATCGCCGATGATAACCCATATCACCCAATAAAAGAGTATCTGAACTCTGTTCAATGGGACGGAAAACTACGTCTGAAAAGCGTATTCACGGACTTTTTAGGTGCAACCGATAATATTTATACCCAGTCGGTAGCTGTCATAACGTTCGTGGGAGCGGTTGCAAGAATATTCGAGGCGGGCGTTAAGTTTGATACGTGTATGGTGTTTGTCGGCAAACAGGGCAAATGGATTATCGAACTTGGCGAGGGTACGGCGTTTCAGAAGTCAATCAAGGAACGCAGTAAACAGGCTATCGCAAGTCAGCCGGACTTTTATCGTAAGCCTTACGGAAGAAATCCCGAACAACGTCCGAGACAATGTGTTTTCCTCGGAACTACCAACAATTATGACTTCCTGAAAGATGAAACGGGCGACCGTCGTTATTATCCGATAGACGTGAACATAGTTAATGCCACCAAAAATATCGACAAAGACCTTATTCCCGAATATATTTCCCAGTTATGGGCAGAGGCGGTACATCTCTACCGAAACGGTCAGTGCATCTATATTCAGGATTCTTGCATTAGCTGAACAGGAGCAACGCAAACACTTCGACGAAAGCCCTTTGCAGTCCGATATATACAACTTCCTTGAAATCCCGATTACGAAAGATTGGTATAATGAAAGTCTGGAAACGAGGAGAAACTATATCATTGACTATCAGAACGGCAACGCATCAGCAGAAGCTTACAGGCGTGACCGTGTTTCCGTCAAAGAAATAGCCTGCGAACTATTCGGCTATGACCTCAATCAGCCTATTGACCGTAAATTCTCATTGGATATTGCACGAACTCTTACGGCTTTAGGTTGGAATAAAACAGGAAAGAGAGAACGTCTTGAGGTATATGGTATGCAAAGAATGTTTTATTTAAATTATCGAAAAATATTCCCTTTGGTTATTCCAAAGGGGATTTTTTTGTGACAAACTGTGACAATGTTTTTTGAATTTGTCACATACTTTGTCACACATTTTTTTGCCTATAAATAGGATTTTTTTATATATCCGTGACAATGTGACAAAGATTTTTCCAAAAACTTTCGGGAGGTATAACAATGGTAAATCACTGTTATGTGACACCTAAATATAAGGGAAATTTTGTCACACTTTGTCACAATAATTAATTTTTGGCTTAATATAGCTTTAAATGGCTGTGACAAACTTTGTCACATTTTACGACTTTTTCACATAAATAGTCTATTATCCGCCTTATTGTAATCATTTTGTAACATTTTATACAATGGTTAACCAATGTTCTTAAACAGCGGTAAAAATTACCTATATAATAGCATTACAATATATTAAGTATAAAAAATCCTGACTGAACGCATCAGTCAGGATTTACACCTGCTCCGAAGTGGGAATTATTTTGTCAGCTTCCGATAAAGTTTCATTAACTCGGCTACACATTCGCTCCCGGTTGTCTTCCTGCCGGAACAGACGATTTATAAAAATTTCTTAACCATCACTTGACAGAATTTTATACATATGATATAATATTTTGTATTAAAACCAGAAATATTTCAGCATTTTTACAAGGAGTGAAACAAATGAAATTAAAAAAATTTACTGCCGTTTTAAGTTCAGCAATTGTAATTGCACAGTCCGTACCGGTTATGGTATCCGCAGAACAGACGGCAATGCGTGACATTCCGACTATGGAACTTGTCCGTGATATGGGTATGGGTATCAACCTCGGTAATACATACGAATCGTGTGGCGACGGTACTCCTGAATCCTATGAAACCGCCTGGGGAAGTCCTGTAATCACCCGTGATATGATACAGGGTTATGCAGACGAGGGTTTCGGAGTTCTGCGTATACCAGTGGCATGGTCTAATATGATGAGTGAAAATTACACAATCAGTCCGGAATATCTCAGTGCGGTACGTGAAGTTATTGACTGGGCTCTGGACTGCGGTTTGTACGTGATTATGAATCTTCATTATGACGGTGGCTGGCTTGAAAATCTTCCGTCTGACAAGGAAAATTGTATGAAGAAATATTCTTCCATATGGACGCAATTATGTGACGAGTTTAAAAATTACGGAGACCGTCTTGTTTTTGAATCGCAGAATGAGGAACTCGGTTGGTCATCGCT
>JAIDCY010000027.1 GCA_029055625.1 Ruminococcus sp. | reverse complement strand
AAACGGAGATTATAGATATGGCTAAAGCGTTAAAACAAAAAAAGTCAGTATCAATGGAAGAAGCACTCTGGAAATCAGCGGATAAACTTCGTGGTTCTGTTGAACCGGCGGAATATAAACACGTTGTTCTGAGCTTATTTTTCCTGAAGTTCGCAAGTGATAAGTTTGAATCACAGCGAAAAATGATAGCTGAAAAATACGGGGACAAGTTTATTGATAATATTGCTTTCTATACAAAGGATAATGTTTTCTATCTTCCGGTTGAAAGTCGCTGGAGTTACATAATGGAAAATGCCAAACAGGATGATATTGCTTTGAAGATTGATACAGCTTTGTATACTATCGAGAAAACCAATACAGTATTAAAAGGGGCATTGCCTGATAACTATTATTCACGTCTGCATATTGATACAAATAGACTTGCATCACTTCTTGATGAGATTGATAAGATAAATACTGACGATTCAGAAAATGACATAATCGGACGTGTATATGAGTATTTTCTTGGAAAGTTCGCACTTGCTGAAGGTAAGGGAAAAGGCGAATTCTACACTCCGAAGTGTATAGTAAATCTTATTGCGGAACTGATTGAACCATATGACGGCATTCTGTATGACCCTTGTTGCGGTTCGGGTGGTATGTTCGTACAATCAATAAAATTCGTTGAGGCACACAGCGGTAACAAGAAAAAAGTGTCAATTTACGGTCAGGAGTATACCAATACGACATTTAAGCTTGCAAAGATGAATCTTGCAATCCGTGGAATATCCGCAAATCTCGGTGAAATGGCTTCCAATACCTTTACAAACGACCAGCACAAAGACCTGAAAGCAGATTATATTATGGCAAATCCTCCGTTCAATCAGAAAGCGTGGAGAGCCGACAATGAACTTACAGATGACCCACGTTGGAACGGTTACGAAGTACCGCCGACGAGTAATGCAAACTATGGCTGGATTCTGAATATTGTTTCCAAGCTGTCAAATAACGGTGTTGCGGGATTTCTGCTTGCTAACGGTGCGTTATCCGACGACGGCACGGAATTAAAAATCCGCCGACAGCTTATTGAAAATAATCTTGTTGAGGCAATTATTATCCTGCCGAGAAACCTTTTCTATACAACCGATATAAGCGTAACGCTCTGGATTCTGAATAAGAATAAGAAAGCAAGGACGGTTGAGGAAAACGGTGTTACAAAAAATTACCGTGACCGTGAGCGTGAAATACTCTTTATGGATTTGCGACAGATGGGCAGTCCGTATGAAAAGAAGTATGTGGAACTTACAGAATCAGACCGCAAAAAAGTTACAGATACTTACCACAGCTGGCAGGCACAGAACGGCAATTATCAGGATATTCCCGAATTTTGCTATTCTGCGAAGTATGAGGAAGTGGCGGAAAAAGACTTTACACTTGTTCCGAGCAGATATATTGAGTTTGTCAACCGTGACGAAAACATTGATTTTGACACTAAAATGAAGTCTTTACAGGCTGAATTTAAAGAACTTCTTATCGAGGAAGAAAAATCAAAGGCTGATTTATTGGCTGTATTTGAGGGACTGGGCTATGGAATCAAACTATAAACCAATTGGACAGCTTATAGAAAAAGTTGATGAAAGAAATACTGATGGCAGTGTCTCAACACTTGTTGGATTAAGTATTGACAAATGTTTTATTAAATCTGTTGCGAACATAATAGGCACTGATTTAACAAAATATAAGATTATCAGAAAAAAATATTTTGCTGTCAGTTTAATGCAGGTTAGCCGAGATGAAAAAATTCCGGTTGCAATGCAGACTGATTATGAAGTGGCTATAATGTCACCTGCTTATCCGATATTTAAAGTTTCAGATGAAAATATTATTTTGCCCGAGTATCTTGATATGTGGTTTAAGAGAGCCGAATTTGACAGAGAAGCTACTTTTATAGCAGTTGGCGGTGTGAGGGGCAGTATGCCGTGGGAAGATTTTTGCAGAATGGAAGTTTATGTACCTCCACTTGAAAAGCAAAAGGAGATAGTTAAGGCTTATCGCACCATTACAGATAGAATTGCCCTGAAACAGAAGATAAATGATAATTTAGAAGCCACAGCACAGGCTATTTATAATGAAACATTTATTAATGCAAGTAAAAAACATTGGAATAAAGGCGTTGTTGGTGATGTTTTACAGTTGCAGAGGGGACATGATTTGCCAAGAATCAAGATGAATGGTGGTTTGTATCCTGTAGCAGGTTCAACTGAAACAATAGGATATCACGATGAATATACAACACTTGCTCCAGTGATTGTTATGGGACGAAGTGGAAACATTGGAAACCCACGCATATATTTCTGTAATTGTTGGGTACATAATACCTCACTTTATGTTAAAAATTTTTATTTATCAGAGCCGTTATGGACATTTTTCTTACTGAAAAATCTTAATTATGACAGTTTTGTTGGTGGTAGTGCAGTTCCAACTTTAAATAGAAATGATGTTCACGCTTATGAAATACAAGTACCACCTATTGAGCTACAGAAACAATTTTCTAAACAAGTATATTCATTTTTTATAAATATAGAAAAAAATAATTCTGAAATCAGTAAACTAATAGAATTGAAAAATGTGGTACTTGCTACTATTTCAAACCTCTAAATTATTATTTCCATTAACTCAGAAAGGAGGAATTTATATGTCAAGTTTTAACGAGCATTCTCTTGAAATGGCTATAATGGAACTTTTTCAGGACGAGGAATATATATACACAAACGGCGAAAATATAAGCCGTGATATTTCGGAAGTTCTGTTAACAGATGATTTGCGTAAATATATTAATAAACGTTATGGCAACAACGGCATTACAAAAAGCGAAACAGACGGAATTATTATGCAATTACGCAGTATTTCGGGAACGCTATACGAGGCAAACAAAACTTTCTATAAAATGCTGTGTGACGGCTTTATCCTTAACAGAGAGGATAACGCACAGAAAGATTTGTTTATTAACCTTGTCGATTTTGAAAGTCCCGATAACAATATTTTCAGGATAGTAAACCAGTTTGAGATTAAGGGCTTAAACAATCAGGTGCGGATTCCCGACGCTATAGTATTTGTAAACGGACTTCCGGTAGTTGTATTTGAGTTCAAGAGTGCAGTCCGTGAAGATACTACAATTAAAGATGCGTACACACAGCTTACTGTACGATACAGGAGAGATATTCCCGAATTGTTCAGGTATAACGCTTTTGTGGTAATAAGCGACGGAGCAAATAATAAATACGGTTCTTTCTTTTCAAAGTATGATTATTTCTATTCATGGCGGAAGATTGAATCTACAGACACCGAACTTGACGGAATAAATTCGCTTCTGACTATGATAAAAGGTTTGTTTCGTAAAAACAGACTTCTTTCGGTGATTAAAGACTTTGTATATTTTCCTGACAGTTCAGACAATGAATTGAAGATTGTATGTCGTTATCCGCAGTTTTTTGCAGCTACAAAGTTGCTTGAAAACATCAGGATACACATGAAACCGCACGGCGACGGAAAAGGTGGTACATATTTTGGTGCAACAGGTTGCGGAAAGAGTTATACAATGCTGTTCCTTACCCGAATGCTTATGAAATCCAAAGATTTACGCAGTCCGACTATTCTTTTAATTACCGACAGAACAGACCTCGACGACCAGCTTTCAAAACAATTTCTGGCATCAAAGAAGTATATCGGTGACGAAACTGTTGTAAGTATAGAATCCCGTGAAAAACTCCGTGAAGAATTGCAAGGCAGAACAAGTGGTGGTGTATACCTTACTACAATTCAGAAATTTTCTGAAGATATAAAACTGCTTACAGAGCGTTCAAATGTAATCTGCATATCTGACGAAGCACACAGAAGTCAGGTTAATCTTGACCGGAAAATGAAAATTACTGATGATAGTGTACATAAAGCTTATGGATTCGCAAAGTATCTGCATGATTCTTTGCCTAATTCTACATATGTTGGTTTTACAGGTACTCCCATTGATGCGACAATTGAAGTTTTTGGTGCTGTTGTAGATACTTATACAATGACAGAATCTGTAGAAGACGGAATAACAGTAAATCTTGTTTATGACGGTAGAGCGGCGAAAGTTATTCTGAATCAGGAAAAAATTCAGGAAATTGAGCGTTATTATGACCAGTGTGCAGAAGAAGGTTCTAATGAATATCAGATAGAGGAGAGTAAAAAGGCGGTTGCGAAACTTGATGTAATAATTGGTGATACGGACAGACTTAAAGCAGTTGCAGAAGATTTTATCAATCATTACGAAACTCGTGTAGCTGAGGGTGCAACTGTTGCAGGAAAAGCTATGTTTGTATGTTCAAACCGAAATATAGCATATCGATTTTATAAAATAATCAAAGAACTAAGACCGGAATGGGCAGAAAAGAAAGTATGTCCGGATGGTATTGAATTAACTGAAAGGGAAAAGAAAGAACTTAAACCTGTTGAAATGATAAAGCTTGTCATGACAAGAAACAAGGATGATGAACCGGAACTTTTCGGAATGCTTGGAACAAAGGACAATAGAAAAGAACTTGACAGACAGTTTAAGAATATTCATTCCAATTTCAGAATTGCAATTGTTGTGGATATGTGGCTTACTGGCTTTGACGTGCCTGCTCTTGATACAATATACATTGATAAACCGGTACAACAGCATACACTTATTCAGACTATTTCCCGTGTAAACAGAGTGTATGAGGGTAAGGAAAAAGGCTTGATAGTTGATTATATTGGTATCAAAAAGAATATGAATCTTGCGTTGAGAAAGTACACAAACTTTGAGTGTGATAAATTTGAAGAAACAGAACAGTCCATAAATATTGTAAAAGACCAGTTGGATGTTATTAATCAGATGCTTCATAATTTTAATAGCAAGGATTTCTTTGAGGGTAGTCCAAGGGAACAACTTGACTGTATAAACAGAGCAGTGGAATATGTTCAGCTTTCTTCCGAAATTGAAACAAGATTTATGACAGCAGTAAGGAGATTAAAGCAGGCATTTAATTTGTGCAGTTCAAGTGATAAATTTTCTGATAAAGAAAGGGACTATATTCATTTTTATTGTGCAGTGCGTTCAGTTTTATTTAAACTGACAAAAGGCGAAGCACCGGATATATCACAGATGAATATTCGTGTCAGAGAACTTCTTGAGGGAGCTATTCAGTCAGATGGTATAGAAGAACTGTTTGAATCCGGAAAGCATATGGAAATTGATATTTTCAGCGAAGAATATCTGAACCGAATCAATTCTATTCAGTTGCCGAATACAAAAATTAAAATTCTTCAGAGACTTCTTTCACAGGCTATAGATGAATTTAAGAAAATAAATAAAATAAAAGGTGTAGAGTTTTCAGAGAGATTGAAGCAGATTGTTGATGAGTATAACAACAGAAGATGTGATGAAGCATATGCGAATGAAGTGCTTAACGATATAGCTGAACAATTAGCAAATTTGCTGTCTGAACTTAAAAATGAAAAAGATTCATTCAAGGATATGGGAATTGACTTTGAAGAAAAAGCATTTTATGATATTCTGAGTTCAGTCGCAAAGAAATATGAGTTTGAGTATCCTGATGATAAGATGATAGAGTTGTCAAAGAAGATTAAGCTTATTGTTGATGATAAGGCTCGATATACTGACTGGGCAACTCGTGAGGATATAAAGGCTAATTTACAGGTTGATTTGATACTTCTGCTTGATGAATTTGATTATCCTCCTGTAACTATTGATGACGTTTATAAAGAGGTATTGGAGCAGGCTGAGAATTTTAAAAAGTATAGTAAGTGACTGTTTTATAATATGAACAGCTAAAATGAAGTATTTTATGAAAACTAAATGCAAAGAAGTAAAATTTTAACGCTTTTATCCTTGAAAACATGGTATTTTACGGCATTTGAGAAAGGAGAAATAATAGTGAATAAGATACTATTCATCTGCCACGGAAATATCTGTCGCAGTCCTATGGCGGAGTTTATTTTTAAAGATATGCTTAAAAAGTGTGGACGTGAAGCGGAATTTATTGTTGCGTCCAGTGCAACAAGCACCGAGGAAATATGGAACGGCATGGGCAATCCTGTATATCCGCCTGCAAAAGCAGAACTTGCAAAGCATGGAATATCCTGTAAAGGAAAAAGAGCCGTACAACTGAAAAAATCAGATTATGATAAATATGATTTGTTTTTGTGTATGGACAGCAGAAATGTTACAAATACTTTGCGGATTTTCGGCAGTGACCCCGATAATAAAGTCCGCAAGCTGATTAAAAATAAAGACGTTTCAGACCCTTGGTACACGGATAGATTTGACGTTGCCTATAATGATATTTACGAGGGTTGCCGTCAGCTTCTGGAGAGTTTATGATGCAGATATGGAATCCTTGGCACGGCTGTCGCAAATATTCAGAAGGATGTGACCATTGCTATATGTACTACCTTGATACTCAGCGTGACCTTGACGGCAATGAGATTTACAAAACAAAAACAAACTTTAATCTTCCGCTGAAAAGGGACAGACAGGGAAATTATAAAATTCAGTCAGGAACATTGCTTCATGTCTGCATGACTTCTGATTTCTTTCTGGAAGAAGCAGATAAGTGGCGTGAAGAGGTCTGGGCTATGATACGTCAGCGTCCCGATGTGATGTTCTGGATTCAGACGAAACGTGCGGAAAGAATTGCTGAGCATCTTCCGAAAGATTGGGGTGACGGCTGGGAGAATGTCATTCTATGCGTAACAACAGAAAATCAGAAACGTGCAGATGAAAGACTTCCGATTTTGCTGTTTGTTCCGGCAAAGCATAAGGCATTTATGTGTGCACCTATTTTATCGGAAATTCATGCAGAACAGTATCTTGCAACAGGTCAGTTTGAAAAGGTTCTTGCTGACGGCGAAAATTATGACGGGAAAAGACCTTGTCGCTATGAATGGATAAAGTATTTACATGACCAGTGCGAAAACGCAAACATAGAATTTGACTTTATCGGTACAGGAAATATTTTTATCAAAGACGGTAAGGAATATCACATTCCGAAAGCGTATCAGAGAGTACAGGCACAGCGTTCAGGACTTAGTTATCCGTCAGAAAATACGGATATTCCAATTCAGCCTGAATGCAGATTCTGCAAAAGAAAAAATAGCTGTAATGGCTGTCATTGGTGCGGAAAGTGTGATTGAAAAAAGGATAAAATTCAGAATAAAAGGAGAATCATAATGAAGTATGGAAAATCAATCGAATTATTTCTTGTTAATGGTACTGCTGACAGTATTGTGACAGCGGAACTCTCAAATTGGAACGGAAAGGCGATAAAGATTCCACGTATTGAGGTTGCAGGGTGCAAACGGGAGGACATCACGCAGGCAGGTGTATATTTCCTGTTTTGCAAAGATGCTGACGGTGCGGATTCTGTGTATATTGGTGAGGCAGAAAATGTAAAGGAACGTCTTGTACAGCATATGCGTGACTACACTTCAGAAAAAGAAAAGTATTATTGGAGTACAGCTGTTATTTTTGTGGGCAGGGATTTGAATAAGGCTTTGATTCGTTATCTTGAAAACCGATTTGTAGAAATCGCCAGAAGTCTAAAAAGATATTTGGTGCTGACTAAAAATACATATCGCAATACAGTCATGAAAGAATCGCAGATTGTAGCGATGGAAGAATTTATAGAAAATGTAAAAATCCTGTTGGGAACTCTCGGATTTAAAGTTCTTGAACCTCTGGACAAGCCAGAAAAAAATAAAAATGATACATCAGGTAAAGGACAACCCGAAGAGATGAGACTTCATTTAGAACGTACAATTAAAGATGTGGGAAAAATAGAAGCTGACGGAATCCGTACATCAGAAGGCTTTGTTGTTTTGAAAGGAAGTCACATATCACCGGTTGATGATAACACAATTTCAATTGCACTGAAAGAACAGCGGAAGAAAGCAAGTATTGAATCGGGTATTTTAAAAGAAGATGTTTTGCTTTCCAGTCCGTCTTATGCAGCCATGTTTGTGATTGGCAAAAGTGCAAACGGTTTAACAAGCTGGAAGACAAGTGATGGACGTTCACTTAAGGATATTGAAAACAGTGAGATGACAGGTGAATAAGTAGTATTTATGAAAATATACATTGGTTGTCCGGTTGTCAGAAATACACTGAAAATCGCAGGAAAATTCAATATTCCATGCGTTATAATTCCGAAGCGGACAGGGGAGCAGGAAACGTTCTGCATGGCATCATTTATTCGGAGCAGTTTCCGGTAATCAGGTTGACAAAAATTTTCCGGCAGGCACAGTCAAGCAGAAGTATTATGAATACACATAGAATCAATGCAGGAGCTTGCCGGAATAAAAAAAGCTATACCGTATGCAGTGAAACATATCACTGTTACGAAATACAATACAAAATTGAAGGAGCGATTGAAAGAAATTTAAACTATGGGAGTTAATATAACTGTGAAAAAAATATTATCTGTTATCTCAGCATATATATTGGCATCCTTTTCATTTCCTGGAGGGCAGACATACGCCGTTGAAACAGATAAAAATGACAGACTGAACTATAATCAGTATAATTCTGTTACAGGAGATGTCAATGCAGACGGTGAATTTTCTATCTCAGATGTTGTGTTGATGCAAAAATGGCTGGTGGCTGTTCCGGATACAGAACTTGCAGACTGGAAAGCAGGTGACTTGTGTGAGGATGATAGACTTGATGTTTTTGATTTTTGCCTGATGAAACGAGTATTGATTCAAACAATGACGCATAATCCCTTGGATTTGCTGATTGGCATGAATTATGAAGATGCTGTCCGGAATGCTTATATTTCAAAATCGGAGTATAATTATCAGATTTCAGGAAACTTGAAAAGTACAATTGAAAACAAAATGGGTCGTCCTCTGGATTATTCAATAGACCGGTTTTATCTCGTGAATAATGAAAAACTCGGTTTGAACAGTGATACCAGATATCTTTATAACGCTACTACAATGGACGTTTATGTTGTCAATGAAGAAACAAAAATTAATTGTGCGACATGGTATTGGAAAGGTTCAAAAGCTGATTTATACGGAATTGATGACAATGAAGAAAAGCAGAATGAATTTTTAGATGCGATGGAATTCTACGGTATTACCGAGATTTACTATTCTATTGGTGCAAATAAACTGGTAAAAAGCAAGGATATGGTGGAAACCTTTGTAAAAAATGCTTATGCAAGAAACATGAAAGTGTATCTGCTGACCGGTGAAAATACGTGGCTATACGAGGACAGCTACCAGACGGCGATTTATAATATTTTCGACAAAGTTGAAGAGTATAACAGTCTGGTCGATTACAACGCAAGATTAGCCGGAGTTTCTTATGATGTTGAGGTGTGGACAAATTCGGAGTTTAACTGGAAGAATAACAATGAAGCGAGATACCAGCAAGTGAAATTCATTGAAACAGCACAGAAATATGCGAAGTTTAAAAATTTGTCCGTATCCTATTGCCTGCCGTTCTGGATTGTCCAATATGAATACACAGATGACGATGGGGTCACAAGAAACGTTTATGATTCTATCACGCAGATTGCAAATGATACAATACTGATGGTATACCGTGACAGTGCAGACGCAGTCGAGAGATTGGTAACAGAAGTACAGAACAATGCGGAAAATTCTGTTTTCTACTACATAGAAAAGAATGACTGCAATTTGGAAATCGCTGTAGAGGCGAACGAAAGTAGCGAAGGGGACTATGTTACATTCTACGAGGAAGAAAAAGAAAATCCCGGCTATGTTAATACGGCGATTACAACTATAAAATCCGATTTGGAAGCCTATAAATACCACACAACCTTTGCAATTCATCATGCAGTCGCTTTGTATGAGTACATAAAGAATGGAGACTAAGATGGACTACAAAATATATTATAATAAAATCAGTTTTATAGATGATAATGAAAAAGAAGTTGCTGAAATCACATTTCCTGAAATATCGCCGAATGTCTATGAGATTCAAAAAACATTTGTAGATAACAACTTGCGTGGGCAGGGAATTGCAAAAAAGCTGGTACAAATGGCAATCAGTGAAATCAACAGGCGTGGCGGTGAGATTACAGCAAGCTGTTCCTATGCGAAACAGTGGATTGAAAAATACGGAATCCGTCCGTTTATCATCTGCCATATGGTTACTTCGATTGACGGCAAGGTTACTGGTGATTTTCTTAATTCTGCAAAGGCTTTGGAAGTCAGCGAAACCTATTATGAGATTAATCGGCAGTTGAAAGGTGATGCATTTGCCTGTGGCAGAGTGACCATGGAATCGAGCTTTACAAATGGTTTTCAGCCTGATTTGACGGCTTTCAAAAATGCCGAAATTCCATGTGAAGATTTTATTGCTCAGAAGCATAATTATTACGCTATTTCATTTGACCGTCATGGCAAAGTTGGTTGGAAGGACAGCAGGATTCACGATTCTGACCCTGGTTATGATGATTGCCATATTATTGAGGTTTTATGTGAAAATACTTCGAAAGAAGTGCTTGCTTATTATCGTAGTATAGGAGTTTCCTATATTTTTGCAGGCAAAGATGATATTGATTTGAATGTTGCCTTGAATAAACTTTACAGTATTTTCGGAATCAAAAAGCTGTTGCTTGAGGGTGGAAGTATCATCAATGGTGCTTTTGAACGAGAAAATCTGATTGATGAGCTGAGCCTTGTTGTTGCTCCGATTGTTGCCGGTGAAAACAGTAAACCGCTTTTTGAAAAGAATGCGATGCGTGAGTTCTCCTTATCAGATGTAAAAATTCAGTCAAATGGAGCTATTTGGTTGAGATATAGAGTATCTGCTGACGCTGGAACGAATGGCAGAAAAACTTGATGTTATTCGGCACAACGGCTATTTTTTGATATTTTATATCAGCATAAGAGAAAGTACTATGGCTTAAACTTCTTTGAGTATCTCTCTAAACTGCGGTATTTTTTCTCAGCCCTGTCTGTAGTCATTGATTATTCGTATTATTATATTCTGAAGCAGTTCAACCTGATAATCGCCGATTATTGGTTCAAGATGACCTTCTCCGACTCCCGAATCATCAGTAAGAAAAACATACGTTCCATTTGTTGCTATACTAAGCGTGCGTGCGAATATTTCAGTATCACGTTCGGAATTTGACGACACGACCGGAACTATTCTTATTCCCTGCTCACTTGCGGCAGATACTGCCCGTTCAAGCTCTTCCTTTTTATCATCGTGCGGAGGAGCATCAAAAATCAGAAATGCCACCTTGACTGCATCGTCATTCCACTGCGTATCTATCATTGTTTCAGTGAGTATTTCCGCCACAGCTTCCGGAGTATCTCCACCGCCGGATGCACTTTCTCCGTTGAGAAGCTTAACTATTTTGTCCGTATCACTGGTAAAATCATTGAGTTTAGTTACATAGTCGTCGCCATAGTCTCGGTAAAAATTAACCGAATACTCAATATTTTCCGAGCCTACCGCTTCTGCAATAGCTCCGAATTCGCTTTGCAGGAAAAGCATTTCATCTCCCATAGAGCCGGTTGTATCAAGAATAAACATTACCTGCATATTCTCTTTAAGATATGCCTCTGTATCAAGAACTGCACTGACAGTTTCCTCATTTCCCGAACTGTTTCCCTGTCCGTTTTCGTTTTCAGATATTTCAACCGGTACAGTTTCCGAAGAATCGCCGAGGGAAACTCTCACCTCCGCAAGATTTTTAGCCGAAGTACCAGGATAAAAAAGATATGCCACGCCATTCTCTCCGCTTAATGCCGTCCACACGATATTCCCATCACTGTCGCACAGCTCAGCCTTTGCATTTGCAAGAGGTTCGCCGGATTTGTCAATAATATCAACTTTTATCCGGTCAGCAACATTCAGACAGTATTCCGGAAGGCTTATAGCACCAGTTGACAGCAGATTTCTGAAAAATCCCCAGTTGTCGTTATCATTCCACTCTCCGGCTGTAAGAATGCCTGCCAGATTTTCCGGAATATCTTCATGCTGTTTTTCAACCGGTTCATTAAGCAGAATTTCGTCGGCAGTTTTTTCATCATCAGCAGAATCAGCCACCGGAGCATCTTCCTCAGCCATTTCCGCACCCTCTCTGCCATCAGCATCAGCGGAACTGCTTTCATCACCTTCTGCCACTTCTTCATATTCTGCCGGAGCATATTCATTAACCACTGCACCGCCACTGCTTGAATACATACTATCGTCTGAACCGCACCCTGTAAAAGATGCCGCCATACCAATACAAATAAGCATCATCATTGTTCTTTTTATTTTCATAAAGTCAACTCCTTAAAAAAATGAATCTGTTATCATGGGTTCATATTACCATATAATTCCGGATAAGTCAACAGAATATGTAATATATTAAACAATGGGAAACCATATTGTAATATTATAAACAATATTGTAAATTCTTTGTAATCTCAGGTAACAAAAAAACCTCCGGACTGCTCCGGAGAAATTATGAATTATAGAATTATAAATACAAACACATTAAGATACTGAACAGACACTAAGATATATTTAAATAATACAATATTTGTGATTAATACTAAATATATCAACTTGAAAAATTAAATCAGAAAAGTTGATAGAAAATATAAAAGATTGCAAGTATATAAACTTGGAAGAACCACAAGCTTGACCCCAAAAAAGTTGCTCACAGTGCATACGTTGAGTAACGCAAAATTTTAGAAATTATGTAAATCCCTCATACCCTTACCATATTTTATAAAGTACTGTATCAGCAGTTCAGACGATATGCCTTCTGTTTAAATTATTTTGTCAAAAACGTTGAAAACATTATACATATATGATATAATATAGTAAATATCAAAGATAGGATGATGTTATGGAATCAGTTTTTTTTATAGATACAGAAGTAAGTGAATCTGATAAAAAGGTTTATGATTATGGAGCAGTAAATGAGAAGAATGGTAAATTACATACTCATATTTCATCGATATTTTCGGAATTTATTTCATATGCCAAATTTATTTGTGGTCACAATATAATTGACCATGATTTAAAATATATAGATATTTCTGATAAATTTATTTTTATTGATACGCTTTATCTTTCACCATTGATGTTTCCGAATAAGCCATATCATGCACTTTTAAAAGACGACAAGCTTCAAAGTGATGAATTGAATAATCCTTTGAATGATGCTTTAAAAGCTATGGAGTTGTTTTGTGATGAAGTAAATGCTTTTAATGAGCTGGACAATGATTTAAAAAAGATATACTATACATTATTGCATGAATCTCCTTATTTTTCAGGATTTTTTCAATATCTGAAGTTCTCTGAAAAATGTGAACTTGATGCAACAATCTCATCATATTTCTCTGGCAGAATATGTGAAAGTGTAAATTTATCGAATTTTACTTTATCCAATCCTATTGAACTTGCATACTGTCTTGCTTTTATTTCTGCAAATGAAGAACATTCATTAATACCTAAATGGGTAATGATGAATTATCCGAATGTCGATAATATTGTAAGGCATTTAAGAAATACACCTTGTGGCGAATGTGAATATTGTAAAGAACGGTTAAACCCTACAAAATATCTGCGTAAATATTTCGGATATCCGTCTTTTCGTAAGTATAATGATGAACCCTTGCAGGAAAATGCAGTGAACGCTGCTATTTCTCATAAATCACTTCTTGCAATATTTCCGACCGGCGGTGGAAAATCATTGACATTCCAGATACCAGCTCTTATTGCTGGCGAAACAGAAAAGGGATTAACAGTTGTAATTTCACCGTTACAGTCTCTTATGAAAGACCAGGTGGATAATCTTGAAAAGAAGGGCATTGCAGATGCAGTTACAATAAATGGTTTGCTTAGTCCAATTGAAAGAGCCGAGGCGATAGAACGTGTTGAAAGTGGAATTGCATCGATACTTTATATTTCCCCTGAATCACTCCGCTCAGTAACAATTGAAAGTCTGTTTTTATCCCGAAAAATCACAAGGTTTGTAATAGATGAGGCACATTGCTTTTCGGCATGGGGACAGGATTTCCGTGTTGATTATCTTTACATCGGTGATTTTATCCGTGAATTGCAGGAAAAAAAGGGAAATGATTGTCATATACCTGTATCTTGCTTTACAGCAACTGCCAAGCAAAAAGTAATCAGTGATATTAAAGATTACTTTAATAAAAAACTTGAATTGGAACTTGAATTATTTGCAACAAATGCAACAAGGACAAATCTTCATTATAATGTGATTTATAAGGAAAATGATGATGAAAAATATGATATATTACGTATGCTTATAGAACAAAAGAATTGTCCTACTATAGTTTATGTTTCCAGAACAAAACGTACACGACAGCTTGCAGAAAAGCTTACAAATGATGGGTTTAAGGCAAGGGCTTTTAATGGCAAAATGGCGAGCAGTGAAAAGCAGACTAATCAGGAAGCTTTTATTAATGATAAAGTACAGATAATTGTTGCAACATCGGCATTTGGTATGGGAGTTGATAAATCAAATGTCGGGCTTGTTGTACACTATGATATATCAGATTCGCTTGAAAATTACGTTCAGGAGGCTGGAAGAGCAGGTCGTGACCAGTCATTGCAGGCGGAATGCTATGTGTTGTTTAACAATAGCGATTTGGACAAGCATTTTATTTTATTGAATCAGACAAAATTAAGTATGAATGAAATACAGCAGGTATGGAAAGCTATAAAAACTTTGACAAAGACAAGACCAGAAATATGCTGTTCACCATTGGAAGTTGCACGTCAGGCAGGTTGGGATGATAGTGTTGCCGATATTGAAACCAGAGTCAAGACGGCTATTCAGGCTCTTGAAAACGCAGGATATATTAAAAGAGGAAAGAATGTTCCAAGAATATATGCAACAAGTATTCTTGTTAAAAATATGATGGAAGCAGTTAAAAAAATTGAAAATTCTCACAGATTTGCAAATGATATTGAACGGCAGACGGCTAAGAGGATTATTAAATCTTTGATTTCAAGTAAAAGTATTTCCAATGCTGATAATTTTGATGCAGAGTCAAGAATTGACTATCTGGCAGACCGTCTCGGTATAGAAAAATCCGAAATTCTTAACGCTGTTCAGCAGATGCGTGGAGAGGGAATTCTTTCAGATGCAAAGGATTTAACGGCATATATTCTTAAAACTGATACAGTAAATAAATCACTTTTGGTTTTACATAAGTTTCAGGCACTCGAAAAGTTTTTACTCGAAAATTTAGATGAAGATAATTTTTGTATAAATTATAAGGAATTGAACGATTCTGCTCTTGCAAACGGTATTAAGTCAAGTACGGTTAATGCAATAAAAACTCTTTTTTATTATTGGACTATAAAAAGTTACATTGAAAAAGAACAGGACGAGGAAACAAAAAAAGTAACTGTTGTTCTGAAAATCAAACTTGAAAATCTTGCTGAAAAACGAATGAAAAGCTACAAAATTGCAGAATTTATCATTCATTATCTGTTTAAGCACAGTAATTTTCAGGCAAGTGAAGCAGAAGAAGTTTTAGTCGGTTTTTCTGAGCTTGAATTGAAATGTACATATAATTCTCAATTTAATTCTGATATTTCCGAAAATGATATTGAGGAAGCATTGTTGTTCTTATCAAAAATAGGTGCTTTAAAATTAGATGGTGGATTTTTTGTTCTGTACAACGGTATGAGATTGAAACGGCTTGTTCTTGATAATAAAATTCGTTATAAAGTTGATGATTATAGGCAACTTAATGAATTCTATAAGCATAAAATCCAGCAGATACATATAATCGGAGAATATGCCAATATGATGGTTCGTGATTACAAATCAGCATTGAAGTTTGTAAATGATTATTTCCAAATGGACTATAAAAAATTTTTGTCACATTATTTTTCCGGTGAGCGTGCTTTACAAATAGAACGTAATATTACTCCTGAAAAATATCATCAGCTTTTTGATACGCTTTCACCAAAACAGCTTGAAATCATAAACGATAATTCAGCACAATATATTGTTGTGACGGCAGGTCCGGGAAGTGGAAAAACAAAAGTATTAGTGCATAAATTAGCGGCGTTACTTTTATTGGAAGATGTAAAACATGAACAATTACTTATGCTGACATTTTCAAGAGCTGCTGCAATTGAATTTAAACAGCGTTTACATGAACTTATTGGTAATTCAGCACATTTTATTGAAATAAAAACATTTCATTCATATTGTTTTGATTTGATTGGAAAAATCGGAAATTTACAGGATTCTGAAAATATTGTAAGAGATGCTGCGGAACTGATTCAAAATGGTGATGTTGACCTTGGCAGAATAACAAAAACTGTTCTTGTAATTGATGAAGCTCAGGATATGGACAAAAACGAATTTAACCTTGTTAAAGCTTTAATGGCAAGAAACGACGATATGCGTATTATTGCTGTCGGCGATGATGACCAGAATATTTATCAGTTTAGAGGCTCGGATTCAAAGTATCTCAGGTCGTTTATAACAGACCATAATGCTGTACAATATTTTCTTGTTGATAATTACAGAAGTTGTCGCAGTGTTGTTGATTTTGCAAACAGATTTGCAAGTGATATTTCTCAGAGAATGAAAACCGAAAATATAAATCCTGTTTCAGAAAATAACGGCGAGGTTAAAATTATAAGGCACAGCAGTTGTAATATGGAAATTCCTGTTGTTAATGATATTATTTCATCATCAATTACGGGTACAACTTGTGTTCTTACAAACACCAATCAGGAGGCTTTAACTGTTTTAGGATTGCTGAAACAGAAAAAAATTCCATCAAAGCTTATTCAGTCCAATGACGACTTCGATATGTATAATATTGCAGAAATAAGATTTTTTATAAAAAAACTTGAAACAGATGATGTATTACCCGTTATAAGTGATAAGCAATGGGACAAAGCGGTTGAACAATTAAAAGAAAGGTATTCAAAAAGTGAGTTTTTGCCTGATTTGCTTGACATATTGAATACATTCAGACAGACAAATACTAAAATATATCGCACAGATTTACTGATATTTCTGCATGAATCCAAACTTGAAGATTTTTATGAAAGTGAACAGGGGATTATTACCGTTTCAACTATGCACAAATCAAAAGGCAGGGAATTTGATAATGTTTTTATGCTGTTGAATAATGTTCCTGTTGATAATGATGAGGCTAAAAGAAAAATTTATGTGGGCATTACACGTGCTAAAAAATTTCTTCATATTCATTATTCAGGTCAACAATTCGACAAATATTCCGAAATGTCAATGTGTTTTGAAAATAATTATATCTCCTATCCCGATCCGGATGAACTGATATTACAGTTGTCTCATAGAGATGTATTTCTTGATTACTTCAAGGATAAAAAGCAGTTAATACTGAAACTTTATAGTGGATTATATCTGAGCATTATAGGAAATAAACTTTATTTGGAATCACAAAATAAAGCATTGCCTGTATTGCAGTTTTCATCAGCTGGCAATGAAAAAATCAAGAAAAAGATGTCAGAAGGGTATTATCCTTATTGTGCAAAAATCAGATTAGTTTGTGCATGGAAAGGCAAAGATGATACTGATGAATCTGCTATAATACTTCCTGATATTTATTTTAAAAAGCGGAGTTTCTTGTCGTTATAGAGTATACCGTACTTGGTAAAGCAATATTACAGGGAAAAAAGATAAATTTAAATGTTATAACAGCTACACAGATACTATGCGGAGAGGGTGTCAGAAAGAACGATATTGAATGGGCAGGAAGTTTTGCGGTGTTCAGAAAAAGTCGCATAGGTGCGGTTTTTACGAAAACTTTTTATCGCACACTATTATTATATCATAACAGGGAGGGCTGATACATCAAAGAAAAATTATAGTCAGTAGTCACGATATATGGGAAAATTTGTTAGGAAGTTAAAAGTTTTCTAAAATAATCAGAAAGGAAAGAAAATAAATACTACAAAAAGGTTTTTATACCAATAATTTTTCTGCTTGTTATTTTTCATTTATTTGGTCAGGCAGAATTTAATGAAACATTTGCGTTAACATCTTCTGACTTTATTATAGATGATGCAGGAGTAAACTTTATAAAAAAACATGAAGGTTTAAGATTAACCGCATATAAAGCAGTTTCTTCCGAACAATACTATACTATAGGCTATGGACATTATGGATCTGATGTATATGCAGGAATGAAGATTACAGAAGCAGAAAGATTTTTAAGACAGGATTTGGTTGCAAAAGAAAATAATGTTAAGAGACAAACAAGCGGATTGTCAATGACACAATCACAATTTAATGCCTTGGTTAGTTTATGTTATAATACAGGTGGAGGAACTACTATTATTTCATCGTCACCATTAGTGAAATATTTACGTGGGGAATTATCTGAATCTGGAGCAAGAACACAATATTCCGAGTATTATGTATATTCAGGTAACAAGAAATTACAGGGACTTGTTAACAGACGAAATGATGAGGCAAATTTATTTTTTTCGCAGGTAAATACTTCTGCTTGTAATATAGAACTCTCCGGCTTTCAGAATCCTCAGAAAGGCTATGTACATACTCCCGGTGCAAACTGCGGATTATATGGCACAATTACATCAAACCACACTTTGAAACACGTGTGGGGTGGTGTCTATAATATGGACGGCACTAAAGCTTCAGGAAGCAGTACAACCTGTGACGACTATCCGAATTCAACATCATATAGTTTAAGGGGAAAGTTTAATAATTCCATTATATTTGATGATATTCCGGTAGGCAATTACTATTTTTCTCTTTCTGCCGAGGACAGCGACGGCAAGCAAAAAGAACTTATTCATAATGATTTTACAGTCGGCAATCCAGCACCTACTCCTGTATATCCAGGTATTCCGAAATTAAGTATTAACAAAACTTCGTTCTTAAAAGATGAGGAAGTTAAAATAACATTTAGTCCTACAGAAAATGCGGAGTGGTATTATATGTCTTTATACAAGGACGGAGAATTATATAAGAATGAGGGTGTTGATACTGTAATAACTTTGAAATTGCCAGTTGGTGAGTATATAGCTTATGTCAGTGCAAATAATTCTTTCGGCAATGCAGGTACTGACAATGTGAAATTTACGGTTCGTGAAAAAGATTTTACTGTAACATTCAACGCTAACGGCGGAAGTGTTTCACCTACTTCAAAAACAGTCACTTATAATCAAAATTACGGAGACTTGCTACAACCAACAAGAACAGATTATATATTTGCAGGTTGGTTTACTGAGGCAAACGGTGGTACACAGATTAAATCTGATACAAAAGTAAATCTCACCTCTAATCAGACACTTTATGCCCACTGGTCAGCAAAAAACGTTTCTGTCAAATTATTCAGAAATCATAATACAAGTGATACGGACAGTGTTACAGAAACATTTACTTATGGTACAGCGAATCAGAAGTTCGGATATAAAACAGATGGAACAGGAAGATATTCTCCGATGAACTCCGCAAGCGTTGGTTTTGGTAGCTGGACAAAGACAGGTTATGAACTGTTAGGCTGGAGCAGTGATAGAAATGCAAAATCTGCTGAATATTCCACATATTCCAATGTATCAAATGATTGGATTAACTCAAAGTCTCCTTCAATAAATCTGTATGCAATCTGGAAAGCACGTAATTATACAGTCACCTTTAATGCAAACGGTGGTAATGTTTCAACGGCTTCAAAGACAGTTACATATGACCAGAATTACAATGACCTGCCAACACCGACGAAAACCGGCTATAACTTTAATGGCTGGTTCACTTCTGCCGACGGTGGCACACAGATTTCAAATAATACTAAAGTATCAATTACAGCAGACCAGACACTTTACGCCCACTGGTCAAAAGATAGGATTATGATTACTTTTGATGCAGTCGGTGGTACTTCTGAGGGTATAACAAAACTTTTAACCTATGACAGCAAGTACGGTGTTCTTCCGACGGCTGAAAGAAGCGGTTATACATTCGACGGCTGGTATCTTGACAGGGAATACAAGAATAAGATTTCAGAAAGTGATACGGTAAAGATAACAAGTAACCAGTCAGTCTATGCAAAGTGGAATTTAAAGCAGTATACCGTTACTTTTGACGGAAACGGCGGTATTCCTGAAGTCAAGACAAAGCTTGTTGTATACGGTAGGGCTTATGGTGTACTTCCTGAGGCAACTATGAAAAATGATAAGTTTGTAGGCTGGTTCACGGCAGACGGCACGGAAATAACATCAAATGACATTGTAAAACTGGAAAATAACATCACTTTATACGCAAAATGGGCATCAGAAACAGTCGGCGACATAACCCTTGATGGTGTTGTTGATGACGATGACGCTGTACTTCTTCATGATTATCTTTTAGGACGTAAAAGCTTAAACAAGGAGCAGGCAGAAAAAGCCGATGTTACTGATGATAATGTAGTTGACGTATTCGATCTTGTCATTGTAAGGCGTGCAGTTGTGGAAAGGATGGTTAAATAATGACAAAAAGAGTTGTAAGCGTTCTGTTAAGTCTGCTGATGTGCTTTATGACAGTTCCGTTTAATATAATTAGCTTTGCGGAAGATACAGACAAAGAGTTTGCAGGAAGTGGAACTAAAAATAACCCGTATCAGATTAATTCATATTTTAAACTTGCTTTACTTTCAGAAAGAATTAATGAGACTACAATGGACGGTACAAATGCAAAATATAAAGATGCATATTTCATTCAGACGGAAGATATTACAATCCCTGACGGTGTAAACTGGACACCTATAGGAACATTCACACCAACTGATACAAATTCTAAACGTTTTTATTTTTCTGGACATTATGACGGTAATTATCATTATATTGAAAATCTTAACTGTAATTCTGATAGTAATTATATTGGTTTGTTCGGAAGATTAGGTGAAAACGGAACAGATTACACGGATAAATGCGTAATTTCTAACCTTTCAGTGTATGGTAACATTACAAGTACTGGAAATATTGTCGGAGGTATAGCAGGTGAAGCCTGTACAGGAAGTACCATTGAAAATTGTAGTTTTAATGGAGATGTTTCAGGTAATGAAAGTGTAGGCGGTATAGCAGGTATGACATATAACGGTGGGTATGTTCGTAACTGTTATCATAATGGTACAGTAACAGCCACAAATAAAAATGTCGGTGGTATAATAGGTGGTTTACGTGTTGGAAATTATGATTTTTCCGTTAATGCAGAAGTATATAACTCATATCATACCGGAGGAACAGTTGAAGCAACTAACGGTGCAGTTGGTGGTATTTGTGGTTATCTCGAATACGGAGAAAAAAATAAAGATTGTAAAATCATATTAGAAAATAATTATTATCTGTCCTCTACCTGCTCCGGCGGAGTAAACGGAAATAATACTTCCGGTTGCAGTAAGCTTGATGCTAAATTTATGAAGAACGTCAATGAACTTCTCGGCAGTCCGTTTGTGTACAATGATTCTGACGCTATTAACAACGGTTACCCAGTCTTTGAATGGCAGTCAGTACCGTATCAGTTCAGGGGAAGCGGTACATCTGATGACCCATATCAGATTTCAAGCAAGGAAGAACTCGAAAAAATGCGGGATTTGGTTAATAGTAAATTTTTTACCGAACAGTATTCCGATAAATGCTACATACAGACCGCCGATATTGACTTGGAAAACGAACCGTGGACACCGATAGGTACAAGAATGATTAATAATATTGACCAGTCTGCACCGTTATTCTGGGGTAGTTATAACGGAAATGGGTATGTCATAAAAAATCTATACTTAAATGAAACAGGTGGTAACGGCTATACAGGGCTTTTCGGTTCACACAGAGGTGACGGAATAATAGAAAATCTTATTGTTTATGGTGAAGTAAAGAGTAATAGCAGATGTGTTGGTGGTATAGCCGGAGAAGTAGTAAACGGTGGTGGCATTATAAGAAATTGTGAATTTATAGGTGATATAGCAGGAAATAATAATAATGTCGGTGGTATTGCAGGTGTACTATATCAAAATGGCACAATTGATAACTGTTACCATATCGGCAATGTATCATCATTAACAACGGAAAGTAAGAATTTTGGCGGTATAGTAGGTCAGTTAATAGTAGGAGAAGGCGAAATTAATAATGTAAATATACATAAAGTTGTTGTAAGAAACTGCTATAATATCGGGGAAATTATAGGTACTTCAAATGGCATAGGTAGTATTGTGGGTGATATGTCACACTATAAAAGAGTTGATGGAGAAATATATGTAGATAACTGCTACGCTATAAAAGGGGACGTTTCGGGGAATATAAGCGGAAATTATACTGACAATTACGACGTGACCGAATTAAGCGAAAACATGATGAGAAATGCCTATGATAATTTAGGGGACGCATTTGTAAAGAATCCGGATATTGATTTTAATAATGGCTATCCTGTTTTTATGTGGCAGATAAAAACAAACGGTGATGTAAATGATGACGGAAAGTTCAGTGTTGCGGATGTGGTACTGCTTCAGAGGTGGCTTATTTCGGACGGCAATGTCATTTTAAAGAACTGGAAAAACGCTGACCTCCACGAAGACAATACACTTGACGTTTTCGACCTTGTCTTAATGAAGAAACAGCTTATCGGTTAATATATAGATGTCAGAATTTTGTCGTTGTACTGCACACGACGATAAAATACTTACATAAAGGGGATAAATCAAAGATGACAGCCCGAAAAGCTGTCATCTTTTTTAATCAGTCTGAATTAAGGAATAACTTAAGTCATTCTGCACATACTGACTTTGAGGTGATGTAAAATGGCGAAAAAAGGAATGAAGCGTCCCGAATACACTCATACGCATCCAAAAAACGACGTGTCTCCTGTACCTGAGATTCAGGGAAAAGCTAAGTCGGGAAAGATTCATACGAATCCTGTAATTGCAGGAACATCAGGTGTTTCACAAAAGGTATGGCATAATAAATCATACTCACAAGAAATTCCGATATCTTCTGCATATCCGGTTATCGACAACGACCTTGCACGTGATAATCTGGAGAACGATATTCCTGTGGCAGATTTGCAGGATATATAAAAATCTATTATAAAATTAAACGTCGTTTGCATTTATACAAACGGCGTTCTTTTTTATCTGAATGAAATTTTTATGTTTTATACTATTGCATTTTCAGAAAATTAATGATACAATAAGACAGTTGAAAAATTTGTCCGGAACAGGACGGGGTAAAGTAAAGGAGTATTGATTTTGAATAATAAAGAATATATTCAGAAGAAAACGTTTAAGAGAATAAAGCCTGAAATCAGCTATGAATTGTCTGAAACAGAACAGTTGATTGTCAGTCTTGAACTCGCCAGAGAAGCCGGTGACGACTTATGGAAAGAACTTATACTGATGATACTTGAAGATATGGAACTTCTGCAGTCTGAAACGTATCAGTACAGAAAGAATAATATAATACGGAGACTGAATAATGAATTATGATTTAGAGTATGAAATTTTTAAATATTTATGTGAAGAGGCGGAAAAATATGTTAATTTCAAAGATTTTCTTAAAAATAATGATATGACTTTTAATGAAGCTTTAAATAAAGTAAATGAATACAGAAAGAACTTCTTTGATTTACTGGAAAAGTATAAGATATGTCCGGATAATATTGTTTCCGTTTGTATTGACCTGATTAATCTGATAGAAAAAAATCCGGAAAATAAGGATTTGCATTATATATACTCTGTGGTTATCACAGACCGTGGGGTTTTAATGGATATGCACCGTGGCGAACGTACGGCAGAACAGGATATCCGCAACTGGACGGAACAGAAAAAATTTTCAGATAATTTAACGGATTTTCTTTATGAACAGTGCGTTATGAAAAAACGTTTACATGAAGTTTTTAAGATACTGAAACACCCATATAATACTGTTTCCGGGTATGAAGAAGAACTGGACGATATTCTGCATATGACTTTACAGCATAATTTTCTTAATAAAGGAAAAAACAGCAGGATTTATTATGAAAATATAAACGGGCTTATGTATCAGGTAAACAGTCATAATGAATTATGTTCATTGAAACCATATATTATTTCTGCGGTTTTAAGTCGGCGTACTACTCTTATGACAGAACGTAAACATTATATCCCGAATATTAAAAGCGTGCTGAAATATCAGGAATATAATATCTATAAGGATAACGGAAGAAATTTCAATGCTTATCAGTCTGCACTTGAACTATATGAACATCTCCGGAGATATTATGAGGATTCTCCGGAAGTTGACATCTCATTTTCAGATTATTGTTTCGCAAATCTCAGTCCGCTCAGTGAATGGTATTATCAGAACTGTGAACCAAATGAACCGATTCCGATGAGTACAAGAAGTAAAATTGAAACGTTAATGTCGAAATCATTTCCTGTGATTATGAGTTATAAAGACTATGAAACACTTGAAGAAACGGAATATCAGATATATTGTGATGCGGAATATGAACTGAGGGAAAAAATGCTTGATATTGCAGAATATATCATATAAAATTACAGCGTGTATTGTATAGACAGTACACGCTTTTTTGTTTGTCAATATAAAACAGTACAGAAAAATAAAAATTTTTTCCTGAATTGTTTTATATTGTAAGATGTATATAATTATGATATTATGTAATCGCAGGAGGTGAAGGATATGTTTATGAACGGTGAGGAACTATGCAGTATAGAAGATTTAAAAAGATGTTTCAGCATTGAAGAACTGCTTTATTGTTATGAAAGCGGAGGGCTTGAAATATGGCTCAGAAAAATCGGTGAAACTCAGAAAGCAGAACAGATACGTCATATTCAGAAAACAGACGCTTTTATTCTGATTGAAATTTACAGGATTTTAGGGCTGAACCCTCACTTTTCGGAAGAGGAAATAAGAGAATCAGTCAATCATCAGAAACCGCTCTGATATATGCATTTATAATAGTAATCAGTTCTTTCCTTGATTTTTCAGGACATCTTCTGACAAGAACAGACAGCATTTCCAGTTCTGAAGAATTATCGGTTTCACTTCCGAAAAGTATATAATCTGTATGAAGACAGAGAATTTCAGAAAGTCGGGAAAGTGTCTGAATTGATACCCCTTTCACACCCAGTTCAATATCAGAACAGAATTTTGTGGAAACTTCCAGTTTTTCCGCCAGTTGTTCTCTTGTATACCCTAAAAATTCTCTTTGTTTTCGTATTCTGTTGCCCATTTCATGATAATTTATTTTTTTCATTCTCTGAAATCCTCCGTTTTTTTACATAATACTAATTTTATTATATAAAAATTTTCCGGAAAATAAATATACTTTAAGGGTTGACAAAATATAACTTTCAGTGTTATAATGACATATGGACAATTTTAATTGTTACAAATTTATGAAAGGATAGTTAATATGTCAGATATTAAATATGATATTGAACAACTGACATCAGAAGTTGTTGAATGGTTTAAATTAAATGGTAATAATGAACAGGATTATCTGAACAGAATAAATAAAGAAGTTCTTTCGCTTATTCTTGCCGAAAAACCTAAAGTTATGGTTTATGGTATCTACAATGCGGGAAAAAGTACGCTCATTAACGCTATTATCGGAAAAGAAGTCGCTGAAATGAGAGACTGTCCCACAACATACAGAATAGATGAATACGACAACGGCGACTATACATTGATAGACAGTCCGGGGGTTGACGCACCTGTTGAACATCAGAAGATTACGGAAGATAATATTGCAGACTGTCATGTTATTCTCTATGTTATAAGTACAAAAGGCGGATTTGAAAGCATCCGGAACTATGAAAATATGTACAGGCTTATTAAAACCGGAAAACCTTTTATTATTGTTATCAATGACAAAAACAGTGAAAACGACATCAGGAACAGTGAAAACATCAACAGCATAAAGTGTAAGATTATTGAAAATCTTCAGAAAGTAAGCGGTAATCATCATATAGAAAACTTATTCGATACTATAGCAGTAAACGGTAAGCGTGCCCTTATGGGTCAGCTGAAACAGAAAGAAAAACTTGTTGAATTAAGTAATCTCCCTATGATTAAAGACAGAATACTTCATTTTCTTCATTCAAGGTCTGCTATGCATATATATACTGCTCCTGTAAATAATCTTATCGCTTTACTTGATGAAATGCTTGCCGATGCGGAAGAAAAAACAAATCCTGATATTAATGATGTTTTCAGTTCCTATCTTTCCGACATAAGGGCAAAACGCAACTCATTCATGGAAGAGATACCGTATAATGTTGATATGATGGTAAGCAGATATGAAAGAACACTGATTGAATCCGCTTACAGCAGAAACAATAACAGCTGGGAAGAAAACATACAGTCAATGTACAGGGAATTTGAAAATATGTACAGTGAGAACGTCAGAAATCTTATGTCATATTTTTCCGCAAAGTATACACAGGTTGATTTTTCGGGAATCACGACAAATAATATTTCCGGTGATATTTCCGGTTACGATATGGTGGACTTTGAAGGAAGTCCTGAAAAACATACAGACAATGATTTCAGCCTGCCGGAAGATGATGACGATATTTCCGGAACAGATATACTCGGCAGTTTAACCGGAGTGGCAAGTAATATAATTTCCCCCACACCTGCTCCGAATCCTCTTCTCATTGTGAATATTTTTTCAAAAATTTTCGGTTCAAGAAAAGAGAAGGAACTTAAAGAATTCAAGCGTCTTCAGGAGGAAGCAAGGGAAAGAAACCGGATAGCTGAAGAAAATGCCTTCAATGAAGCAAGGCGGAGGCAGGATATAAGAATTTCCGTTGAAACACAAAGTCATAAAATCCGTGTTGATATGCGAACCCTTATGACCTCTCAGCTTTCCGCCGTATTTGAAAAAGCGGAAGCGTGTATTCTTGCTTCTGCTAACAGAAATCAGCAGGAAATGGATTTACTGCTTGATTTATGCCGTCAGCTTAACACTTTTAAAACAAAGGCTTTAACAATAAAAAACAGGATAAGGTGATAATATGATAAAAATATCAGAACGTTTATTAACTATTATGGAAGAAAATCTTTCTCAGGAACTTTCGTACAAATGGAGCAGTATAAACTCACGTATGAATACTGAAAGAAAAATTAAAATCGCAAATACCGGACTTGTAAGTTCCGGAAAAAGCAGTCTGTTCAATGTTCTTATCGATTCGTCCGAACGTTTCGCAACAGGTGCGGCGAGAGTTACAAAAAGTCAGGACATAGAAAGTCTTACGGACAAAATCGATATTGTCGATACACCCGGTATTGACGTAAACGAAGAAGATACACAGGTTGCATTAAATTCAATCCTTGAATCTGATATTATCATCATGATTCATAATATAAAACTCGGTATGCTTAATGATGCGGAGTATAAATGGCTTCAGTCCATCGCCGGAAGAATGAGCAGTAACCGTGAGAAAAAGGCAAGGCTTATGTTTGTATGTAGCTGGATTGATGAGAGACAGTCTGACCCATCATATCCGGATACAATCAAAGAAACTCGCCGTATGGTAAAAGAAGCCGTTGGCTGTGATATTGATTTCTATGAAATCTCTGTCAAGCGTTATCTTACCGGTGTGGAAAAAGGCAAGGACAAAATGATTGAAATGAGCAGAATCCCGGAAATAAAGGAGGCGATAATAAAAAAAGCAGATGCTTATTCTGCCGTTTCGGATTACCTTATTGCAGAACAGCTATACAGTCTCTGTAAGGAGAGCAAGACAGAACTTGACATCAGGAAAAAACAAATCAGGGAAACAAAACAGAACGTTGTCGACAGAATAAAACAAAAGTACGATTCTTTAAAAAATGAATGGAAATCTGTATTTGAGATGTTCAGGAATCAGTACAATATCGTGAAAAGCAAAAGAGACGAATATAACAATATATAACAAGGAGGAAATAAAATATGCCAGTTTGGATAGCAGTTGGTGGTGCTATAATAGGTGCTATCGCTCACAGTGACCACAGCGACTACAGCGACCACAGCGATTACGGAAACTACAGTAACCACAGCGATTACAGCGATGCCGCAGAACGTCGTCGCAGAAGACAGGAAGCCGCAAGAAATGAATATGAATCCGCAAAGAGAACCCTGATTGATATTAAAAATAATCAGTTACAGAAATATCTTTCCGGAACTTCTAAGGGTAGTATATCCGATTCCAATGTTGAAAATGTTTCACTTAATGAAATACAGTCAGCCGGAACTCACAAAATTAATGTTGACTATGATAAAGAAATAAAGGCTGAAACCGCCGGATTTGACCAGCAACTTAAAGATATTGAATATGCTATAAGTAGTCTGGGCACTATGCGTAATCAGCTTATGACTGAATACGGTCTTGATGGTAAAGATTAAGGAGGGAAATATATGTCATTCAGAACAGACAGCGTCAATAATTTTGTCAGTGCAATGCTTGATTCAGAAGAAAAGTTTTCGCAGGGAATAAAAGCATACGAGGATAAGCAGGCACAGATAGAACAGATTTTTTCCGATATGGAAAAGCAGATAAACAATCTCGTCAGAAATTCCGCCAATCCTGAAGACAGCATGAATATTGCATCTCTTAAAAAGAATGTTACTTCCGTTCTGAACGAGTGCATAAAAACAGGTACGGCAAAAATACTTGAATCCGGAAAAGGAATGTCATTTATCAAAGGACATGAAAAAACATTTGTTGTTTCCGTATTCGGAAAAGTGAAGTCCGGTAAAAGCTCGCTCGGTAACTTTATAATGGGCAGTGAGATAAAAAAACTCGGTATTTCTTCTGAATACGATAAGATAAAGCCCGTTGTCACCGTTGAGGACAGGGGAAAAATCACAACAAGCAACAAGCTGGAAACTCTTTCGGAAGAAGACTGTGAATTCGGCGTGGGTTCAACGGAAACTACAAGTACTATTCAGTATTTTACAATAGGCGGTCTTTCATGGTTTGATACCCCCGGTATAGGCAGTATAACGAAGGAAAATGAAGAACTTGCAAAGGAATATATTCAGAATTCAGACCTCGTTATTTTTACGTGCAGTTCAGATGCGGCAGGAACTCAGCAGGAATTTCTTGAAATGAAAAGATTTGCAGAAATGAAAAAACCTGTTCTTCTTCTCGTCACTATGTCCGACACTTACGACGAAGACTGCGACGACGACGGAAATATAATCAAAGTTCTGATGGCGAAAAGTGACAAGGACAGAAAGGACGTTGAAGATTATCTGCTTGATAGTATACGTGAACAGAATCTTGATGATATTCTTCAGTACAGCAGTATTATGACAATATCAAAACAGCTCGCCGTTGAAGCATTCAGAAACGGTGACGACGAACAGTACAGACAAAGTAATATCGATAAATTTCTTGATAAGTTAATTGAAATCACAAAGAACGACGCAGGACAGATGAAGCTTGCAACCCCTATGAAACGTATTAATACTATGATTACTGATGTTATAGGTAATGAAAATACGGAATCGCTTATGGGTCTTAAAAAGACACTCAATGAAAATATAAGCGATTTTAACAGGCAGATACAGGAACTTGACACGAAAAAAGAAAGCATACGTACTATGATAAAATCGGATTCAATGGCGAAAATTCAGAATTTAATCAGCCGGTATCGTACGGAAATAGGAGACGGTGGCAAAAGTATAAGTTCCGGCAGAATTTCCGGCGATATTGTAAAAATTATTTCCGAATCCTCACGCACTATCTGTGAAAGGGAACTTTCCGAGTTCATGACAAGCAATTCCACACGTATTTTTGATAATATGCAGGAAAACGGTTTCAGTATTCCGGAAATGAAAATGCAGACGGAAAGTATTTCCTATCAACAGCAATTTGTGGAAAGACGTTCACGTCCACCACATGGTCTTTTTGAACATATCGGTTCTTTTTTCGGAAAAGAATATTATGAAAACCATACCCGGACGGTAACAAAACATCATAATATCAATACCGGCGTTAATGAATCTGCAATAAGGGATGCTATAACTTCACAGATTAACGTATATTTTCAGGATAACGTGGAAGTACAGATTAACGAACTTATTGATATGTATTTCCGTCCGGTTGTGAATCTCAATCAGGAAGCGGTAAAACTCATTGATACCGCAGTTTCCCGACTTTCCGCAATGAAGGGATAATAATTATGAACTATATTCTTAAAGTTACGGATGGCTGTAATATGCGTTGTAAATATTGCTGTGTCGGTGACAAATCGGACTTTCATATAATTTCAGAAGAACAGCTATATAAAAACATCTGTTTCTGTGTGGAAAATTCAAGGGCGGGAAATGAAGACAAGGTTGATATTATTTTTCATGGCGGAGAACCTACAATAGTACCATGTGAATTTTATGAACAAGCCATCAGCAGGATAAATGAAAAATATCCGGATATTACTTTCTGCTGGCGTATGCAGAGTAACGGCTATCATATAAATGATAAATTCATTAATCTTTTTTCAGAATACGGTTTCAGAATCGGCGTAAGTATAGACGGTTCTGCTGATATTCACAATCAGACCCGGACGGATATAAACGGAAAACCTACTTATGATACTATTTTTAACAATATCCTGAAAATGAAATCAGAAAATATACCTGCTTCCGCTCTTATGGTAGTGGGGGCAAATGTAACAGATGATTTTTCTTTCCTTGATAAATTCGCAGAACATCACATCCCGATAAAAATAAATCCGCTGATTAATTGCGGTGAAGCGGAAAATAACAGTGAAATTCTTCTTGAATCCGGACAGTATGCGGAATATCTTATAAAAGTATATGAGTATATCATGTCAAATGAGCTTGATATTCCTTTTCAGCCGGTCGAAAGCCTTTCACAAAAGATTTTCAGTCATTCACCATACGGTGAGTGTACTTTTTCGGGAAACTGTTTCTGTAATTTCATAGCAATTGATTATAAAGGTGAAATTTATCCTTGCGGAAGATTCTGTGATAACAAGGCTTTCAGCGGTGGAAATATAAACGTTGATAATATTTCACTGCCTTTTGAAAATAAAATGTACAAGCCGGAAATCCGTCCGGAGTGTTCGGCGTGTAAATTCCAGAAAATCTGTAACGGTGGCTGTCCCTATATGGTATGGATTGACGGAAGCCACAGAAACCCTTTATGTAATGACTATAAAAAATTTTTCAGGTATCTCATGACCGACGGGCTTGTTTTTATTGAAAATAAACTGAAAGAAAAACGAGAGGAATTATACAATGAAAATTACGGATGCCACTAAGTATGAACTTCTTCTTATGAACGTTGAACGCATTCCTTCTCATATGTTTGATAATCTGGGTCAGCATTCCATAGCATCATATCTTGAAACCAAAGGATTCAAGGCGATGGTTTATTCCGGAACTACCGGAGACTGTGAAGAAATAATTTCCGGAGCAATAGAAAAAGATTCCGTACCTGTTATAGGATTTTATACAGCAACAGATAATCTTTCAGTTGTGAAGCATCTGATTGAATGGATTAAAAAGACTTATAATGTATATACAATTGCCGGAGGTCCTGAAGCTGTTGCCCTGAAAGAAGATTTTCTGCGTGAAACAGGCTGTGATTTTGTTATAGAGGGAGAGGGGGAAATTCCGGAATATCAGTTGCTGAGCTGTATTATTGATAATATACTTCCGCTGGAGCAGGTACAGAGTCTGCGTTATATTGATAAAAATAATATTTATCATGAAAATCCCCTTGCGAAGCCTTTCTGTAATCTTGATGAAATACCGTTCCCAAGCCGGAAAAGATGTATCGGTTCAGATTTCAGAAATAAAATTGATTTCGGAATCATTACGGGTCGGGGCTGTCCTTTCCGGTGTGCTTTCTGTTACGAGGGGGCAAATACTAAAAAAGTGCGTTTACGCTCCATAGAAAACGTAATTTCTGAAATTGATTTTGCCATTTCCGAAAACCATAAATTAAAGTATCTGAATATATATGATGATACATTCACTCTTGATTTCAGACGGGTTGAAGCTTTTTGTAAGGAAGTGAAAAAAAGAAAGTTATTCTGGTATTGTGAGGGGCATACTTCAAATATAGCTAAAAATCCGGAAATGGTAAAAATTATGGTTGATTCCGGAATGATTGGTTTGCAGATTGGTATTGAAAGCGGAAGTAATACTGTACTTGAAGCGTATAATAAGAAAACCGACAGGGATATGATTTTAGAAGTTGTGAATATCTGTAAAAATGCGGGACTGCCCCGGCTGGTCGGAAATTTTATCGTTGGCGGTGCATACGAAACGGAAGAATCAATATCGGAAAGTATGAAGCTTGCGGAACAAATGCTTGAAGCAGGTCAGGGAATGTTTGAGTGTAAAACCGTATTTCTTGCACCTTATCCGCACACACCTATTACTTTAAATCCGGCTGATTATAATCTTGAATATTCCGGAGTTGACGAAAACACCTGTATATATTCCATGCAGATGCCATTGATGAAGCCTGAATCAATGGAATATGAAAAACTGATTTCTTTCAAGAAAACATTTGATGAAATGCTTAAGGAAAAAATAAGAATGTTGTCACGGAATGCCGTTAAAGCAGATGTTGAACGTATTTTCTTCAAGGCTGGTGAACGTCTGAATATATCTTCTTTATGGAAAGATTATTATCTTAAACAGGAACATATTGTAAATTATATTGAAAGAATTATTTCAATATATCGTCACGGAAACAATGATTATACAGATGATGAACTGCTTGAATTATATCCTGTAAGAACGTTTAGTCTTCTGGAATATAAGAACGGTTTGCTCACTTATGGCAGTTATATTTTCAGTGAATGTGAAAGTTTCCTGCTGAAATATTCCGCCGGAAAAATAAAATTCAGGGATATAATTATGATGTCGGAAAACAATAAACAGGATTTATTGGCGTCATATCGTTCTCTGAATAACAGATGCCTTATATATGCCTCCCGGTTTTAGAAGCGGAATAAAAATAAAGATTCGTTGTGAAATTATTGTCACAGCGGATTTTATTTTTTCCGGAACTGTTTTTACAGAAAATTTTTATAACCATTCGTCAGAATCCGGTGGTTTATTTCCTCCATAAATACAATCAGGTGAAGTTCCGCATACTTCAAGGCGGTTTTTCTGTTCCCGCATAGTCTCATACCATCTGCCATTTTATAAAGTCTTTCGCAGTAATTACTGATATTACCGCCGTTCTGAACGTCATTTATCATATCAGACCATTTCGTTTCATTCGCCAGGATATTGTCATATACTATTTCGAGTAATGGTTGTTTTTTTTCTATATATTCCGGAATTTTAATATTTATATGATTTATATAATGTTTCGCCATACGTTCAAGTGTCATGGGGATTTCTTCGTTCGGTTCACAGTTTTCGTAATACCACTCACTCAGATTATTAAGATGTGAAAAGTAATAATCGGAAAAATCAATGTCTGCTTCGTCCTGATAAAACCGCCGGAGGTGGTCATATAATTCTATATACGACTGGTAAGTGTCAAAATTTTTGCCGTTATCCGTTTTTATCCTGTAATCCGTTCTTTCAAAGATGTTCGCAAAATTCGGACTGTAATTTTTTCTGTTAATCATAAGATTGTGTTTCCGGCTGAGTATCGCACTGTATACATAAGGCTTTATAACTTTCAGTTCCGGAACTGAATTTACTTTCCGGACAAGTTCGCCGATATTCTCCAGATAAAATTTACTTTTTCTGCCTTTATAAAGGAAATCGTGTTCTATCGACATCTGATATAATAACGTCTGCTCTTCCGTATCCGGTTCTTCAGAATCCTTATTCTCAACAAATCCTTGCAGACCTGCAAGCCGTTTTTTATAGATTTTATCATTCTGTATCGCTTTTGAAAATTTTTCCGCATTTCCCCACTGTTTCAGCCAGCAAATAATTTTCTGCTCTTCGTCGTACATATCGCCGAAAAATAAACCTTTTTCCGTTGCAAGTGCAGTATAGACAAACAGTAAATCTTCATTCTGAGTTTCACATATCAGTCTGTCAACTTCCGCAATTATTACACTGATATTATCTGTGATGATGCCGTATTTCCGCAATAACCGGAAAAATTTTTCCCTGTATAAGTCCGCCTGCTCTGATGCAGTTTTCATTGTAAGCCCGTAATCCTTTAACGTTTCTTCCGTCGGAATATAATTTTTTGCCTGTTCGTCCAGCCAGCGTTGTATTTCTTCGTATTCGTTCATAAAAAAAATCTCCTTTCCCTTTATATTTTATCACAAAATCAGCTTCTTGTAAACTTAAATTTAAAACAATTCCTTATGAGACAGGATGTTTAATCACAAGCGAAACGCAAAAAAATTTATATAAATAAAATGACAGCTCTGTATTTCTTTACAAAGCCGTCATTTTTTTCTGATTTTTTAATTGTTTATAAGTTTCCGCTTCATTATCACAAGGTCGAATACATCAAGCACATCATCTTCGTTGAGGTCGGCGTTTTTCCATTTCTTTATATTAACGTTGCTGTTGCCGACAAGCCATTTCTGTAAAATTACAACATCTGAAACATCAAATTCACCGTCATTGTTACAATCGCCCTCTATTACCTGTGCCTTCCAGTGTGCGTAAAGTGTCTGATTATCGGTTATTGATACTTCTGTATCGGCTGTTATCTTTGTTCCCGCTATTTTTTTAGTATACCAGCCGTCAAAAATATATCCCTCACGTACGGGTGATGGCAGATTCTTGTATTTTCCGCCGAATGTTACCGTTTTTTCGGATACACTGACGTTTCCGCCGTTTGCATCAAATGTAATGTTAAATTCTGCCGTTACTGTAACTTCTATTTCTTTGGAAACTATTACGTTTTCTCCTGTACGCATTTCAATTCTGATTGTTTCCGTGCCTGGTGCTGTTGGTGTTATCAGTAATATGTCTGTATCGCCGTTCCAGCCGTTCCATTTACATTCCGTTACAGGATTTTCACCGTGTATATAGAATATTGAACAGTCATACGGATATTTTATCATAGTAAATTCAACCGTTTTACTTTCCGGTTTATTATAATTCAATGAAATATTATCTTCTGATGATATTATTTTCGGTGTTCCCGATACTTTGATTTCTATTGTCTTTTCGTCGTATAATTTGCCAGTGGTTTTATCGTATAATCTTATTTTCAGATTTTCCGTGCCTGTTCTGTAACCCTGAATATACAATGTTATCTGGTGTTCGTTCCATTCGCTCCATTCAAGGTCAACGGCTTTATGTTCGCCGTGTTCATAGTTTATACTGCATCCCCTCGAATCTGCCGGTAAGTTTTTATATGAAAATGTTATACTTTTTATTTCGTCATTGTCCATATCTATTTCAAGTGCGGAATCTGAGGCGATAAGTTCCGTTTTCAAATCCGTTACAACAATTTTTATCTTCACTGTTGCCAGTATATCGCCTTTATCGCTGTCCTTGAGAGATACCGTTATTGTCTCCTCACCCAGTTTGTATCCCTTTATGTCAAGAGTATTCGTGTTATTATTCCAACCCTCCCAGTTTAACGTCGTTATAGCATTCTCGCCGTGTTCAAAACTTAAAAAGGTGTTGCCGGGATAATTTTTGTAACCGAACACTATTTTTTCACTTTCTGAATTGTTTATCGTTACGTAATCCCTGGATGCGGTAAATTCAAACGGTTCACTTGTAATTTTTACCATTATATATACGGTATCTATTATTTCGTTCGTGTTCGTGTCTTTCATCTGAACCGTTATTATTTCCGTACCGTCACGTGTTCCGCTGATAATCAGCGGTATTGAATTCTTGTCTGACCACTGCCCGAATTCGCAATCTGTAACACAGTTTTCACCGTGTTCGTATGATAATGTAATATCTCCTTCGTAAAGTTCGTAGGAAAAAATTATCTGTCCGCACTCACCCTGTGACCTGCTCATAGTTATGTATTTTGAGGTTGCCTGTAAATCGGTTATACCAAAATCACCGACGGCAAATTCAACGTTTATTATAGTGTATTCCTTACCGCCGGAATCCGTCGCCGTGATAAGATAGTTATATGTTCCCTCTTCAAGCTGGCTGAAATCTATATGATTATCAAAATAAGGAGCGAGACTATACGATGTACTGTGTGGTTTATCTTCGGCGTATTGTCTTACAGACCAGTCTTCATTATAGATTCCGCCCTGTACGGAATCAATCGGCAGATAAGATTCTATATTTCCCTGTATGCTGAAATCTTCACCCCTTTCAAGAAAACTAGGTATTGTTTCGTAAGAAAGCTCCATACCGGAAGTTATAGATACACCTTCTTTGTTGCTGAGTAATGCATACCAGTCAACGGCGGTATTTCCGCTGTTCATTTTTGAAGCACTTTCCCAGCCGTATGGCTGTAAACCACGTGTATTTGATACCGCACTTTCTATGACGAGATATGTGTTATTCAGCGGATTATATCCGGAAATAGCCATGAAATGGTTATATACGTGTATTACAGCAACACCACCCTTTTTTAAATGGTTTACAAGTCTTGCATCAGTTACTTTGCCGTAATAATCGCCCTCGAATTTAAAGTTGAACCTCTCGCCGTATGCCGATTCGATTGCGTTATAGAACGGATGACGATATGTTCCGCCGTTTCCGGGCTGATAAGAACCGTTGTTTACCGCCCATGTTGCAATTTCCACGGCATCGGGTGTATTGTCGTTCAGGGCGTATATGGCGTTACAGAAAGAAAATATTCCGCACCCTGACGTATACATATCATTTGCGGTATTTGAATATTTATTGAATTTTATGTTTTTCCACTTTGTGTCATACTGGTTATAAAGTCTGCCTTCCGTGGCGTAAGACTGAATAACTGCCGGATTGTAGCTGTTGCCGGTTATAAAGAACATAATGAAAGATAAAGAAACAATAAACGGCATTAATGAAACTAAAAAATTTTTTGTTTTCATGATAAACTCCTTTCCTTGATTTTATTTTGTGCGTTAAGTTTTCCGTATCTTCGGCATATAATAAAGACCCTCCTTTCAGACCGTTATAATCCTGATACAATGCACAGGAGCAGGCTTTTCAGTAATAAAAACCGTATTACATACAATTTCCGCAAGATATTTTTACTGAATTTAAAGAACTGCTATTAAATTGTATCATATTTTACAAAAAAAGTCAATAAAACTGATTTTCCTGTTTTTTTGCGTTTTGTGTGTTAAATTCTGCGTTTACAGCAGAAAAAACCACTGCATACCGGCTTTATACCGGAATACAGCGGTTTCGTTTATATTGGAGGTGTGTTAATTTTTATACTTCTGCAAATTCAGCGTCAATAACGGGTTTTTCTTCCAGTTGTTTTTTGTTGTACTCGCTCTGAATACTGGTGTTTGCAACACCTGCGGATTGTATCATAGGGGATAAATATTTATCAATGTTTTTCATACCCATCTGCATGAGGCTGTCAGTATTCATATTAAGATGTTTTAAATCCTCGGAAAGTTCTTTTATTAAATTAGCGGCAGCGTCAACAATAGTGTTCATCTGATTCATAATAGAATCTTCCATCATTAAACGTACACGTTCGTTATTTGCGAAACGATTTTGAATATCCTCCATTCGTTTCATTGATTTATCCATAGCTTCTTCCTGTATTTTTTCGTATTCCCTTGTTTTTTCTATGAGAAGATTATTTGCCCGACTTCTAAGTTCAAGGGACATTACTCCGAGACTTTCCACAATATCCTTTATTGCGTTTCCAAGGTCAATCTGATAATTCTTGATAGATTCAACAAGTCTGTCACGGCGTTTGTCTTCCTGGTCAGCTATCATAGCTTCAAGTTCCGCATCCCAACGTTTTCTGTCAGCCTCTATTTTCACTGCCTGCCTTTGATTGAATACCTGTAACTCTGCTTCCTGTTGCTTCATCTGCATCTGAAGGTCAGCGGAGCGTTGCATTTTTTCCATCTCTCGTTTGTGGTCAAATTTTCTGAGAGGTTCCTGAGCCCAGTTGCATACAGCGTTAACCGGTGCGTATATTATGTCATCGAGTTTATCAAACATTTCCAGCATATTTTTTTTAATCCTTTCTTGGTTTTATTCAGATTCTGCTTCTGCTTCCGCTTCCCGGATAAGTTTCATATATTGTTCATGACCCTTTTTCATCTGAACACGTAATTTGTTGCTGTTATGTTCCCATTTTCCCGAAAACTGAATCATTTCTTTAAGCTGTTTTTTCTGAACTTTCAGAAGTTCGGGAACGGCGAGATTTGCAAGCAATCCTTTCTGACTGCATTCAGATATTAATTCGGAAAGATATTCCGCAAAAAACAGTATCATTTTTCTTCTTTGTTCCGCAGAGTATTCACTATGGCGTTTAAGAATTTCAAACATGGTTTCCCAGTGCATACCAACCCATTCGACGAAGTAAGCCTGAAAGTAAAGACGGCATAATGCAGGAGATTCTGAAGAATGAAGACCGTTATATATTGTAGGGTCAGAGTGTATACAGTCATTGAATAGTTTTTTTCTTTGTTCCTGCATAATCTGCAATGCGGAATTTACGCAGAAACGGTAATTTTCTTCTCTGAACATATTTCACACCTTGTTTACTTCATCTTTCAGAGCCTGTTTGAACTCTTCAAGGTTTTTTGTTATGTAATGCTGTATGAGAGATTCGCTTATCTGGAAACTGCGTTCCATATTGTTTTGCAGTTCGGTGAGCCATTGTGCCTTACAGTCGGCGGAAAGTACATCATCTTCAACCATAGCCTTTTTTATTGCGGGGAGCTGTTTCATATAGAAATCCTGACGTTCTTTCCGCAGATTCCGCATCATTTCTTCAATTTCATTGATTTCGTTCAGATATTTCTTCAGAAGTTTCATATAATGCTCTTCATATGCTGAAACGGATTCAAAAGAACGGTTTCTTTTTTCCGCCCCTACGCTACGGTATGAACCGAATAAATCACCCATAATTTTTTAAACTCCTTTCATTTAAATAAAATTGTTATCTGTTGTTTTTCCGGTGAAAAAGATACCTTTGAAATATATTGATAATTAACCTGATTTGCGGAATGCATATAGCCGACATTTTTTAGTATAAACTTATAGAATCCCATATCTTTTTCGGGAGAAATTATACATTGGTTTCTGTCCCGGATGATGTATTGTTCGTATTTCCGGATGTTGTCACAGATGAGTTGTTCATAGTATGCACTGTTTTTTTCTGTGTTTCCGGTTTCGTATGGACTTACTTTGGGTACGTTTCCGTATGGACTGTTTCTGTTTACGCTTCCGGATTCGAATTGACTGCTTCTGGTTGATTCTCCGGTGGCGTATTTACTGCTTCTGATTGATTCTCCGGTGGCGTATTGGCTGTTTCCGGTTGAGTCTCCGGCTTTCGTGCGACCAATAGTACTATAAGCAGAACTATCAGGAATATTGCGAAAAAGGGAATGAATGCCCGTATTTTTTTTTAAACCTCCTGATTCAGATTTTTTTTCTGATTCAGTCGGTTTCTGCGGTGGAGCAGGTATGTTGAATTGTGAGGGTCTGCCGTAAATTCCCGGACGGGTTCTGCTGTTAGCCTGTTCTGCTACACTCGGAGACCTTTCACTTCTTACCGTTTTCTGTGAACTTTCCGGAAAAACGGAAGAAGAAGCTGAAGATGCGAAAGATTTAGCGGAATTCAGGATAGAATTATAAAGCGTGTCGGATACATAGGCATGACTGAAATTCATACTGTCCCAGTCTGCCTTATAGACGAGGTCAGAAATAAATGATATATCTTCTTTGTGATTCAGAATCCTGTCTGTGAAATAGTCAAGTACCGCCTGCTCTGATGCCGTACTTTCCCGGAACTTCTTTACTATATACTTTTCCTGAATATTTTCAGTATCGGGTTTATACGTGGAAGTATATGACTTTTTACCTGTCGTTATCTCCGGAGTGGTGAGCTGTTCCGAATGTGTGTGCATATCTTCCCACTGATGCTCAAGATATTCCTGATATACTTTCCAGTAATCGGAAAGTTCGATATCAGGCAGACTTCCGGATACCGCTTCCGTAACCGGTATGGCAAAGCCTATGAATGCGACGATATTTCTTCCTTTACAGTCTTTCAGGTAGTTTTTCGCATTTTCGACAGCTTCCGGACTTAATGCGGAAGTTTCTTCAATTTTGCTTAAAAGTATTTTCGTTCTGCATGAAACACCATATACGCAATAGTCATCAACCCTGAATATATTGTATCTTATACCATTTAATGCATCAAGGTTTGCGATGGAATTTCCAACGTATTTCAATGCTGTTTCATAGTTTATGTCAGCCGGACGTGCCAGAAAATCCGGCACGAAGTCATCATTTTTTGTTCTGCTGTAAATCAAAGGATATGCTTTCATATATTACCTCCTTAAAATTCGTAAGCTTCGTCAGCGGAGAAGTCTGTTTCCTTGCCACCTTCTATAAGTACGAAATTACTGCTAAGTCTTGTAAGTTCTCCTGCAACGGAAAGAAGAAGTTTTTTGATATATTTAAGGTATTCCTTGTTATTTGCAATACTTGCTTCCGCATTCTGGATATTGCTTCTTGCCTGTGAAATAGCGTCATAGTCAGTGAAGAACCATCTGTTGTTCTGACGTGCGATTTCATTCTGATTTCTGTTTATTGCCTCACGGTGACCCCTTTCATCCTCTTCAATCTGATATTTGATACCATAGCATATATTGAGAAATTCATGATATATTCCGATAAAGAAGGGAATCTGAATGTTTATCGGGTCTGCTTCGCCGTCTTCTTCCTCAATATCTTCACCGAGTGAAACGGTGGTTATATAACATCTGCCGTCCTTACCGAACACACTGCTGAAAGATTCGGAAATAACGTCATATACTTCCCCGGTGCTTTTTATGTACTCTCTGCAGAGGTCGGATTTTGTGATAACAAATACGATAGGCGGAAGGTTTGAGCCGTTTTCCTGAATAAAATCAGTAATAAACGGATTTATGATACGTCCGCATTTTCTTTTAACCTTTTTAATCTTTTCTTCCGTTTCTTCCTCACAGAGAAGCTCACCGTCGATAAAGATATAAAGAGCTGTTGATTCCTTGATAGATTTCTGAAGTTCTGCAAAAGCCTGCGGATTTTTTTCCTTTTCCCTGAGAGTACGTCCGCCGTAATCCATCCAGTCGAAACTCATTACGTATTTGTTCTGATAGTTCATGTCAAAAGCATAGTTTGAAACTTCCGTAAGACCTGTACCGGCAGGGAATCTGTCAGCCCCTGTTTCGTCGTCGAGTTTATCCATCCAGTCTTCAAGTTTTGATGCTGTTTCATTAGCTGTCTTGAGGGTGAAACCTTTCATGCCTGTTACCATCTCGTAATACATACCGAGAACGTAACAGGTTTTTCCGCTTCCGGAAAGTCCTAAAGCTGTAAATCTTGTGTCTGCCATTTTAAAAACTCCTTTATTTATATTAAAATTTTTTAATCTTCTGTATACGCATACGCCTGTACAAATACCGTTTCTCCGTCGGCAGTGGCTTCCATGATACCATAATCGGTGTTATCATCTACATTAAACACAGTGTATGAGCCTTCGTGTTCTGTCGGTTTGCCGTACATTTCGCAGGCGGTATCATATACGTCATCATCGAATGAGCGGTAATCGAAAAACTGAACTTTTAAAAGTCTGTCATATGATTCGTCAAAAGTAAACTGAAGAAATCCGTCATTATGAAGAAATTTATAGTTATAAACGGGTTCATCATATGATGTGACATTGTATTCCGGTTCAACATCAAGTTCATTACCCAGCTTTTTCTTTACCTTTTTCAGTGGCTGTCCGATAATATCCGTATCGATTACAAGCATATTGTCATCATCGAAATATAACGCTTTTTTATCAATATTCTGTGTAATCTGTGAAGATGTATTATCAGGTTTATCCTTTTTGTTCTTGATGAAGTTCGCACCACAGCTGACCAGTTTTACAAGAATAAATATTATAATTATCAGTAATACAATAATTGCGATACATCCGGTACATGAAGAATCCTTTTCAGTAGTTGCGGGAGCAGGAGTGGTTTCCGGATTGAATATAGAATCAATGAACTTTCTGTTTGTTTCCTGTTCTCTGGAAAGAATATTGTTCATATCAGAAATAAATTCCTGTGTCCGGCTTTCGGAACGTATATTTTCATTACATTGTATCTGATGTTTCAGGCTTGATATTTTTTCCCGTGCCTCTTTCATTTTAAAGGGATTTTTCAGAAGTAGTCTGTCTTCCTGTTCCCGGAGGAAGTCCTCATTATCATTTATGGCATCCTGTAACTTTTTGTTTTGTTCGTCGAGGTTATCATTCAGTTGATTTCCGATTATGTTTATGAAATGTTTCATAGCGGTGGCAAGAGGAATGAACAAACCGCTTTCCTGAAAATTTTCAATAAATGTTATCTGTGGCTGATTGTCGTTATCTTCAACAAAAACACCGTCAAATGATTCTTTCACGATATTTAAGGCGGACTGTTCGTCATAGGTAGCGAATACGTTTTTACATTTTGTAACAACAAATGTTATTTCCGGCGAAAGTTTGTTTTCCGAGTATACCGATATAAGAGGGGTATAGTGTCTTGAACATTTTCTCTTTATTTTTTTAACTGTTTTTTCCTTGCTCTCACCGGAAAATAAATCGCCGTCAAGCATAACGATAAGGAAATCAGCATCATGTAAATCTGAATTAAGTTTTTTATATGATTCAGACTGTTCATTTTTTTCTTCAATAATCTTTCCGGCATAGTCGCTTATGGAAAATGAAAAAATATCCTGTGTTTTTAAAGACAGAAGTTTTTCATATACGTCGACTTTAAAAGAGTTATTGTAATAAGCGCCGGGATTTTCTTTACCGTTCACGGTCTGAATATTATTGTGTTCGATATGAAACGGTGAGAATCTGGAATCGGCAATACCATTGACGAACTGATTTATATACGAGGATTTGCCGGAATTTTCCGAACCGAGTATAAAGCAATTAAAATTCTGCATAAAATGTAATCCAACTTTCTTATTTATCGTGAGTATGTATCTGAATGTATTATATAATATATGTGTTACAATAATAAAATCTGCTTTTAAACTGATTTTTCAAGCCATATTCTTATTATAAACTATATTTTTTAAGCTGTCAAGTAGTTTTTCAACTTTTAATCTGTTTACATTTCCGGAGAAATTCTATACTATTTTTATTGAGGTGATGTAAACAGTGCTTGATTACAAACAGATAGGAAGGAATCTTGCAAGGAGACGAAAGGAGTTGAAACTGAAACAGTTTGAAGTCTGTGAACGTGCGGGAATCAATGATAAATATCTTTCCTGTATTGAAACGGCACGTTCCAAACCAAGTCTGGAAGTTTTTATGAAACTTTGTACTGCTCTTGAAACAACTCCCGACCACATCTTACTGGGTACTGTCCGCCAAACAGATTATTCAGAAGAAGATGTAGTACTGCTGGAGAAATTTCATACACTTTCTCCGAACAGCAAACGTCTGTTACTTGCATTTATGGACCTGCTTTCCGACGATTTTCAGAATCTGTAAGTCCATATTTCCATTATACAAACCGTGCAGGACATAAGGGTGTCCGTTCAAAAATTTTTTACAGTTTATTTACATAAAATTAATAAACTGAAAGACTAAAAAATCCCATAGTGCCGGAAAAACAGCGGTATTACGGGATTTTTCTGTATTTTTTATAATATAATATATTTTCGCTGAAGTATTCCGGAGTTTTACTGAAAAATATCAGTTATAGTATAGCACCGAATCATTTGAATTGCAACAAAAACTTAAATTCTTTGTTGATAACAAACAGAACGCAAAAAAAATCCCATACACCGTATTTTACGGCATACAGGAATAATATATATTCAGTTGGTGGAGGCGAGGGGAATTGAACCCCTGTCCGAAAACCCATTCATGCAACTTTCTACGAGCGTATATTATCTATTAAAATTCCCTCATGCAACCGCCGGTAATCAGGCTGTTACACAAAGTAGTCCGTATACAATTCACCGGCACGGACACTCCGGCGAACCGTTCACCACTAATCGATGCCCTGTAAAAGCCGTGGTACTCAGTTACAGGACAATGGCTGACTTAGGCAGCCATCAGTTGACTATTTCTAGTAACCGTGATATTTTTTCTTGCGTTTATATTTAAACGTGGTACAGATTAAGGAGATTATACCATGCTCCGCTCGCTTATCACACTTCAGAATCCCCGTCGAAACCTTTACGCCCCCGCAGAAATAAGAAGTATAATATATTATACCCCATTTTTTAAGAAAAGTCAACAGGAAAATTATTAAAAATCGGTTACAAAATAAAAAGATTCCGGAAATACCGTTGTAAATATTTCCGGAAGTTTATGTATATAGTTATTTTCCTTTATCAAACATTTTTGCAGCTGCCCAGCCGATAATTTCAGTAATTCCGGCGGCAGTAGAAGCATTTACCGCATTTCCGATTCCGGGTAACCAGCCCACTAAAATATTAGCAACAGATTTTCCTACTGTACACCCTAAAAATTTAGCAAGTACTGATTTTGCCATAGATTCGGTTAGAGAAACTCCGAAAACAGCCCCTAATGAAATAATCATAGTTGTCTGAATTGTCAACAGTATCGGTGCATCGGAACAGGGTATATTTGCCAGTCCTCCGCCTACTGCTGCCGCTGAACCTGATGCCGCATGGATTATAGCATTACATTTTGCTTTCTGTTTGGAATCCATTTTTAATTCTCCTTTACAATTCTTTAGCTCCGCATTTTGTACACTTTCCGTTAAACATGGACATTGCACCACATATAGGGCATTTCTGACCTCTGCCACCTTTTCCGTTGTTTGGCGGAACATATACGCCGTAATTGCATTTTGTACATTTTCTGCCTGTAAGCGTTTCAAAGAGTGTAAAATTTCCACATTTAGGACATAATTTCCCTGCCATAAAATCACCTCCCTGTTTGGAAAAAATCCATAATCCTATTATATATATATGTCAATAGTTTTTTAATAAAAAAACCGGAAAATAAGAAAAGTTTGTATAAAATGTATAAAAATAAGTTTTCCTGTTGTGCATTATGATGACAGAAAAACTTTTAAAAATTATTTTGAATTACGCATCACGAGGACGTAAGCCGGTGGGATATTTTTTATTTCGTGGAGTACGTCGGAAATCCGGAAATATTTTTCAAAGAATTTTCTTTTAACCATGCTGTACTGAAACGTGATAAATTTTCCGTTATTGCCGATAGCCTTAATCGTTTCACGGAAAATATTTTCGGAAATATCCGCCGGAAGACTGGTAAAAGGAAGTCCGGAAATAATGTAATCGGCGTGTTCAAAACCGTATTTTTTCAGGTATAAATTGACGTTTTCCGCACTGCCGTTAATAATATGTATGTTCGGCTGGTTACGGAAAGTTTTTACAAGTTCCCGACAGAATTTCCTGTTTTGTTCAATCAGGATAAGAAAGGTATCAGGCTTACGGTTTATGACGAGTTCACGGGTAAATGCCCCCGTCCCTGCTCCGTATTCAACGATTACTTCCGCTTTTGAGAAGTCAACAGGCTTTATCATTTTCCGTGCAAGACCGTTCCCACTGGGTGCGATTGCCCCTATAGTACGTGGATTTTTAAGATATTCAAGTAAAAAGTTCATAAATTTTCCCCTTAAATTAATTATTAATTATGTATTGTCAAGTATTTCGTCGGCGGTCTGCAAGAGCAAATCCACACGCATATTTATACTTTCTATATGATATTTTACATCTGCATATTCAAGGCTTGACATAACATACATACACTCCGAAAAATCATTGTTGAGACTTTGTAAATCACCGTATATTGCAGAAAGACGTTCATTGAAAGCGGTGAAATATGTAATATCGTTCATTTTACGGAATTTACAGAAAACAAGTTCATTAAGTAAAATTTTAAGTTTCAGATTGAAAATGTAGTCAATTTTCCGGAAAACAGGGTCATTGCGTACGTCTTTACTCAGATTCCGCATTTTTGAAAGATTTTCTGTGAAAGTCATAATTTCCGTACGGAATTTTTCACGGTATCCGGCAATGAAACCGGTCAGACGCTTTTTATCGGAAATACCGAAAAAATCCATAACATCCCTGCAGTAATCCATAATATTTTTTTCACCGGATTTGTTTATTTCCGGAATTTTTATATCAATAAACCGTATTTTTTCGCCACTGTCCGTCACATAAACGTTATAGCGGATATTTTTATTGCTATTATGTAAATCGGGAAAATGCCGAAGTTCCCAGTTTTTCAGAAGCGTTATTGTTTTTTTGGTTTCCGTACCAGTTTTAGCCTTGAAAAATTTTGAAAAAAAGCCCATAGAATCCCCCTTGATTAACTGTCTGCGATTGCGTAATTCCTGCCGTTACCGAGTTTTATATAAAGAAAAACCGTATCTTCCGTAGCGTTTTTCCAGTCAAGAAAGCGAGGGCATATATACTGATTATATGCCCGGTCGCTGATATAGTAGGGGTGTTTGTTGGTGGTGTTCTTGTCACGGCAGACGAACTTTCCGGCGGTGATAGTGTACCAGTCGTTTTCGATGCACTTTTTATCACAACCGTATCCGATAGTTTTTCCGAAATTTTTAATAAAAGTCATTACAAAAATAAAACCACTGATAAGCATATATAAAACACATTCTGCATTTAATTCATTAAATTCAAATGAACCGACCATTAAAATATTCATTCTCAGAAGCGCTATCATGACGATAAAAACTATTGCGGAAGTCCACAGGATTATAATATCATTTGAACGTCTTTCACGGATATATTTTAACAGAAATTCTTTCTGTTCGTCGTAAAGATACAACTGACATTTTGCCATAAAATCATCCTTTACTGATTACGGATTTTAAGATTTCTGTCAATTTCACGTTTAGCGTCACGATTAGCTGAATCCTGTCGCTTGTCGTAAAGTTTTTTACCTTTACAAAGTCCTAACTGAACCTTTACCCTCGAATCTTTAAAGTAAAGGCTTAACGGTATGAGTGAAAGACCGTCCTGTTTGAGTGTGCCGTAAAGTTTGTTTATTTCTTTTTTGTGCATGAGCAGGCGACGTACACGGAGGGGGTCTTTATTGAAGATGTTACCCTTTTCGTATGGAGAGATGTGCATACCTCTGATGAAGAGTTCGCCGTTATCGACGGAACACCAGCTGTCTTTAAGATTTACGCTACCGTTGCGTATGGATTTTACTTCCGTTCCGACGAGTTCAATGCCTGCCTCGTAAGTTTCGAGTACGAAGTATTCATGACGTGCCTTTCTGTTTTCGGCGATGGTCTTAGTACCTTTTGAACGCATATTTTTAAATGCTCCCTTCTCGGATTATTTATTTAATTATAACATTATATTAAGAATATGTCAATACAGAAAAACAGCCCGGACTTACAGAAATCCGGACTATTTTTCTTTTTTTGAAAGGTTAGTGATACTATGAAAACAACTAACTGGCGGAGATGGTGGGATTTGAACCCACGGAACGTTTTACCGTTCAAACGATTTCGAGTCGTTCTCGTTATGACCACTTCGATACATCTCCATATGCTACCGTATCATTATAACACATACCGGAATAAAAATCAAGTGTTTCCGGAAAAAATATTATTTTTATTGTAATTTCACAAAATTTGCCGGATTCAGATGTAGTAATATGGTTATAATTTTTTGTATACCGCCTGTACGGTGATATTATCATCTGGTGAGATATGCAGAACAGGAGATTTTGTTTCCGTCACCGGAATTTTCGTACCGGTAACAATCCACTTGTCGAATTTGTAACCGTCTTTTGCAATGGCTGTCATAGATATATTGCAGTCGGAAAAATACTGCCCCGTCCAGTCTTCAGAAGAGATGTCCGGCGTTATCGTATTAAGTTTTATTGCACCTTGCCTGCTCTGCTTCAAAGTTACATTTTTCAGAACCCCATTTATACCGGCGGTACGTTTCAGAGCGTCGGTAGCGTACGGAAAACGGTTCTGATAAAATTCCTTTATCGTATTCATTTCAGTGTCGAACCTGTAAGTATCGCCGGATATTTTAAAACTGCTCGCATAGAATCTTTCGCAGGTATCGATAATCTGCTGATGATATTTTTCCCTGTATTCCTCAATAACTGCATCTGTCCTGTCTGGACTGAAGTTATAGTTTGCAAGGTCTAAAAACGTATTTACAAACTTTTCCTTGAAATCCTGATTTTTAAGAAGTCTTATCAGTATACGGCTTGCGTTGTAGTCGTAACCGGCAATGCGTGCGAAAGTATCGGCTTTATAAGATGTATCATTATTTTTGAAAAGACCTGTTGTAAAATCGGTATCGAAAAGGAACATACGCCATTTACCGTCAGCGTAAGGATTAGACTTGTCAACTTTATCGGAACGCCATACCGCAAAGTTATTCCAGGGCCAGTCGCCGTTACACCAGTAAATCTGTACCGCAAAGTATTCTATAAAACTTTCAATATCCACCTCGTTGCAGAAATTCATGTAATTTTCCTCGATGCTCATATCAGCCCTGACATACTTTGATAACAGATTATTCCAGTCCTTGTAATCCTGTTCCGAACCCTCTTCAACCTCGTTATTCTTTATTATTGCAACGTCTTTTTTCTTGATACCGTAGTGATTTTTTATGAAATTGTCGTCAGTTTTTTCCGTAAGGGTATAGAATCCCCAGAATTCGCCGTCGATAAAAAGAATGCATTCGCTCATAGTCTGCATGGTAAGGGGTCTGTCACTGATTAGCTTCTGATTAATGTTATCACGCAGATAAGAGTATGACGTATCATTTCCGGCATTGCGTATGGAAAGGGTATCATATTTTCCGATAGTCTCACCGGTTACGGCGTTTACCGCCTGACTCCCGAAAAAATCGTATTCAAATTTTTTACAGCCGTATTCCTCCCTGGCGTATATATTGAAACTTTTCTGAGGGGTTGAACGTGATGTAGCACCCTTGATACGTATTCCGACGTTTTCCGATAATACTTTTTCCCCCTTGTCGAAAACCTCGAAGACCGCCGGACGTTCCCAGTCTTTCCCTTTCTGTGTATAATTGGCTTTCTTGTTCCACGCCTCGACGTTCCCCGAATTATACATATCATAGTAAGCACCTTTTACGTATATACCGGTGTTGTAGTCAAAAAGATTGTCGGGGTCTGTAACTATTGAAATAACTTTCATATCCCGATAGTAAGAAGAGCAGGTTTTTCCGAGAAAATAACTTGCCGTCACCGTCTCACTTTTCCGTCCGGTTTCGTCGACTGCCACCGCACGTATCACAAACGCCTTGTCGACGGTTTTTTTAGGGGCGGAAGCTCCGTAAGAGCTTATATCTGTTCTCGCACTCAGAACATTAGGGGAATCCGATTTGTCACATACCCGGATATGTGCGTTATACTGCTGAGAATCCGTATCAGGTACAGAACCGTCTGTGGTGTAGTATACGGTAGTACCGGCTGGTACGTCGATAGTCAGCATGAAATCTTTTTCATAAAAACCGCTTTCATGTGAGAGTGTGGGCTTTTCCACAATTATTTTTTCGGAAGGAGAAGCGTTTGTCTGATAGGGTGTACACTCCATGACGGTATAATTACCGCTACCGTCGGGAAACTGACCGTATGACGTATCAGGTTCAGTTTTTTTAAAGGAAATCCTGTCAATTTCATTTCCTTTGCGGTCTGACAGGATAAGGATATTTTCTTCACGGTTTATATTGATGTCTGCGTGTTTCGGTGAGCAGAATATAACGGTTTTCTGCCCTGCTCCAAGCACCGTCCCACCGGCGAGAGTACATTTTAACGGGTCTTTGGGGTCATCGGATAACCCCCACCCGCTTAAATCAACTTTATCCGTTGAGCTGTTGCAGATTTCCACCCAGCTGTAAAGGTTACCGTCAGGCGATTTATAGAATGTATTTTCTGAACATACTTCATTTATGCTTACCCCACCGCTTGCCGAATCCGCTTCAATTGATACGCAGGTATCAGTGAGCATACAGATTAAAAAAATCATAATGATAAGTCTTTTAATTATAACAGTTCACCTCTTTTTCAACAACATATACCTGATTATAACATAATTCTTGTTTTTTGTAAAGCAATTGATTTATTTAAATTACTGACAAAAAAATACAGTAAATTTTAGCGATAATGCATAAAAATACAGATAATATGGTGAAAGTGCTTGAAAAACCGGTTGCAGTATGTTATAATGAAAAGAACTATAAAGAGTGTTTTTATAATCGGTAAGAAGTCGGGGAGGGCTGAAAATGGATAAAAACCGTATCAAAAGACTTGACAGTATGTTTGAAACTTTTTCTATTATAGCTGAGGGAAGTTATATATACCTTTGCGACATGAAGACCAATTATTCCAGATGGTCGAGAAGTGCCGTCGACTATTTCAATCTGCCTGACCGTTATATGTATAATGCCGGTACGATATGGGAAGAATGTATACACCCTGAAGACCGTGAAACGTACCGTAAGAGTATTGACAGTATATTTTCCGGTGAGGACAGCGGACATGATATGCAATACAGGGCGAAAGCCTCCGACGGTAATTACGTGGTGTGTACGTGCAGGGGGGCGGTAATCCGTGATGAAAACGGCGAACCTGAATATTTTGCCGGAGCGATAAAGAATCACGGTTCTTTAAGTTATATCGACGCAATAACAGGTTTACGCAGTCTTTACGGTTTTTTCGACGACATCAAGACTGTTTTGTGGAAAAAGAAGAAAGGTTCGGTAATAATAACCGGCATAACCGGATTTTCCGTTATAAATGATATGTACGGATATAAAACCGGTAATAAGGTTTTGCGGAATTTTGCTAATACAATACAGAAGACTTTCGCAAACTATGGCTCAGTGTACCGCATGGACGGTACTAAATTTGCGATAATAAGCAGTTCACTGGATGAAATGCATTTAAAGGATTTATATAATAGGTTACGTGAAGAGGTATCGCATAATTTCCACGTCGACGACGAAAAACTAAGCCTTTCGATAAACGGCGGATTAATGATGCTGAAAGACTTCAACATTGAGAGTGAAACAATTTATTCATGTCTGAAATATATATATTATGAATCGAAAAACCGACAGTTAGGGGATATGGTTGTATTTGACAGGATAGAAAACGGTCATAACAGAAATTCGATAGAGACAATAAACGTCATACGTAACAGCGTAATTGAAAACTGCAAGGGATTTTATCTGTGTTATCAGCCGATAATGTTTGCGGATACGGAAAAGTTAAAAGGAATGGAAGCCCTGATACGCTGGAAAAACGATAAGTACGGGGTAGTACCGCCGGTGCAGTTTGTGCCGGTATTGGAGCAGGACGTATTGTTTCCGGAGCTGGGAAGGTGGATACTCCGGCAGGCGATGACGGACGGAAAAAAATTTCTTGCGAAGTATCCTGATTTCATAATGAACGTCAACATATCTTACGCACAGCTTGAAAAGGGAGATTTTGTTTCCGACGTTTTCAGCATACTAAAGGAAACGGGATTTCCGCCGGAAAATTTATGCCTGGAGATAACGGAAAGATGTCGGCTTCTCGATATAGAAACCCTTGATAATATGTTCAGGATATTCAAGGAACACGGTATAAAAATAGCCCTCGACGATTTCGGGACAGGTTTTGCCTCACTTGGTGTACTGCGAACGTTGCCGATAGATACGGTAAAGATAGACCGTGAATTTGTAAAGGATATAGAAAGCAGTCAGTCAGACCAGAGCACCGTCCAGTTTATATCAACCCTTGCGGATGCTTTTCAGGCGGAAGTGTGCGTTGAGGGGGTAGAAACCGCAAATATGCGTGATTTTCTGCGTAAGTACGGGATAAAGAGTTTTCAGGGATATTATTATTCAAAACCTGTACCAGCTGAAGAATTTATAGTAAAAAATTTTTAAATATCAACTGCCGGAAGAAAAATCCGGTAGTTTTTTTATTCACAGAAAATTCATAAAATCCGCATGATTATATGATATAATATTATAGTAATTTAAAACAAGGGGGATTTTTATGACACGAAATGAAAAACGTACGCAAAGTCTGCTGAAGATACGAAGTATGAGATTTTCAATGATAATATGTTATGCGATAATAATAATAGTGGTAATATTAGGCGTAACACTGTTTGCGGTGCATACCAGTGAGGACGTGCTGAAAAGTAAAGTAAGTTCAATGACAACGTCGTTGAATAATCAGCTGAATATAAATCTGAATAATTACCTTTCGAGGCTTGCAAATGCCGGAACTCTTGCGTTTTCGATAGACGAGGCGTATACATATGATGCTACCGCCGGGGATATGGACGAGTACGAAAGAATAAATACGGAAAAATCTATTTCCGACCAGTTATCGAAAATATGCCTGATGGAAAATTTTCTTGATTACGGAATAGTTTACAGAAATAACAGTACAATCGGTAACATCTCGAAAGGTACGAAAAGCCTTTTTACTGATAATATGTTTGAAGAGTTTGAAAAGATGATTACAAACAGGCGGACACGTGACGGCTGGTATACCGGCTATCAGGACGATTACGAGCGGATATATTACGTAAAGTACATACACGAAAACGCACTGATAGTAATATCAATATATACCTCCGAACTTTCCGACGTGATAAGAAATTCTGAAGCGGATAACGGCATGACAATACGCCTGACAGACCAGAAGTACATAATAATGAACTCAACGGAAAAGGACGAAAACGGTAAAAATCTGCCGTTTGAGATAGGGGAGCAGGTAGAGGGAAAAGACGCATCAACAGTACTGGGTGAAAAATACCTTACTACTATAAATTCGTGTGATGTCGGGTGGTATGTGGTGTGTTCGATACCGACGGAAATAATCATGAAAGAAAAGAATCAGATGCAGATATACATATATATTGTCGCATTGGTTTCGGCGATAATAGCTATATTAATAGGCATTTTCTTCACCTCGAAACTCACAGACCCCGGACGTATAGTTACCGCAAATCTGAACGAAGATACACGGGATGAGGAATACAGTTCTGTACTGACGAAGGGTGCATTTATCGAAAAAACTGACGAAATAATTTCTGATAAGAATTCATACGCAATGATACTGATTGATATTGATAATTACGGTGAAATGATTTATAATTTCGGACGGAGTTACGCAGAGGGAAATATAGGCAGACTGGTAAATGAGATACAGCGACTTTTTCCGAGGTCTGAATGTATAGGCAGAATAAATACAGATACATTTGCGGTAATTATAGAAATATCAGAAAAAGACAGCATGGCGGTGCATAAAGAACTGTCAAGGAAGTGTGCGGAAATATGTACGGAATACAGAAGTACTCTTCACACGGAAAGCGGTAAATTTCCTGTAACGGTAAGCGTAGGGGTGGCGGTATCGCCGGATAATGCAACTACAGCGGAAAAATTATTTGATTGTGCACATATAGCACTGTATACCGCCAAGAAAAACGGTACAGACAGTTTTGTTATTTACGATTGAGGAGGTATAATATTAAATGAAAAAAATTCTTGCGATTACGGGTAGTATTTCATTGATATTATTTACCGCCTGCTCCGGACGTGAACCTGTTGTCACTCAGCAGGAAAAGCAGACTGAAATAAATCTTTCGTGGTGGGGGACTGATGCACGGAACAGATATACTATAAAAGCGGTGGAAATTTTTGAGGAACAGCACCCCGATATAAAGGTAAACTGTAGCTATTCGGAGTGGTCAGGATACGAGGAGAGAAGCAAAATACAGATGCGTTCAAATACGGAAGCAGACGTAATGCAGATAAATTTCAGCTGGTTATCGCAGTATTCCGAAGACGGCAAAGGATATTATGACATAAACGAACTTGAAAATTTTGATATATCCAATTTTTCGGAAGATTTTCTGAAGTACGGAATAAAGAAGAATCATCTGAACGCCGTACCGATAGCGATGAATGCGGAGACGGTATATATAAATCAGGACATTTACAACAAATACGGTCTCGACGTACCGCAGACGTGGGACGATTTGTTCAGGTCAGCGGACGTAATGAAAAAAGACGGCGTATATCCTATGAGTGGTGCGTCAAAATCAATATGGCTGTATCTTATCGCACATACCGAGCAGGTTACGGGAAAGAAGATAATCAAGAAAAACAAACTCAATTTCAAGGCGAAAGATTTTCAGAACATGATAGAATTTTATAAAGAACTCGTCGACAGAAGCGTAATCCCACAGCTTGAATATTATGACAGTAAGGAGATAGCAAAGGGAACTTATGCCGGTTCGATAGCATGGGTAAGCGACGCAACTAATTATTTCGGAAGTATGATTGAGGACGGCGTAAATATAGTGACGGCAGACTATACGACGACTGACGGAAAGGATGTCGGGGAAGGTTGGTACGCAAAACCGGCGACGATGTACGCCATAAGTAAGAATACACAGCACCCCGAAGAAGCAGGATTATTGCTTGATTTTCTCATGAACAGTCCGGAAATGGCAGAACTTCAGGGCGTGGAAAAAGGTATACCACTAAGCAGAACGGCAAAGAAGACCATTGAAAAAAACTATATGTTGTATGGTATACAGTATGAGGCATCACAGAAAATGGAAGGTTGCGAGTTGGCGGAACTTTCACCGGTGCTTGAAAACAATAGTCTGATAGATGCATTTTTTTCAGCGTGCAACGACGTAATATATGATAAGGCAACCGCAAAAGAATCTGCTGAAAATTTAATGATAAAGATTGCGGAATACTTTTAATTCAATTAATAATTAACAATTAATAATTATTAATTATACATTATAAATTGTAATGAGGTGGTAATATTAAATGAGTAAGTTTCGGAAACAGCATATGCCGATAGCGTGGCACGAAATAGTAGAGAATGAGAATCCCGTACCGGCGGTAGAGGCATCATTGAAAGAGAAGTCAATACTTATAGGACGATTAGGATTAATGATGCTTTCGGTGGGTACTGGTGCATGGCGAGTGCGTGCCTCTATGAATAAGATAGCGAGAGCGTTAGGGGTAACGTGTAACGCAGACATAGGACTTTTGGCGATAGCGTACACGTGTATTGAAAACGGCGAGACTTATACAAATGCACTGTCGATAAACACTACCGGAGTGAATACAGACCGTCTGAACTATCTTGAAGAGTTTGCGGACGGATTTCAGGAGAGAGCGGAAAAATATTCAATAGAACAGTTTCACCACATACTTGACAAGTTTCAGGAGATGCCAGCTAATTACACCGCATGGAATTTAGGTTTAGCGTCAGCAGTGGCGTGCTGTGCGTTTACGTTTCTGTTAGGTGGCGGAGTAGTTGAGATGATCTGTGCATTTTTCGGAGCAGGTGTGGGAAATTTTGTACGTAAAAAGCTGTTGGAAAGGCACATAACGTTACTTGCGAATGTAACAGTCGGCGTAGCTATGGCGTGTGTGGTGTACATGATATGCCTTGAAGTTGCGGAAATACTTATAGGGGTATCCAGCGTGCATCAGGCAGGATATATATGTTCAATGCTTTTCGTGATACCGGGATTTCCGTTAATAACCGGTGGGATAGACATTGCAAAACTCGATTTGCGTTCCGGACTGGAGCGTGTGACATATGCGTTACTGATAATAGTTATGGCAACGCTTACGGGCTGGATAACGGCGACGATATTCAAGTTTCATCCGTCGGAGTTCGTGGAAATCGAGATAGAACCGTTACTGAAACTGGTTCTCAGACTTGTTACGAGTTTCTGCGGTGTATACGGATTTTCGTTGATGTTTAATAGTCCCCGGAAAATGGCATTGACAGCCGGAGTAATCGGAATGATAGTAAATACTATACGCCTTGAATTACTGGATTTTACGTCAATACCGGTCAGTGTGGGAGCATTTGTGGGGGCATTATGTGCCGGATTGTTAGCATCCGCACTGAAGAAAAAGGTAGGCTATCCGAGAATAACGCTGACAGTACCGTCAATAGTTATAATGATTCCGGGAATGTTCATGTATAAGGGAGTGTACTACATAGCCCTGAACGAACTTCAGACAGGTGCGTTATGGCTGACGAAAGCGTTACTTATAGTAATATCGTTACCGTTAGGCTTGATATTTGCGAGAATAATTACGGATAATAATTTCCGGAAAAGCAGTTGAAAACAAAACCCCTCCGAACCTTTCACAGTCCGGAGGGATTTTTTTATATATACTTTCTTTTGTCTATCTGTATGCGGATTCACTTTTTTTTATCGTTTTGTTTCAATTGTTGTTCTTTTTCTATGATAGTCTGTCGTTGTTGCTCATCGGTGTCAATTTCAGTTTCCGAGGAAAATTCCGTTTTTGTTTCCTGCTCCGATAGCATTATATCTTCCGTTTCTTCGTCGGAGAGTAAATTGTAATAATTATCGCTGTCGTCAGGTATAACGTTTGTAGTTTCCGTATTTTCAGATTTCAGTACTACAGAGGCATTTGAATCACTTGAAAACAGTATACCTGAGTCTGAAAAATACATTCTGATACTTTTAAGAATTTCGTTATCGTAAGGTACTGCCATAGTACTTATATTTTTTTCGCCGTAACTCTGTAGAAACAGTGTATAGAAATCTATACTGGAAGTTTTATTTTCGTTGAATAATATATTTTTAATATATTTGCATGACATAGCATTAGCAATACCAACCGCACTATCGGAAGATACATATTTTACGTCGAACAGCGGAACACGTACGAAAAGCGACTGACTTTCCGCAGGCATAGAGGAAAAACCGTCGAAACATAGGGTATTTTTCCACGTACCGTCAGCGGTGGGGAGATTATTGATGTCATAATAATATGTTTCGGGTTTGTCGTCGATTTTGTCACCGTAATAAATCATCTGAGCAGGACTGTAATAAATAGTTTCTTCGTCGGATTTGAAGATATTTCCGTAATCGAAAGATGCGAGGGAAACTTTATCTGAATTTAAGTCTGTCATAAAGGATTCTGCCGTGATAGCCGGTTTGAAGTTAATCATAATGGCACTGTTTAACGCTTGTTTGTCGTATGGTATTATTGCCTCGTCAAGATGTTCGAGTTCCTCAACGGTGAATTTTGCGGTAGTATCTGCGACGGCTATGAAGTTAGAAGTTGCGTAATCTCCTGTATACTCGACGGCGTAAATCTGATTGGTGGGGATGTCGTTGTAAGTTCTCACGAATATGCGGACGTTTATATTATCCTTACCGCAATCCGCAAACGGACATGCATATAACGGCGTAACAAGTCTGTCGTATTTAATGTAGTCGTCAAGTGGGAGGTCATAAATTCTGTAGGTATTCTGCGAAGTTTCCGTATTTATTTCTTCTATGAGTTTAGAGTATGCTTTTTTCGCACTTCCACCCAGTCCGGCTATGAAATTATTGACGATACGGGTCTGAGGGAGTACGAAAGCACAGACGGTGCAGGCAACTATTACAGCAGACCATTTAAGGAAATTATTTTTTTTTGATTTACCGGTTATATTTTCAAGGTCACATACGGTGAATCCGCTTTCTGAAAAATCCTGATTTTTTTCAGGAAAAGCCTTTGCAGAAATTTTATCAAAGCAATCCACAGATGAGGAAAGTTCACGCATTTTGTCACTGAACATTTTTTCAAGTTCCCGGTTTACTTCGGGATTATTATTTTTCAATTGTCAGCACCTGCCTTTTCCTGTAAAATAGCCATAGCCTTGCGATACCTTGATTTTACCGTAGATTCGGGACATTTCATAATTTTAGCTATTTCCTTGAACGTCAGTTCTGAACAGCATTTCAGGACGATAACCTGACGTTGTTTGTCGTTAAGGAATCCAAGTAAATGATTTATATAAATACTGTTTTCAACAGTCTTGTCAGAATCGCCGTAATTTCTGATATATATATCAGAATTTTCAGTTTCTTTCCTGTATTTACGGCGATATTCGAGTGCAACGTTGCGTGCGATAGTTATAATAAACCCTTTGCCGTCCCCTTTTTTTGCGGAGAAACGTTTAATCTGAGTAAGACGTATAAAAGTTTCCGCCACACAGTCTTCTGCGAGATGATAGTCAGAAGTTATGCCGAAAGCTACAGCAAAAACGGTATCTTTGAACATTGTATAAAGTTTTTCGAGTTTTTCTTTGGACTGCGAACATTCAACAATCAGCTGATTGACATTTTCGCCTGATACGTCGTAATTCAGGGGTTGTTCGTTATGATTTAATAGAACTGAAATTTTACCGTCACCTCCGGCATAGAATTTAGAATCGACAGTCAAAGTCCGTCACTCCTTTCTTTAAGGGTTTATGATATGTGAAAAGCTTTTCATATATAAGTGATTTCAGGAGGCGAAAAAGACGAAATTTTTTCCGGATTTTTAAAAAAATTTTTTTTGCCTGTTTTACGGCATATTTTCGTGTTAACCAAGGTTAACATAATACGATATATAAATAAGGTATTAAAACAGATTGTCATAAATATATTAAAATATACTTTACAAACTATCTGAGATGTGTTATAATTTTTTTATAAAATATCTGAAGGAGACAGCATGAAAAAATTATTTATTCCGATTATTGCACTTAGCCTTTTCACAGGTTGTACGCATGAGGTGCAGACTTTACCAGCAAGCGTAAAAACACCACTTATGACCGGCACAACAGTACCCGACAGTATACCGGTACTTTCAAACAAAACAAACGTCAAGCCACCGGATAATCTTATTTTCGATACACCGGAAACTGTAGAGATTTACGACTATCTGACTATCGAAGAATTTGTAAAAAAATCCAACGTGGAGATTCTCAACGGTGACAGATTACTTGATACTTCTTCAATGGGCGAACACGAGGTATATATAAACTGTCGTTACAGTGAGGGAGAATTTCAGCAGAAAGTGACATATACCGTCGCAGATACCACACCGCCGACGTTGTTTAATATGGGTAACTCGCCTTATGTAACGAAAGGTACGGAATTTGACCTTAAGCAACTTGTAGGATACGGTGATAATTATGACCCTGTACCGAATCTTACATACGAGGGGGAAGTAAATACCGAAGAAATAGGGAATTACCCTATAGAAGTACACGTTACCGACAGTTCAGGAAATGAAACGTCATGGAATATGACGGTAGTAGTACTGAGTGAAACGCCGTCGTATGAGTTCAACGGTGAATGGACACCCGATTACAGCGACGGTACACCATTCAACGAGTTTGTCGAAAAATATTCAGGAGACAACGTAAAATTAGGAATAGACGTATCAACATGGCAGGGTGATATAGATTTCAATGCGGTAAAAAATGCGGGGTGCGAATTTGTGATAATACGTATGGGGCATTTTTACGACGAGATAAAACAGGATGACTGGTACGCCGAGAATATCCGGAAAGCGAAGGAAGCAGGGCTTGAAGTAGGGATATATTTCTATACAACGCTACATACAGCGGAGGGAGTAAAGGAGCTGGCGGAGTATATAAACGAGACCCTCGACGGTGAGGAACTGGATTTTCCTGTAGCGTTCGACTGGGAAGAATTTTCTACTTTTCAGGAGTACAATATAAGCCTGCATGAACTCAACGAACTTTTCAATCTTTTCTGTGCGGAGATGGAAAATTACGGATATTCTGCGATGTTGTATAGCAGTAAAAATTTCCTGCTGAATACCTGGATGAATAATTATAACGAACCCGTATGGCTTGCACACTTCACCGATGAAACAGACTATACCGGCGATTATTTCATGTGGCAGGCGAGCAGTACCGGACTTATTGAAGGTATAGAAGGCTATGTAGATACGAATATCCTGTATACAGACAGATTCGAGGAAATAAAAAAATAAATCCTGAAACTACCGGAAACGGTAGTTTTTTTCAGATTTTGTGCCTGTACTTCGTAGGGGTAACGCCGACTATTTTCTTAAACTGTCTCATGAAATGCTCTTCATTGTCATAACCGCACATGGTCGCCACCTGTGAGACGGTACAGGAAGTCTCACTTAAAATTTCCTTTGCTTTTTCTATTTTACCGCTTATTACGTCGGAGATACAGGATACGCCGAACATTTCCTTATAGATGTGCTGGAAGTAAGACCTTGACATATTAACGTAAGTTGCCATAGAATCGACATTCCACCGCATCTGTGGATTTCTGTATATTTTTTCCCTGAGGTCGATTAACGCACTGTAATGAGGGTCAACGGTCTGCTGATTTTCCACGTGACCTACTACAGAATCGCTTATTTTAAGTAACAGGGTTTTCATAAGGGTATCTGTAATTTTCAGACGTCTTGAAGCGAGTGAATAGTATTCGTTGGCGATATTCCGCATAATGTTACTTATAAAATCGACGTCTGCAAACTTTACGGGTTTATTGAAAGGGAGTTCAACGGATTCAAAAAATTCATTGTCGCCTTTTTTCTCGAAACATAACCAGTCGCAGATAAAGAAATCGTTATCTGCGGAGTAAGCCCATGTAACGGAATCGTCATAAAGTACGAAAGTAAAAGGCGGTGTGTGATAGTCGGTATCATTTATATGGAATACGGAATTGCTTTTAGTAAGGATAAGCAGAAACGAATTTTTTGCCGGTTTGTGCCGGAAGCTGTAATGACTATCATATATGGAATTATAACCGGTAGAGATAATATTCACAGAAAAAATCACCTTCCTGACGCTATAAAACGCCATTCAATATTTTTCCAGTAGTCACCGGCATAATCAATACCAATTCTCGGAGCGGTTATAATATCCGGACGGAATCCGTCATCTTCAAACCAGATGTCATTGTTTCCGCAGACCGACTGTTTATTTAAAGTACCGTCAATATGAAGATACTTTGTAATTTTCGCCGGTCCGTTATGGGCTTCACCGGCACGGATGAGTACGCATTGCGGTATATCGGAATCACCGGTTGTAACGTTCATGAGCCAGTGAATGCCGTAACACAGATAAACATAAATTTTACCACCTTTACCATACATTATTTCAGTACGTGGAGTTTTACCTTTCGAGGCGTGACAGGCTTTGTCTTCCGTACCTCTGTACGCTTCCGTTTCGGCAATTCGTTCGCTTATCAGCGTACCGTCGGAAAGTTTCCTGACAAGTATTTTCCCGACGAGTTCAGGAGCTACTGTAAGACAGTCACGACGGAAGAAATTTTCATTAAGTTTGATGTTCATTTGGAAATCCTCCGGATTTTTTCAAGTTCCGTATCCGGTTTAACAAAAGCGGTTTTGTAGTTGGTAAAAATTACCTTACCAGGTTTTGCACCGGATGGCTTTTTAACATACTTTGCGAGACAATAGTCAACCGGCACGAGATTGGAGTTACGACCCTTGCTGTTGACAGATGCGATAATACAGGCTTCTTCAATGGTTCTGTCGGGTGGAGTTTCGCCGTTTGTTACAATTATTACGTGTGAACCGGTTATGGACTGAGTATGCAACCATATATCAGACTTTTCAGCGAATTTAAGGGATAATTTATCGTTCTGAAAGTTATTTCTGCCAACAAGTATCGTGTAACCGTCGGAAGATTTGTATTCAATAGGAGGCAGAGCTTTCGGAGGTTTCGCCTTACCGTCAGCGGATTTTATATAACCCTGCTCCCTTAGTTCGAGACGTAACTGTATGATGTCATTTTCAGAAGTCGCACGGGTGAGGGAATCAAAAACGCTGTCAAGATACTGTAATTCTTCCGTACCGTGTTCAATCTGTTCAGTAAGTTTTTTTTCAGCGGTGACGGATTTTTTGTATTCGTTGTAATAGTACTGTGCATTCTGCGACGGTGTTTTTCTTACGTCAAGACCTATTTCTACAGTCGGATAATTCACATCATAGAAATTTTCGAGTATTACGGATTTATCCCCTTTTCTGATGTGGTAGATGTTAGCGGAAATCAGGTCACCACAGAGTTTGAAGTAATCCCTGTCGGAGCAGGCGGAAAGTTCCTCATGTTGTACGGAAATTCTTCTTTTAATGCGTTCTGTAAGATTTACAAGAAGTCTGAAAAGGTCATTGGCACGTTGTTTAGTACGTGTGATATTATCACGTTCAGAGTAGAAAAAGTCAAGGAGTTCCGAAGCCGTCGGGAGTTCTTTATTGTCCATGAAATCGCCGTATTGCGTAATCGGTATGAAAGAAAAATCTTTTAAAATGCCGTCTTTAGTGATTACGGCGTTAAAACAGCATTGACCGTCAAGGAGTAGCGAACTGGTACGTTGAATAATGAAAAGAAGTCTTACGAGAGCCTGACCGGTAACGTTACCGTTGAGATGCTGACCGTTTCCGGCATAGAAAGTCCATTCACGGGCAAGAACCGGTGAGATACCCTCGAAGACACGTATAAGAGCCTTGGAAAGTTCAGATTGTGGGAATTGGTGTAATCTGTCTATGATTTCCTCACCGTCAGCGGTCAGGAAATTGAGACGGTCAGTTTTCGGCGGTAGGGAGTATGACATTGCCGGAAGTACCAGTCTTTCACGTGACATTCCACTATCGACACGCTTTATACTGTCAATAATTTTACCGTCACAGACTATTATAAGATTTGAGTATCTGCCCATAATCTCGCACGCAAGAGTGATAATAACCATATCGCCGAGTTCGTTGACACACTCGAAATCAAGAAAAATTATTCTTTCGAGACCGTCCTGACGGACAGCGATTAATTTTCCGTTACCGAGGCGTTTTCTTAAAAGCATACAGAACATAGGCGGAGTCTGCGGATTATCAACATTTTTTTCGGTAATATGGATTCTCGCACTACTGGCATTTGCCGATATATAGAGTTTTTTAGTACCATGTCGGGTACGTATGGAAATAATAACTTCCTCTCGTGACGGCTGGTGTATTTTTTCGATACGTCCGCCGATAAGTTGCATGAGTTCGTTTTTTACTGCGAACAGAAAAGCTCCGTCTAAAGCCATAAAAAAATCAGTCCTTTACAATAATTTTTTGTATTCAAGAAGTTCAAAATCGGCGGTTACTTCGAGATTTTCGAGTTGAAATAATTTTTCCTGCTGAGATTTTCCGGTACGGTAATAATAGGGTGTCATAGAGAAAAGCGACTGTATATCCTGATTAGAGGAGAGCAGGAACTGATAGTTTATACGTTTTGTACAGATGAATTGGAAGCCGTCGAGTTCGTAGGGTCTGACGTCGTTTCTGTAAGGCGTATCATAGACCGCCTGTTTTAGTTCCCACAGATGATTTACTGAAGGTATCGCCATTAACATAGTACCGTTATTTTTCAGCACTCTTTGGAATTCGTTGCTACAGTACGGGGAAAATACGGTAACGAGTGTATCGCTGGAACTATCCGCAACCGGAATATTAAAGACGCTCGCCACTGCAAAAGTAATATTTTTGTAGGTTTTAGATGCCATTTCAACGGCGGTTTTAGAAATATCTATACCGTAAACTTCAGAATCCGGCGAGATATTTTTTATACCGGAAGTATAATATCCCTCACCGCAACCGGCATCAAGTATAATTCCGGATTTTATATTTTCGCAGATTGCCTCACGTAACGGAGCGTAAAAGCCCTTTTTTAAGAAATCACGCCTTGAATTTACCATTAATTTATTATCACCGTGTATCGTTTTTCCGGTATGCTTCGACAGTAACAGGTTTACGTAACCGCTTCTTGAGATGTCGAAACTGTGCCGGTTAGTACAGATGAAATTTTTTCCCGATACGTCGAGTTTTTCCCGACATACCGGACATATCAGGATACCCATATGACACCTCACATATATATAACAGGGTCAACAGAAGTTTCCGCCAATATAACTTCAATCTGTGGGAATTTTTCTTCAATGGTACATCTTAATTCTTCGAGTACGAGATTTTCCGTGTGAAAGTGTCCGCAGTCAAAAAGGATTATATGACGGTTATTGGCATCAATCCAGACATCGTGTTTCACGTCGCCGGTAATAAAGGCATCGCATTTTTTCGATATAGCGAGTTCAAGCATCGAGCCACCCGAACCCGAACAGAATGCAAAACGTTTCACCTTATGCGAACCGTAACGGTTCATACGGACGTAAGGGCATCCGAAAATATCCTTGAGGAGCTGACCGAATTTTTCAGCGGTAATATTTTCACGGAGTTCGCATATCCAGCCTAAATTGTTACCATTACCGCAATCCTCGAAAAATTCCGGATTACTTTCAAATTCGAGATGTTCGGAGAGTTTCCGGAGTATTACGCCGTTAGTACCACCTTTGGCAATGTCAAGATTAGTATGCATACAAATGGCGGAAATATCACTGTAGATAAGGCGGAATACGGGACTTTTCCGGTTAATTTTTTTGAGAGGCTGGAAAATTACGGGGTGATGGGAAATTATTAACTCCGCACCTTTGCATTCCGCCTCATATATTGACGGGATAGTAATATCAAGGGTAATCATAATCTTACTGCATTCCATGTCATAATTTTCGACGAGTAAGCCGGAATTATCCCATTTTTCCTGCGTATCCACCGGATAGACCTGATTCAGATAATCATAAATTTCATTAATGCTTACTTTATCAATACCGTTTTCCAGTTTGTAAGCGAGTGCGGAAAAGTGTACGGATTCGTAACGCATACCGCCCTGCTGGAGTGCGGAACTCACTTTCCGCAGACGTGTCACCTCATGGGCGAGGTATTTTTTAGCGAGAGGGTCATTATCGCTGAAGAATCCGGCAAGAGCTTCTGTTTCGGTAAGACGTTGAAACTGACCGCTCCATTTCGCACACATTATCACGTAAAATTTATCGCCGTCCTCAACTATTTTTTCCGAAGTAATCGCAAAATTGCTGTCATAAAGCCATTTACGGAGAACTTCAGATTTAGTCATAGGCTGAAGGATAAGTCTTATACTGCTTTCCGCAAGTTCCGGGCATTTATGTAAAATTTCAATGATAGTTTCGCCACCCATACCGGCAATGACTATATCGGAAACGTTATCGAGCGGGATATTTTCGAGACCGTCGGAGAGAATAAGGTCAATTTTATCGGCGAGATTATTTTTTTCAACGGTATGCCGTGCCATACCTAACGGACTTATATTTATATCTGATGCTATAACTTTCTGACATTTTCCACTGATAATAAGTTCTGATGCAAGGTAAGCGTGGTCAGTTCCGACGTCGCAGACAATACCGCTACCGTTTACCATATCGGCACAAGCCTTTAATCTGTTATCGAGCATTTTAACACCTCTTATAAAATTTTATGAATACAAAAACAGAGGCGTGCCGGTGACACGCCTGAATAATTTACTGTTTCGCTGAGAAATGAGCGTTAAGTTTTTCAACGAGTGCGTCGGCATCAGTACCGTGCACCGCACACGCTTCCTCTATCGATTCGCCACGTGAGGCAGGACAGCCCAGACAATGCATACCGATTTCGAGGAAATACGGGGCAACTTCAAAATCAGCGTCGAGAATATCGCCTATAATTGTATCTTTAGTAATCTGCATTTTAAAAAAACTTCCTTTCATTTGATTTTGTTTCATGACAGGTCAAAAGTCCGGTAACCTGAAACAGAAATATATTTCCGCAT
>JAIDCY010000026.1 GCA_029055625.1 Ruminococcus sp. | reverse complement strand
GAAAAAAGTAAAGATAAATTTTAAAATTCATAAAAATAACAGTAACAGTTGACAATTCAGCGGATAAGTATTATAATAATATTATGAAAATTTTCAGATAAGGAGCTGAATTTATATGAATAATGTTACCATCAGAGAACTGTATGATTTAAGTCATACACTTGCCGGAGAGTATCTGAAACAGTTTACGTATCCGTGGGAGGCGTTAAAGGGAATCAGTGAATTTATAATCGGACTGGGAAAAACACTATCACCGGATGAATATGATAATCCGTTTAAGAACGTATGGATTCATAAGACGGCGAAAGTATATCCTACTGCGTATATCGGCGAACCGTGTATAATCGGAGCGAATACGGAAGTAAGACATTGTGCGTTTATCCGAGGAAGTGCGATAGTCGGCGAAAATTGCGTGATAGGAAATTCCGTCGAGTTAAAGAACGTGATAATATTTGACAACGTCCAGACACCGCATTATAATTACGTAGGCGATAGTATATTAGGGTATAAATCGCATATGGGTGCAGGTTCGATAACGTCAAATGTGAAATCTGACAAGACAAATGTAGTAATAAAATCCGGCAGTGAGGAGATAGTAACGGGTATCAAGAAGATAGGAGCGATGGTAGGCGATTACGTGGAAGTAGGATGTAACAGCGTACTGAATCCCGGTACGGTAGTAGGCAGGAACTCTAATATCTACCCTACAAGTTGCGTGCGTGGAGTAGTACCGGCGGACAGTATATATAAAAAAGACGATACAATAGTAGAAAAGAATTAAAGAAAAATCCCTGTCACTCGGACGGGGATTTTTTATATTATTCCATATATTTCAGCGGATTTCTTGCGGCAACAGGATTTTTACCAGCTTCTGAAAGTAAATCACTGTATTTTTCAAGAAGTTTTTTGTCCATTCGGGATATGTAGTATGCGGAGGAAATCTGACTGTCTGAACCGTCATAATCATCATCAAGCAGGAAATCAAACAACAGTTTAAGTAAATTTTCGTCATTGGTGTACTTGCTGAAATATTCGTCTATGTATTCGCTTGTATCGATACAAAGGCTATAAATAAGATACTCATATAAAATTTCCTTGTCCCATTTGTTATCATTAAAGGGCGGATTTTCTTTCAGATATTTTGCATATTCCTTGTAATTCATTTCTTCGTAATTCATTTTTATCACCTTCATGTTTTATATTGCCGGATTTTTCCGCTGATAGTTAAGACAGCGATAATATTTCCGGTCATAACCGATTATTTTTTCTGATTCTATAAAGAGTGCCTCTGATGGTGTATCGGGTCTTTTCGAACAGAACTCGCATTCAGGGTCAGAACATTTATCTTCCGTCCATACGTCACAGGATATACAGCATATAGCATCATATGTATAGAAAAACAATAACGGCTTTTTACACTCCGGACATACAGATTTTATTTCACAGGCGGAACGCAAAAACTTCCTACGCCTTGCCATGTATGCTCTGTAATTCTTTGATTTTTTCATATTATCACCTTTCAGATTTATTTTTAATTATATCATAAATAAATGAAAATGTCAAGAAAAAAAGCACCCCGAAAGATTTTTAAGTAAACTTTCAGGGGATTTTTTTTATTAATTATGCATTATTAATTATTAATTGTAAAATAAAGCAGTACCAACGCACCAAGAATAATTCTGTACCAGCCGAAAACTTTGAAGTCATGTTTTTTTATGTAATCCATAAGGAAAGATATAACGAAAATCGAGACTACAAACGCAATAATCATACCTGTTGCGAGGATAACACCTTGTTGAGTGGTAAAACCGCCGTCGTACTTTACGAGTTTGAGCAGGCTTGCACCAAACATTACCGGTACTGCGAGATAGAAAGTAAATTCAGCAGCGACGATACGGGATATGCCGATAAGTAACGCCCCTACGATAGTAGCACCTGAGCGTGACGTACCAGGGAATATAGCCGCTATTAACTGAAACGCACCTATAATCAGAGCCATCTGATAGGTGAGTTCATCAATAGAGTTTACTTTTGACTTGCGGTTTTTGTTCCAGTTCTCGACTACTATAAACGCCACACCGAAGACTATCAGGGCGATTGCGACGGTCCACGGATTGTAGAAAAGTGCATTGAAAAGGTCATCGAAAAGCAGACCGATTACCGCCGCCGGTACGCACGCAACGAGGACTTTAAACCACATCTGAAAGATGTCCGTTTTTATGTATGCCCCGAAACCGTCGTTACTGAGTGGGTGCGGATTGTCTTTTTTACCGAACGGAAAAAGTTTACTCCAGAAGATAATTACTACTGCGACGATAGCCCCAAGTTGTACGACAACATCAAACATTTCCTTGAAATCGTCGGATTCGTTAAGTTTCAGGAACTCGTCGACAAGTATAAGATGTCCGGTACTGCTGACCGGTAGCCATTCGGTGATACCCTCAACGATACCGAGTATCAAAGCTTTAAAAATTTCGAGAAAATCCATTACAAAAAAATTCCTTTCGTTTTGATTATTAAATTATATCACATTATAATATATATGTCAACCGGACGGAATTAAGAATTTTTTGTGACTACTTGTAAAAAACGGTAAGATGTGATATTATATTAATGTATCACGATACGAGGAGGAAAATTTTTGAAAAGACTGTTAATAATATTAGGAAAAATAATAGTAAAAATGCTGAATCTGTTAGGACGTAACGCCGGAAATCTGCCGGGGATAATACTGTGGCACTTATCCGGACAGAAATGTTGTTCAATGTTTAAGGTAGAATGTCCGATAATAGCGGTGACCGGTACGAACGGTAAGACATCTGTTACAAACTGTATCGCACAATTATTTGAGAAGAGCGGAAAGAAGATAATAATAAACCGTGAGGGAAACAATTTAGATACTGGTATATGTTCGCTCCTGCTCCGGCACTGTGATATGTCGGGACGGGTAAAGGCGGATTATCTGATACTGGAGACCGACGAATCACACGTACCGGTTGTGTATTCGCAGATAAAACTTGAAACGCTTGTAGTACTGAATTTTTTCCGAGACCAGTTGGACAGAAACGGTGAAATGGAAACACTGATACAGAAAATCAACGGATTCTGTAAAACTTTTGACGGAAATTTGATTCTGAACGGCGACGACCCTAACACCGCACGTTTAGGGAGAGCAAATCCGAAAAACAAGAAAGTCAGATATTTCCACGCAGAACCTTATAAATTCGCTACGGAAAAGATATTTGAGGCATCGGAAGGTAGATTCTGCCCGTTCTGCGGTGAGACGTTAGAGTATGAATATTATCAGTATTCGCATATAGGAAAGTTTATCTGTAAAAAGTGTAAGTTCGGCGATTATAAACCGTATATCACGGCAAGTAATATAGACCTGGAAAAACCGGTATTCACGGCGGACGGTCATAAATATACGCCGAAACTCAACAGTATATATAACGTCTATAATATGACGGCGGTAGCCGGAGTTGCGAAACTTTACGATATAAAGCCGAAGATTACGGATAATGTAATATCAAAGTATACTGTAAATAACGGACGTATGGAGACATTCATGTTAGGCGACAGAAAAGCTACATTAAATCTTGCCAAAAATCCGGTAGGTGCGAATATGACGTTACGAGTTATGAACGAGATGAACGGCGATAAGGAATTGCTGTTTGTACTGAATGATAACGTCGCCGATGGTCTTGATGTATCGTGGATATGGGATATAAATTTCAGTATATTTGAGAGGGTTACGAGGGTAGTGACATCCGGCACTCGTGCTTATGATATAGCGGTAAGAATAAAATGCTCCGGATATAATCCCGATAATATAAAGGTTTGTCCGGATCTGGACGAGGCAGTCAGGGAACTCGCACGGACGGACGGCAGAAAATTTGTAATTGCTAACTATACAGCGGTACAGCCTACACGTCAGGCTTTGAAACGGTATTCCGAAAGAGGTGATAAAAATGAATAAGATAAAAGTTTTGCATATGTACGCCGATATGTTAGACCTGTACGGAGATAGCGGAAACATGGAAATTCTTAAATACAGGTGTATGAAACGTAATATAGAATGTATCATTGATAAGTATTCCGTGGGAGATGATATGCCGTATTTTCCGGAGTATGATTTAATATATATCGGTGGTGGTGCTGACTTGGAACAACAACATATATCCGCCGACTTATTGAAGTGTGGTCAGGGGATAAAAAAAGCCTATAAATCGGGAACTTTTTTGTTTCTGATATGCGGTGGGTATCAGTTAATGGGAAAGTATTACCGGGATGCCGACGGTAACGATATAAAGGGATTAGGACTGTTTAATTATTTTACTGTTGCACCGTCGAGCAGGAAGAAAAGATGTATCGGAAACATAGTAATTCAGACGGAAATTACGGGAAAACCTGTAAAAGTGGTAGGGTTTGAGAATCACGGCGGACAGACACAGGGAGTTGAAACGCCATTAGGTGCGGTACTGTACGGCAACGGAAACTGTTCAAAGAGCGGATACGAGGGATATTTTGAGAAAAACGTAATAGCGACGTATCTTCACGGACCTATGTTAGCGAAGAATCCGGAAATTTCCGATTATATGATTTCCTGCTGTATAAACAGAAAATCAGAAAAACCTATCAGACTTGCGAAATTAGATGACACTCTGGAAAAAGACTGTCGGCAGGTAATGATAGACCGCCTGTTAAACAAATAGCGGTATAAAAGAGGTGATTATATGTTAGAATGGAAAGAATGTACAATAGCTGATTTAGGTCAGATTATTACTGGAAGAACTCCGCCCACTAAAAATAATAAATATTGGAACGGTTCGGTAATGTTTGTAACACCGAAAGATATTCAGTCAACAAAGCATATATTTCATACGGAAAGATATATTTCAGAACTTGGAAAATTAAAAATGTCAGGTTGTGTTTTACCAAAAAATGCAGTATGTGTTTCATGTATAGGAAATATAGGTTATCTTGGAATTACTACTCAGGAATGTATCAGCAATCAACAAATTAATTCAATTATTGTTAATGAAAATAATGATATTGATTATGTTTACTATCTGTTAAAAAGTCTCTGGGTGTATTTTAAACATTGTGAAGGACAGTCAACAGCGTTATCAATTTTAAATAAAACGCAATTCTCACAGATTAAAGTAAAAATACCAACCGTTAAAATTCAAAAAAAGATAGCTTCCATACTGTCCGCACTGGACGACAAAATAGAATTAAATAACAAAATTAATAAAAATCTTGAGGAGCAGGCACAGGCAATATTTAAAAGTTGGTTTGTGGATTTTGAACCGTTCGGGGGTGTTATGCCTGATAATTGGCGAATGGGTAAAGTTTCTGAAATCATAGAACTACATGATTCTAAACGTGTTCCACTTTCAGGTAATGAACGAGATAAAATGGCAAAAAATTACCCATATTATGGTGCAACTTCAATAATAGATTATGTAGATAATTATTTATTTGACGGAATTTATCTGTTGTTAGGCGAGGACGGAACAGTTATAAACAGTAAAGGCTTTCCGATTCTGCAATATGTTTATGGTAAATTCTGTGTAAATAATCATGCACATATAATTACAGGAAAATCAGGATATAGTGTTGAAATGTTATATTTGCTTTTTAATATTACAAATGTAAGACATATTGTTACAGGAGCAGTGCAACAAAGAATCAGTCAGATACACTTAAAAAATGTTTCTGTAATTATTCCGCAAGAAAATATATTAAAAGATTTTGATAAAATAATTCAACCATTTTTTGCTGTAATAAGAAAAAATCGTGATGAAAATCAGCGTCTTTCCGCCATACGTGATACTCTGCTCCCTCAACTGCTGAACGGCAAAATAGAAATCCCATGAAATAAGGGACTTTTTACAGTCCCTTTTATGTATCAGTGTTTAATTTTCTTTTCTATGCCGTAAACTATCGGGGTAAGTATGGAAGCGATAACAATTACAATCCAGCTGTCTCCCCAATTAGATGTTATAAAACTGTAAGCGAGGTATCCGGCGATAACGACGAGCCAGTAATAACCGGTAATAGCACCCATACCAGTATTATGACGTTCTTTTCTGTCACGTGTGAACCTGTCTTCTTCAAGGAGTTTTGAAAAGCCTTTTTTAGTGGAGTTTGTACGGACAATCAGGAATACACCACCGGCAACCATTAAGAACAGCATACAAGCACCTGAAACGTTAAAGAACTCGCTTTCCGGAAATATTGTACCTGTAAGGGTAGCAGGGATAACTGAAAGTATACATAAAGTTACGCCTGTAATTAAATCCCTTGTATGTACGGCTAAGAATTTAGATTGTTTTTCTTTTAACATACCGTCTACACCATAAGCGGTATCAATGCCTTCTTTTATAAGGTATCGGAAAGGTTTTTTGTCTGCACCGGCAGAAATGAAAAGTCCTACTGCACCGGCAATCATGAGGAACATTAAAACAGTTCCGAGAGTTTCTGTAAGGGCTTCTGATATTACGGAAAGAATAGTCGCCGGTATAACAGATGTTATACAAAGTGCCACACCTGAAGCGGTCTTGAAAGCGGAGCGAGCATTGACATTAAGGAATCTGTTAGCGTCTTCCATAGTGACGAGCCGTAACGGTTTTGAATCGGTGAGCGGTTCGGAAGTTGTAGAATCAGTCGGAGCAGGTTTTTCAAAGTCGTCTTTTAATAAGTAGTCGGTACTTACCCCGAAGATTTCCGACATCTTAAGGATTTTGTTGAGGTCAGGTATGGACTGTGCGCCCTCCCACTTGGAAACGGATTGACGACTAACGCCCATCTGTTCAGCGAGTTCGTCCTGTGACATACCAGCCTTTTTGCGTAGGTCAATAATCTTGTCTGCGAGTATCATATAGAATACCTCCTGTAAAAAATTTTCTGAAATCATTGTAACATAAACCCTGCTATAATGCAATCAACCGGACTTGTCAATTTGTCAACTGGTGGTTGCATTTTGCGATAATTCGGTAAAACAGCGGTTGCGATACAAATTTTGTCATGAAACTTGTACTTCTCCCATAGAATGTAATATATCAGAGCAAGGGGAGGAAGTCATGATAATAAAGAACAGGTTAATAAGGGATACGATACTGTTAACGGCAATGCAGTTGTTTCTTGATACGGCATCATTACTGTTGAACGTCTTTATCACGAAGCAGTTAGGAGCGGAAGCGATAGGGATATTAACGTTGATGGGTTCATTTTTAGGACTTGCCGGTATACTGTCGAACGGTAACGCATTTTTATGTACGAGCCGGTTGGTATCGGAGGAAATGGGCAAGACAAATTCAAATCCGGATAAGATACTTACACACGGTATAAAACTGTGCCTTATGCTGAGTACGAGTGTATCGGTGATACTGTTTGTATTTGCAGAACCATTAAGTAATAAATTTTTCAGTGGTGCGAGAATGGAGACCGCTATAAAATTTATGCCGTTGGCGTTGGTATCGGGTGCGATATCGGCGTGTTTCAAAGGGTACTTCAACGCAAGCCGTAAAGCGTCAGTATCGGCAATAGGGGATATAATAGAGTTCGTTATAAAATCAGTAGTTATAATAGTAATGACGTTATCGGCGACGAATCCGGATGAAAATACAGTCTGTCGTATAATGATAGCCGGAATAATAGCCGGTAACATATTTTCGCTGATTTACTGTCTTGTACTTTTTGTGCGTAATCATAAAAAGAGTACGGGAAAATGTTCATTGAATTTCAGGAAATACGTATCTTATGCGATACCGATAATGGCAGGTAGCATACTTACGGCGACACTAAGCAGTACGAATGATGCGTTAATACCGATGTGTCTGCGACAGAGTGGCGATTCAGTAAACGAGGCGTTGAGCAGGTTCGGAATATTCGAGGCGATAGTTATTCCGACGTTGTTTTTTCCGTCGGTGGTATTGTGTTCAATGTCGGGAATAATAGTAAGCGAAACTGCAAGGGCATCAGCTTCCGGAAACATGGAAAGAATACGCAGTCTGACGGAGCGGTTGACGAGGTATACGGTAATATTTGCGGTATTCGCATCTGCGGTACTTATGAAATTCGGCGATACGGTCGGCGAACTTCTCGGCGGTGGTGAGCTCGCAGGAAAAATGATAACGATTATTGCACCGGTTGTACCGTTTATCTATATGGAAATTATAACGGAAGCCCTTATAAAAGGAATGGGCTTACAAAGTTTTTCTTCGTTGAACTATCTGGCGGAGTATGCAATAAGAATCTCGGTAGTGCTTATATTTGTACCTAAGTTCAGTTTTTACGGAATAGTAGCATCGTACTATGCAAGTAACGTTATCGGGAACTGTGCGAGACTTATTAAAATACTTAAATATACCAGCACACCGTTCAGACCATTTAAAATAATAGCCGTGCCGGTGATATATGCGTTTCTTACAATGGGTGCGGTGGAACTCCTCACACACATGACGGGTCTTGACGGTGAAAGACTTCCGGAGATAATAGTATTCGTGATTTTATGGATAATCGCATATGCTGGTGTGTTTATCGGATTTGAATATGGTACGCCTGTACCGATACATAGTAAATTGTTGTGCAATATAGACAAATAATCTACCTGTTTATGATGTAAAATGTAGAAAATTAATCTGTTCTATTGCAATTTGCACAAAAAAGTTATATAATTATGTCATGCAGTTGGTACTGCTACAATAAAATCCGGAGGATAAATTTAAATGAAAGACTACGATGTTACGAAAATAAAGAACATTGCACTTGCCGGACACAACGGCTCAGGAAAGACATCACTTGCGGAGGCGATACTGTATAAGGCAGGAGCTTCCGACCGTCTCGGAAAGACCGCCGACGGTACGACGGTATGCGATTATGACCCTGAAGAAATCAAAAGATGTATTTCAATAAGTACATCACTTGCGACTTTCGAGTATAACGATTTAAAAGTAAATCTTATCGACACCCCCGGTCTTTTCGATTTCGCTTCAGAGATGACAGAGGGTATAAGGGCATCTGATACGGTAATGATAACTGTATCTGCAAAATCGGGTGTAAAAGTCGGAGCGAGAAAGGCTTACGCAGAGGCGGAAAAGCAAGGCAAATCAAAAATGTTCGTTGTTACGAAGATTGACGACAAAACCGCTAATTTTTTCAACGTCCTTACGGAACTTAAAACCGTTTTCGGACCTACTGTGTGTCCTGTAGTAGTACCGGTGGTCAGCAATCACCAGATAGTTTCATATGTAAATCTGATAGAGATGAAGGCGTATAAGTACGACGAAAAAGGAAACGCAATTGAGACGGATATGCCTACAGCGGAAATATCGGAGAAGTTCGAGTACAGAATAGACGGTCTTATAGGTGCTATATCGGAGGCGGTAGCGGAAACGTCAGATGAATTAATGGAAAAATTCTTTGAAGGTGAGGAGTTCACACAGAAAGAGTTAATAGACGGCATACACGACGGCATGAACAGAGGAATCATAACGCCGGTAGTTTGTACATCTGCCACTGAACTCGCCGGAATAGATATGTTATTGAAAGAAATCGGTTTACTTTTACCGTCACCGCACGAGGTAGAAACGGCAGAAGATACGGAAGTAAAATGCGACGTTTCAGAACCTATGTCAGCGTATGTTTTCAAGACAGTTGCTGACCCGTTCGTAGGTAAGATGTCGTTTATACGTGTTATGTCCGGTACGCTGAAATCTAACAGCGAGGTAAAAAATTCTACTGCCGGAAGTACCGAAAAAATAGGAAAATTATGTACGTTATGCGGTAAGAAGCAGACGGAAGTTCCGTACGCAACGGCAGGAGATATAGTAGTTGCAAGTAAGATTTCCGCAAATACCGGCGATACACTTTGTGACGGTGCAAAAGTTGTAGAGTTTTCACCAATGGATTTCCCGAAACCGTGTTATTCAATGGCGGTAAAGGCAAAGGCACAGGGTGACGAAGCTAAGATTTCTACGAGTATGCAGAGAATCACGGAAGAAGACCCTACATTGACTTACATTCAGGACGATAACACAAAAGAACAGATTTTAAGCGGACTTGGTGAACAGCATATAGAAGTAGCGGTTGCAAAATTAAAAAATAAATTCGGCGTTGATGTAAATCTCACCGTACCGAAGATAGCATATAAAGAGACGATACGTAAGAAAGTTAAAGTTGAGGGCAAACATAAGAAGCAATCCGGCGGACACGGACAGTATGGTCACGTATGGATAGAGTTTGAACCTTGTGTAAGTGATACGCTTGTATTCGAGGAAAAAGTTTTCGGCGGAGCTGTACCGAAGAATTATTTTCCGGCTGTACAGAAAGGTCTTGAAGAATCGACGAAAAAGGGAGTACTTGCAGGGTGTCCGGTAGTGGGACTGAAAGCAATACTCGTTGACGGTTCGTATCATCCTGTTGATTCGTCGGAAATGGCGTTCAAGACAGCGGCGTCGATAGCGTATAAAGAGGGCTTACGGAAGGCAGACCCTGTAATGTTAGAACCTGTCGGCAAACTTCGGGTAACCGCACCTGACGATAACACCGGCGACATAATGGGAGAACTGAATAAGCGTCGGGGAAGAGTATTAGGCATGGAGCCCGTATCGCATGGAGTGACGACGATAGAAGCGGAAGTACCGATGCGTGAAATGCATGATTTTGCACTGTATCTCCGCCAGGTAACGAGAGGTCTGGGCAGTTTCACGCTTGACTTTGAACGTTATGAACAGTTACCGGCAAATCTTCTCACGGAAGTAATATCATCAGTAAATTCAGACAACTAATTTCATATACGAGGGTACGCAAGTACCCTCACCCTCCTTTTTTGCCGTGATATAGGGAAAAATAAAAAAGTTGAAAAAAATTTGAAAAAATTTTCAGAAAACACTTGACAAATCGGAAAATATATGATATACTGTAATAGTCGTCAGGGAACAGACGATACAAAAGATGTGTGGGGGTTTAGCTCAGCTGGGAGAGCATCTGCCTTACAAGCAGAGGGTCACAGGTTCGAGCCCTGTAGTCCCCACCATAAAAGGCCTGGTAGTTTAGTTGGTTAGAACGCTGCCCTGTCACGGCAGAGGTCGAGAGTTCGAGTCTCTTCCAGGTCGCCATATGCGGATTTAGCTCATCTGGTAGAGCGCCACCTTGCCAAGGTGGAGGTAGCGAGTTCGAGCCTCGTAATCCGCTCCAATGGCGCTATAGCCAAGTGGTAAGGCGTGGGTCTGCAACACCCTGATCCCCAGTTCAAATCTGGGTGGCGCCTCTTTCGAGCATCTGAAGATTTTCAGATGCTTTTATTATTTTAAACAGGATTTGATTACGTGGAATTTAAAACTTACATTATGGAAGACGTTCTGGAATCAATTATTGATTATCGGGGAAGAACTCCGGAAAAGTCAGAAAGTGGCATTCCGACATTAAGTGCAAAATCTGTAAAAAATAACTTTATTGATTATGAAAAATGTTATTATATTTCACCGGAAGAATATAAAAAGTTCATGGTCAGAGGATTTCCGGAAAAAGGAGACATTCTCCTTACAACAGAAGCACCATTAGGAAACGTCGCAAGACTGGACAGAAATAATATCGCACTGGCACAAAGACTTCTGGCTTTAAGGGGCAGGAAAAATATTCTTGATAATGATTATCTGCTGTATTTTTTACAGTCCGATACCGCACAGCATCTTTTGCAGTCACACGGAACGGGAACAACCGTTACAGGAATAAAACAATCAGTATTCCGGAAACTTGAAATTTCCATACCATCAATAGAATATCAAAGAAAAATTTCAGCAGTTTTGCGACCTCTTGACGACAAAATAGAATTAAACAATAGAATAAACAAAAACCTTGAGGAGCAGGCAGAGGTAATTTTTAATAATATGTTTCCTGATGTACTCGATGAAACCGGAACAGATAAACTTGAAAAAATCATTTCATTTTCCAATGGTAGAAAAAGACCGTCAGAAATGGGGAATATTCCAGTTTTTGGTGGGAATGGTATTCTTGCTTATACAAATAAATCCAATTCAGGAAATTGTGTTATTATTGGCAGAGTAGGGGCATATTGTGGTAATGTTTCCCTGTCGTTAGACGATTGCTGGATAAGTGATAATGCTATATCCGCTAAATGCAAGATTACTGAGTCTCAATCATTTATATTCAATCTGTTAAAAAATGCGGACTTATCCGCAAGATATATCGGCACAGGACAGCCACTTATAACACAAGGTATATTAAAATCAATATCATGTAATATTCCGGAAACAAAAAATATAAATCATTTTGAAGATATAGTTAAACCATTATATGAAATGATAAAAAATAATTCAGAACAAATAAAAAAACTTTCCGCCCTGCGTGATGCCCTGCTCCCTCAACTGCTCAACGGAAGATTAAATATATAAAATAAATACGGATGTGATGACATGAATTTTAAAATCGTAAAATTAGGCGATATTGATATTAATGTAATTGACGGAGACAGAGGGAAAAATTATCCTCATAAAAACGAATTGTTAAATTCCGGGTATTGTCTTTTTTTGTCTGCTAAAAATGTAACTCAAAATGGTTTCATGTTCTGTAATAATCAATTTATTACTAAGGAAAAGGACGAACTACTTAATAACGGCAAATTAAAACGTGGCGATATAGTCATTACAACACGTGGTACTGTCGGAAATGTTGCAATATATTCTGATGATGTACCTTTTAATAATATCCGTATCAATGCGGATATGCTGATAATCCGTTGTGGAAAGAATATTGATAATTATTATTTATATCAGGTATTAAGAAGTAAATTATTTTACAATCAAGTATTTTCGATAAAAAGCGGTACTGCTCAACCGCAACTGCCTAAATCACATTTTTTAAAAATGACTGTTCCAATACCGAACATAGAAACACAACATAAAATTTCTGCTATAATGTCAGGTATATGTGATAAAATTATCCTCAACAACCGCATAAACAGAAACCTTGAAGAGCAGGCACAGGCTATTTTTAAGTCTTGGTTCGTGGACTTTGAACCATTCGGGTATGTAATGCCTGATAACTGGAAAATAACAACTTTGGATTCAATAGCTGATATAAGTACTGGAAAAAGACCAAAAAATAAACTTTCTGAAATGACGTCTGAATTTTGTTTCCCTTTAGTTGGTGCAACTTCTGTTATGGGATATACAAATGAATATAATCATAATAATAAAATTCTTGTAATCGGACGGGTAGGAACGCACGGAATAGTTCAAAGATTTAATTTGCCGTGCTGGGCTTCTGATAATACATTTGTTATAAAAAGCAAATATTATGAATTTTTATATCAAGTATTACAGCGTATTAATTATAAAAATATGAACTGCGGTTCTACACAACCACTGATTACTCAAAGGGACTTAAAAAAAGTATCCGTTATTTTACCCACTGAAAATCACCTTGAAAACTTTGAAAAAATAGCAGGAAATTTAATGTGTAAACTTGATTATAATAAACGGGAAAATGAAAAACTTTCCGCCCTGCGTGATGCCCTGCTCCCTCAACTGCTCAACGGCAAAATAGAAATCCCCTGAATAAATCAGGGGATTTATTGGCATTAACAGCCACAGTTTTTTAAAAGATTGCAGATAAGCTTGAAAAGTTCGTTACAACACATACCGCCGGACCTCCTTATGTAATTTCCCTTTCGGGATATTCATATTATAGCACGGTATTTTCAGAAAATCAATACAAAAATAATGTCAGAAAAATTAGTTTATTATGCATATTGCTATGGAAAGATATGTAGCGAATCCGCACCATAAAAGATACGGAACATTCAGACCGGCGGAAATTTTCCGTATTTTACAGAATTGCATCATCATAAATCCGACGAGTATCAGTAATACGACTGCGAGTACGGCGGAAAGAGTAAGTAAGCGATACCGGAAAAAAACGATACTCCAAAGAAAATTTACGGCAAGCTGTAGATTGTAGACTTTGAGGGAATAGGGTTTACCGGAACTGCTTACTAAATAGGCGGAAATTCCCATAAGAGCGTAAAGGACAGTCCAGACAATCGGGAAGACAATCGCCGGAGGTGAAAGCGGTGGCTGTAAGATTTCCGAGTAGAACGCCTTGAAATCACCGGCAAAGAGTGCGGATAGGGTACCGATTAGTTCCGCAGATACGATAAAAATAAGTAAATCTGTAAGACTGAATTTTTTCATTGAAAACTCCTGAAAAATAAGTATATAAGATAAATATTCAGGAGTACGGGAAAATATTACTTCACAGGGTGTAACTTATTGAATACCGCATAGAATTTAACGGGAATGTGTCTGTCGATGTGACATTTTCCGAAAAACCACTTTTCATAGTTACAGGTTTTTATAAGTTCCTCAAAAAAAGCGTGGACTTCTATAATCTGCAGGACGTCATTTTTAAGACAGTCTTTCAGAGATGCAGGCGGTTCATGAGTGACGATGTAATCAATGGAGTTGTCATTTTGTCGGAGATTGCGTAAAGCGTTGGTAATTTCCTCGTGGGTAGGCTGTTCACGTTCCCACCAGTTCAGACTATCCCGACGAAATTCGTAATCCTGACTTTGCCCGCCACCGAATGCGAAAATTTTTTTATTTTCTATCGTAAAAATTTCCCCACGCATAAGA
>JAIDCY010000025.1 GCA_029055625.1 Ruminococcus sp. | reverse complement strand
ATATAATATAGAGTTATGATGCTATGTCATAAAAAGTATTACTGGTAACGGACATCAGGTAAAACCCCCTGTTTTTTAGTGCTTTTTCCATAAACTCACGTAAAAATCAGACAATTTGCCTTACAAATCAGTTGAACTTTAAAAAAGTACTTGATTTTTTTTTTAAAACGTGTATAATATAATTAACACAACGGAGAGAGAACAAAAATTAATCAATAATCTCCGGTTTCAAAAAATTTATCTGGTAAACTTAAAGTTGCCGTATTCAGAAAGGATGGAATATTATGAAAGGTTCATTAAGAAAACACTTCAAGAAAACTATTGCTTTAGTATCAACATTAGCTATGATGGGGAGTTTCACTGATTTATCCGGTATATCTGATATACTTTCATACCATATGACTTCAGCTTCCGCTGAGGGTGACGGAGATGAAGAAAATACAGAAGGTACTCCAAATACCACAGATGAAAGCCAAAAATTTAGTAGAATTAACGTTCAGATTTCAAATTCATATAGTAACTTCCCGGAAATACGCGGCACAGTAAGCATATATGTAAGTGACGACGACGATTCAGGTTACTTATTAAAAGATGTACCATACACATTAAAAGAAAAAAGCATGGAGAGTGTAACATTATCAACAGATCTGATTGCTGAAGGTAAGTATTTTGTCAGAGTTAAGGCTGAAGGATTCGCAACATTCACACAGAGGATAGCTGTTGATGCAAACACAACATACAGAGTACCTGTTACACTTGGTTTTGATGAGAAACGTTTTAATTATAGAGATATTTATGATATGGACGAAGACGGTAACATCCTGACGAATGCTGATGGCTCGTATGTAATTAAACAGTCAGCAAGTGACGCAAGCCCTGGTGTTCTGAGGCTTGGCGATGTAAACAAGGACGGCAAGATTGATACCAAAGACTCAGATGCTCTCCTTGCTGCTATCGAGTCTAATTTAAGAGGCGATACATTCGATAAGGAAGGTTTTTATGATCTTAACGCCGACGGTAAAGTAAATTACAATGACCTTATCACATTTGGTAATACCAGCATTAATACAAAAAAATTTGAAACAATTGCTGCTATTGAAAACAGTATTTCTCCTGAATATTTAAAGACATTAGTTAAAGAGGAAACAATAGGAAATGCAGAAATTAAAGGTTCACTGGCAGATATTCTTAATAAATCAAAAACAACTGAAACCGGTGAAAATGGAGAAAAAGCCGAAGAACCTGCTCCTTTACAGCTTGAATCAAAAGAAGAAATTTCGGAAAAAAACCCTGTTGGTGTTGCAATGGAAATGGAAGAACCGCAGGATTTAAAAGAAATTGCATTCCAGTCAAACGTTGACGACGGTGCTATAGACGTTGAGTTAGCAGACGGTACCATATTAAAGGTTCCGCTTACAAAAGACGGCGAAACACCTAAAAAAGTTACTGTAGAAACACCGGAAGAAAATCCAGAAGGAAATCCTGAGGGCGAACAGTCAGAAGCTCCGGAAGAAAATCCAGAAGAAGCTCCTGAGAGTGAACGGTCAGAAGCACCGGAAGAAACTCCGGAAGAAACACCTGAAGGCGATCAGCCAGATCTGGAACAACTCAATTATGACAGTGCTATGGTATATGCCTTTGATGATGCAGGCAACCGTGTATATGCCGATAACGGAATGGCAGCAGGTGAGGCTGAAAGCGAAGTAACAGCCACAGTTGACAAAGACGGTAATATCAAACTTGACCTCGGAAAACAGATAGCAGTTAAAAAGATTACTCTTACAATCACAAAGGCAAAAAATACAACTCTTGCTGAAATCGGTAAAGTTGAGTTCCTGAACGGTATGGAAAACAGACTCGACGAACCACAGATAGATTTCCCGACAAATGTTCAGGTTTCACAGATGAACGTCAGAGACCTGGATGCAGGAATCAATATAACATGGGACAGACCACTTAACAGCGGAACGTATGAATTTGAAGTTTCACTTTCCCCTTCTGTAGACAGCGAAGGTAATTTTACTTCAAGAATTTCACGCTTAGATCAGGAGAAAACTATAATTGAGGGCGACAATAAGGCTACCCTGCAATCACAGCACGGAATGTTCAAACTCATCCAGATAAACAGAACATATTACGTACACGTACGCACAATAGACGGTGAAGGATATAAGAGTAAATGGTCAGATACCGCAAAAATTACTACGGTATCAAAAAGCACACCTGATAAGCCGGACTATGTAAACGCAACCGGTGCTTTCCGTAGCCTTAAAGTAAGCTGGGGTTCGGACGTAACAAACAGCACTACAGGTTATATTCTTTACTACAGAAGAATGACTGATAAACTTGACGACCAGAACAATCCGCTTGATGAAAACGGAAATGTTATCCCGTGGGAAGAAAAGAATGTAGGCTTTACAACAAGCTATAATCTCACAGGTCTTGAAGACCAGTCAAACTATCAGGTTTACGTAAGAGGTTATAACAGCTTAGGATACAGCCCGTCATCAGTTCCTGCACAGGCAAGAACAGAATCTGCTTCAGGTACTTTAATCCGTAAATATAACGCTATCAACTGCTCTGATAAAGGTTCTCTCGGCAGTGAACATATAGTTTCCGTTACAAGAAACGGTGGCGAAATCTTAGGCGTAGGTCCAACTCATAACGATTATAAAACTGCTAATAGTGGTAAGGGTTCTGCATGGAGCGTTGTTGACGGTGACCATTCCACATATTACAAATACAATCGTTGGAATGATGACTGGGTTACATTTGAATTTGATCAGGAATATGAATTAAATTCGTTTGCTATAGTTGCACCTTATGCAGGTCCTAACTTCTTCCAGATGTCCGTACAGTCATTCAACGAAGAAACTGGTCAGTGGTATAACGTATGCAGTGGCTGGGCAAGTGAGGGTAAAACATGGGATAAAAACAACAATATGTACTACATCAAGACTATCCCATACACCAAGACAAAGAAAATAAGACTCAGTTTTGCTAACTACGCCGGAGAATGTAAGGAAATCGCATATTCAGAAATCGTATTCTACCACTACGAGTCATTAATGGACGACATCATGAACCTTTACGCTGATGATCTCCACACAGTTCTCAAAGAAGATGTTACACAGGAAAAGATAGATGAACTCCGTGCTAAGATTGAATTACCAGATCCGAGAAACGGCGAATATCACCCGAATAAGGCAAGTCTCTCCAACGAACTCAACACAGCGGAAAAAATACTTAATGCAGAACATATCACCGATCCGATTCTCGTTCACAACAGCCTTACAACATACGATCCTGTTTCCAGCGGTACATCACGTAAATATAGCGGTCTGAACGCATGGCAGCCACTCGGAGTATCCGCAGGCGGAAATACGGAAGTAACAGTATATGTAGGCGGTACAAACAACAACAACGGTCACATCATGAAATCCGGCGAAAGCACAGAACTTAAACTTGTTGCCACACAGTATAACTCCGAATCAAGCGGTCTTATATTAAAGACAGTAGACCTTAAAATAGGTGCAAACACAATCACGATTCCGGCAGGTACTATAGCAGGTGCAGAAGCTGGTGGTGCTCTCTACATCCAGAACCGTAGCGGTGACCAGTCAAAAGTATTCTATTCAGTACGTGTTGAAGGCGGTTCACAGATTCCTGTTCTCGATCTCTACAAAGTAAACGACAGGGAAGAAAGAATAAAGAGAGCGGAAACATATATAGAAGAACTCGAAACATACGTTGCAAACATGGAAAATGAACACAACAGAGTACATAAGGACTCAAAACACTTCGACGAAAGAAATGCCAGTCTTGACTACTCATTCAACAAGCAGACTTGTATTGCCGGAGCTTCCGATATCCTTTACAATCAGATGATGTACTCACTCCCAGCACCTCAGATACTCGCAGGTGTAGGAAATGGTTCTGTTCATGACCGTGCAGTAACCCTCGTTAATTCCATGGACGCAATGGAAAATATGATGACATTATTCTATCAGCATAAAGGTATGAGCAATTACGCTGGAGCTGTAGAAAACAGAATCCCGAACCAGCACCTCAATATCCGTTATCAGAGAATGTTCCAGGGTGCGTCAATGTACGCCGCAGGAAACCATATCGGTATCCAGTGGGGAGATGCTTCGGCAATGGTATCTTCACCGGGTGTTACATCTGACGAAAACGGCAAATATCAGAGCGGTTATTACTTCGGCTGGGGTATCGCACACGAAATCGGACACAACATCAACGACCAAAGCTATGTTGTAGCAGAAATCACAAACAACTACTTCTCTATGCTCTCACAGTCACAGGATAAGAACGCAGGTTCAAGACTTGACTATAACGCTATCTACAAGAAAGTAACTTCTGGTGCAAAGGGTCAGGCAGCACAGGGCGTACAGCTTGGTATGTACTGGCAGCTCCACCTCGCTTTCGACAAGAGCTACAACTTCAAGACTTTTGACTCAGAGCAGGCTATTCTCGATAATCTCTTCTACGCAAGAATGGACACATATTCAAGAAATCCATCAAAAGCACCAGCACCGCAAGGTATCGCTCTCACACTCAGCGGTGGAGACCAGAACCTTATGAGATTAGCTTGTGCGGCATCCGGTAAAAACGTTCTCGAATTCTTCGAACGCTGGGGCAAAACTCCTGACGGTGAAACACGCAGATACGCTTCACAGTTCCCGCTGGAAAAGAGAGCTATCATGTACGCTAACGAAGATTCCAGAGTTTACGCAATGGCTGGCGGAAATAGCAGTCTTGTAGACGAAAACGAAAATTCATTAAAGGCTATTGAAAAAGTTGATGTAAGCGTTGGAACAGGTTCAAAGGCAAACAAAGTTCAACTTTCAATCAAAGTTGCCGACGGAGTAAACAAATCCGAAATAATCGGTTACGAAATATACCGTTGCACAATCTCAAACGGTGACGTAAAAGAAACACCTGTTGCATTCTCAAAAACTACCGAATACACAGACACAGTAACATCATTCAACAACCGTACAGTATCTTATAAGGTAGTAGCTGTTGACCAGTACCTCTACCGTTCAGAAGTATGTGCGACAGAGATGGTTAAAATCGAACACGACGGAAGCCTTGACAAATCTACATGGACTATCACTACAGAAAACAGTGCCTCTCACAAACTTGTTGCTGATATGATCGTTGAAGAATCCACACCTGACGGCTTACTCCCATGTGAAAACACTGTAATAAATCCGGCTGTATACGCTTTCGACAATGACCTCTCAACAGCTTATGAGGCTACAGTTACAGGCTCTCCGAGCATATACATCAATATGAATCAGCCACAGGTTGTATGTGGTGTTAAGGTACAGTTCGCAAATGAAGAAAATTCCACAAAACGCTTCTTTATGTACGTAAAAGATCCTACAACAGGCGGTTGGATATATGCAGGTCACGATACATTAGATGCAAATGGCGTAATTTACTTCAGAGACACCGACAGCAGACTTGACAGAAAATACATCAGCACTTACGAAACTTCAGAAGTAAGAGTACAGATCTTAGACAAGAACGGTAAGAAAGTTTCTATCTCCGAAATAGATGTCCTCGGTCCTACAGGCGATAACGTTGACTTCCGCAGAGCAGGCAACACAGGTGACACAGCATTCGGTATCCTCGCAGAAGATTACAAATACGGCGACAAGACAACCGATTACATCCCGAAAGATTCAGTAGTATTTGTTGGTTCTTATAAAGGTAGCCCGTCTTACAACGCAGTTATTCTCTACGACCAGAACGGCGATATCGTTGGTGGCAATGGTGTAGATGACTACGCCGAATCAAACCAGATTATCCTTGCAGACGTTCCGGATGGTGCACTTATAACAGATGTTTCAAACGGTACATTTGTATACTGGGTAGATCCTAAACACGCAGCAAATATGAAATGGCCTGAAAAAGTACGTGTTGAACTCTACAGATTAAATAACGCTATCACAATGACAGGTCAGCGTCTCGTAAGTGATTCACTCTTCGAGGAATTACCAGAGAAATCACAGCTGAAAAAGATCACACTCGGTGGAGACATAAATTACGGCGATACAGAGACAAATGAAGAAACTACAGCATCCGAAGCAAATACAGAAGACGAAATAGCAACTCCTGTTAACGCAGAAGAATCAGCTCCGGCGGAAATTCCGGCTGAAAATTCCGAAGAATCTGAATCAGAAACTTCCGAAGAATCCAAATCAGAAACTTCTGAAGAATCCGGAACAGAGGGTTCTGACACAGAAGAAACTGAAGATGGAGACGATACAGACTGATACTACCGGTATATCAGGCACGACACAGACTAAAGCTTTACCGATAACATAGATATTAATATCCCACCTGTTTAATACGGGTGGGATTTTTTTTGTGTAATCCGGTGAAAATCTTTGTAATTCTGAGAAAAGCCTTGAAATTCGGATATATACGGACATTATCCCCGTTTTTTACTGGAAAATCTCTTTTTTCACGAGTGGAAAATTCACCGCAAAAGTGATATAATATTAATTATAGGTTGGAAACGGGACAAAAAAGTTAAATTATTATTTGCCGGATCCGAAAGCAAGAAATAATATCTGAATTCATTTTCAGGAAGGAGAAATAATTATGTTCAGAAGAGTTTTAGCAGGTTTAGCCGCAATAATGATAATAGGTACAACAACTCCCATGAATTACGTAAAAGCTGAAAGTGCCCCACAACCCGGAACAATACAAAGCAGAGAAGAGAAGTTTTACTATAGTGAGTTAAACATAGATTCCTCCGGAGATGAAACCACAGGTACAATAACGATTAAATTTGATGGTGACAAAGATATAAAAATTAATATGGTACGTATACATATGAAATCTAATGAAAAAGACCTGGAATATAGTGCACCCGGAACAAGTAACAGTCTTCTTGACAGGAAGACTTCCAGCTATGGCAAAAAAGAAGATGGTGAAGATGATAAAAAAGATATAACCATATTAGTTTTCAACATAACCGGAGTTTTCACGAACAATCCACTGACAGTAGGTACAATCACGAACTATAAGGATATCAATGAAATATCCGTTGAATATGTTGAATCTTTGGGCGATGAAAACAAAAGCATTTCATTAACAAACAAAACATCCAGTAATGCACCAATTCAACTTAATAGTATTGATATTAAAATTGACGGTGATTATGCTGATTTGGAACAACTCGAGCATCCAGACGTTGTAGAGGGTGGTAATACTGCTCCTCCGGTTACTAGTCAATACGAGTTAGATGCAGCGGATAAAGCAGCAGAAGCAGAAGCAGCAGCAAAAACAGCAACAGCAGCCGCAGAAAAAGCAAAAGAAGCAGAAGAAGCAGCAAAAACAGCAAAAGAAAAATTAGCAGAAGCAGAAGCAGCAACCACAGCGGCAGATGCAGCAAAAGCCGCAGCAGAAGCAGCCGCAGCAGCAAAAACAGCAGAAGAAGCAGCACAAACAGCAGAAGAAGCAGCAAAAACAGCAAAAGAAAAAGCCGAAGAAGCAAAAGCAGCCGCAAGTGCAGCATAACAAATAGCAAAAGATGCAGAAACAGCAGCAAAATCGGCATCAGAAGAAGAAAAAGCAAATGCAGACAGAATAGCAAATGCAGCAAGAGAATCAGCAACAAAAGCAAAAGAATCAGCAGAAGAAGCAGCAAATGCAGCACCAGAAGCACCTGCAAAAGCAACAAAAGCAAGAGAATCAGCAAACGCAGCAGCAAATTCAGCAAAAGAAGCAAAAGAAGTAGCAGCTGAAAAAGCAGAAACAGAAAAAACAGTATTACAAGAAATAAAAGATGCAGCCACAGCAGCAGCAACGGCAGCCACAGCAGCTGAAGCAGCACGAGATGAAGCAACTGCAGCAGAAACGGTAGAAGATGCAGAAGCAGCCGCAAAAAAAGCAAAAGAAGAAGCAGATAAAGCAACAGCAGAATTAGACAAAATAAAAGCAAAACTGACAGAAATATAATAGGAAAGTTTAAACACAGAAGCAAGAACAGCAAAAGATGAGGCAGT
>JAIDCY010000024.1 GCA_029055625.1 Ruminococcus sp. | reverse complement strand
TGAAAATTATCATGTACGTTAAATCAAAAAACAAGAAAAAATTCCGTCAGGGTGAGGAATACGGTTCGGCTGTATGGTAAATGTCAGGTAATACAAACCAATTGACTATAATGAAAAATGACAGCCCTGTTTTAACAAAGCTGTCATTTTCCGGTTTATTTATTTATAAGCTGTTTTTTCATTGCGACAAGGTCAAATACATCAAGTATGTTATCTTCATGGAGGTCAGCGTTTTTCCAGTCCGTCAGCGTAACATTACCGTCAGAAAGAAGCCATCTCTGAAGCAATACTACATCTGAAATATCAAATTCTCCGTCATCATTGCAGTCACCTTTAATTACTTCTTTTGTCCAGTGAGCATATAAAGTATGGTCATTAAATTCAGATACTATTGTATCTTCTGTGATTCTTATTCCGCCGTTTTTTTCTGTATACCAGCCCTCGAAAATATATCCTTTAGTTGAAAGTGTCGGCATATTTCTGTATGGTTCACCATATGTGAAATTTTTTGAAGCATTTAGTCCGTGACCATTTGAATCAAAATACACTTTGCATTCAGCGGTTACAATGACGTTGACTTTCACGGAGGCAATAGCCTTATCTTCCTGACGTAATTCAATAGTAAGAGTTTCATTACCTGGTTTTGTCGGAGTGATTGTAAGGGTATCGGTATCGCCGTCCCAGCCGTTCCAATTACAATCAGTTACAGAGTTTTTACCATGTACATACGCTATCGAACACTCACACGGATAATTGAAAACTGTGAAACTCAATGTTCTGCTTCCATTTGTATTGTAATCCAGTGAAATATTATCATCAGAAGATATAATTTCAGGAGTTCCGGTAACAGTAACTTTTATGACCTTTCTTGCAAGTACATCATCGGTTTCACTGTCACAAAGTTCAACAGTAATATTTTCTGTGCCTGTCCTGTAACCTGTAATGTACAATGTTTTAGTATGATTCGTCCATTCGCCCCACTCAAGAGAAGTTGTTCTGTTTTCACCGTGTTCATAATAAATATTTAAACGCTGGGTTGAAGCCGGAATATCGTCATATGAAAACGTTATACCTTTAGTTTCTGATTTATCCATATTTACAGATACGGAATCAGCAGTTGCATTAAGTTTAGGTTCAATGCCCGATACGGTAACTTTAACGATTTTACTTGTTATAACTTTTCCCGAATCACTGTCTTTCAGAGAAATATTTATTGTTTCAGTTCCATTGACGTAGCCCTCAATTGTAAGGGTAATAGAATTATTATTCCATTCGCCCCAGCTTAGCGTTGTTGCACGGGCCTCAGCATGTTCCCATGAAATTGTTACTTTACCGTCATAATTTTTATAACTGAATGTAACTTTTTTACTTTCAAAACCATTTATATTTACAGAATCGGCAGATGCAGTAAATTCAAACTGGTCACTGGTAACCGTAACTGTAATATTTATAGTTTCAAGTACCTCGCCGGTATCTGAATTTTTCATTTTTACGGTAATAACTTCAGTACCGTTGTTATATCCCTCAATAATAAGCGGTACTGAATTACCTGACCATTCACCCCATTCACAGTCGGTAATGCGGTTTGCTCCGTGTTCATACGATACTGTAACATAACCGTCATAATTTTCATATGAAAATGTTATCTGTTTCCTTTCGCCTTTTGACCTGTTCAGGCTGACAGATGTAGTTGATGCTTTAAATTCAATTGATTTAGGATTACCGACGGTAAATTCGGCATTTATAAGTGTATATTCTTTACCGCTTGTATCTTTTGCCTTGATAAGATAGTAATATGAACCTTCCCCAAGTCCATTGAAAACTATATTATTATCAAAATACGGATACAAGCTGTATGATGTTGTATATGGTGTAGCTTCAGCGTACTGCGATGTAACTGACCAGTCTTTTCTGTAAACTCCACCCCATACTAAAGTAATCGGCAGATTTGATTTGATATTTCCATATATTCCGAAGAAAGAACCTTTTTTCAGTGTGGTAGGAATTGTCTGCCCTGAAATTGACATATCTGAAGTCAGGTCCGGAGCAGGTTTAACTGTTCCGTTATATCTCCATATTCCATAAAAATTATTATTAGCTTTTATTTTTGCAAGTGTAGAGTTTTTACTGTTGCCATTAAAATAACCATAATGAATAGTATTACCTGAGCTTCCCCATGCTTCTGTAACATATATAGTGTCACCATTAAGATAATATACCATTGCTGCATGATTATATACATGAATAATATCTCCTGGCTGAACTGAAGAAACATTTTTGATGGCTTTCCAACCATTATTTACTGTTCCATCATTAACATTTTGTACACTTTTATTTGGAAAACATCCAAAAATAAGATTAGCCATATTTCTCGCAAAGCCTACACACTGTGCACCGTTGAAAATCTTTGTTGCAGCGTCATCAGAAGGGTACTCATTATACCAACAATATCCTTCCGGATAACGAGTATTTTTAAGATTGGTAATAGCATCTGTAATTTCAGACGTTGATAAGGCTTTTGATTCGATGGGAACAACAAATTGTTCTGTAAAAAAACCAAATACAGAAACAAATATAAAAAATGCTATAAAACAGGATGTAAGATTTGATGTTATCTTTTTCATAATTCTGCACTTTCCTCCGGAATATTTTTACTGGTTCTGGTTTCAAATAGTCCATGATTGGTTTTAATCTGAACAAAAATTCCGGTTGCTATAAATATTACAGGAAGTATCTTTAATATTAAAGTCTGCTCCGTGAGTATATACAGGCAAAGCCCCGATATGTAGCCACCGGAAATTGAAGTGGAAATAATGAACATAGGCTTCGTGAAAATAAAAGTAAGTATACCGGCAATAATTCCGGCAATACAGCATAAAATAACAGTAGATTTAAGGTCATCAGAAGTCAGGTTACCGCCTTCTGCGAATGTCAGTAACTTCATAAGAAATACTGATATTGCTGTATTTATGAAAGCAACCAGTGCCGAGCCTAGTTTATACAGTTTATATGCCAGAACCGCCAGTACTATCGCCATAAAGAATCCTAAAACCATATAGTTTTCGTTACTGTTTTTGATTGCAAGAACAACACCTATAATTATACCTGTTAAAAATCCGCAGAAACCTATACATAATTTGCTGAGTTTAAAACCGAGATAACAGCCAAGTAATCCGATAATCAAACCAAATATTGCGGTTTTCTCATTAAAAATCATGGAAAGAAATGCTAATGCATAATCATAGGAATCATAAGACATTGATAAATCCATAAAAAATCCTCCTTTAAAAATTATTCCGTTATTTTCAGTTTTTCGCCTGACATATTGATATAAGATTTTTCATTCGTTTCTGTTGAATTTACTGCAACCAATCCGTCAGAAAAATCAGTCAGTATATCGTATGCACCGTCAAGCTTCAGAATCTGATTTCCTGTTTTTATGTCAAAACATTCAACTGTATTGTCCTTATTGCGTACCCATACATACAGGTTGCTTTTGTCCGTATAAATTACTTCAGAATCAGGAAATTCCTTTATTACCGCATTATCCGGTATGTACATTATTGTACCTGCTCCGTTTTCCTCGTTATATACGATATAATCTTTTATAAATGTAGTAGTATCGCTGTAACGTTTCGGAGTGAAAAGAGGATTCATATTCCAGTCTATTACAGTAAAGAATTCTGTTCTGTTTTCATTTTCGGTAGTGACAAAGAAATAGCCGTTGTTATAATCCTGAATGTCGCATCTGTAATCGCAGTTCGGTTTAAATTCTGTAAATTGACCTGTTTCAAAATCATTAAAGAGATGCGTATAATTTATATCAATATATGCTCCATTATTCCATATCTTATCATCTGGTATATCAAAACAAACACCATCAGTTAAAATTTGTTGTGATTGGTTATTGACTAAATCAAAAGTAAAACATTTTTCAACATCTTCAGTATGTGTCATGCTTTTCCGATATAGTGCAGTAATATGTCCAACAACAAAATCACCTACACGAGATACATCGTAATTATGATATTCATCAACACCATCTTCAAAAGCATCATCAAGAAATGATAAAGTAGTATCATTAAAATAATTATGGAATACAAATCTTTCTTGCTCATACTCTTTTCTTGTAGCTCCCTTTCCGGAAATAACGTAAAAGCCATTTCCAACATAAATCAAAGGGCTTCTGTATAGTTCTATTGCTGGTAACATTTCTTTTTCTGTCTGAGTATTAAGGTCATAGTGAAAATGATAGATTCCGGATTTATCGAAAGAATCAAGTTTTTTATTTACCACTACTGACCCCATATCCAAACCATCATAATTATATAATTCCGTATATCCCTGTGCAGATAAATCGAGAACTGTTTCACCTTTGGTATTTACAATTATTTTATTTACATTAGAACCGACAGTAATTATTGAATATCCGCCGATAAAATCAGTTGTTACGGCATAATTAGCATCAAATGTTTTTACTATATTTCCTTCAGTATCAACGATATTCCAGCCATTATCCGACTTAACCCATGCAACACCGTTATTGAATTGTCTTGCTTCTTGAATATTCAGAAGTTTTTCAGGTACTTCGGGAGCAGGTTCTGTCTCAACAGAATCATTTATTGTGCTTTTGGTTGTTTTAGAAGCCTTTTTCGCAGAAGTAGTAGTATAGTGGTTTACACCATCACCTCCTCCGCAACTTACGGTACTGGTAAATATTCCCAGTAAAAGCGTAAACAAAATTAATTTTTTCATTACATTTCATTCCTTTCATTGATATATTTTTTAAACTTATTATTTTATATCACCTCCTTTATTTATCTTTTCGGATAAAAATACAACCGCCATACCGGCTTTCCGTACATATAGCTTAACGAAAATCCTTTCAGAAACAGATTGTTTGCGTATAGTATCTCAAAACAGTCACTTATGTAATCAAAAATATCAATCTCTTTCAACAGTGATAGGGATAAAAATTTCTGAATTTCAAGAGGTTCAGATTTATTGAATATGAAATATAGTTTGTTTTCAGAAGTTTCCTGTGTTTCATTGATACCGAACATAAACGGTCTGAACTGATATTTTACAAAAACGTCCATAAAACGTTCAGCTGTCTGAGCGGAAATTCCGGAAATATTTTCTTCAATAAAAGAACATATTTTCTGTTTGTTATCGATTACAAATTTCATTTTCATATGGGCGGTCATATTATTTTTATTCTGATTTAAAGTATAATAATATTTACTTTCCGTTATAACTCCCGATTTATTTAAAAGGTATCCTGTCTGAAACAGTGGGAAATCTTTGGTTTTAAAAATTTCACGAATCTTTCCGGATATTTCAAGATGTTTTTCATTCAGAGAAAATTTATCTGTCACAGAAAATGTTATCGAATATGTATTATCCTGACGTTCTGAAAAACCAAAAAATTTCATCTCATTTTTTTCAGATTCCTTTTTTCTTATAAATTCATATACACTGTCGGGTAAAGAAATATCGTTTATACTAATATTACTTCGTTTCATGTTATATAATTTATATGAAATGTCATTATCTGACTTTAACGTAATACCGATACATTCAAACAGAATATTGTTATCTGTATTATATTTGTTTAAAATTTCCATTATTTTTCCAGTCCCATATTAGCAAAAAGAATTTCAGATTTATAACCGTAAGTGTCTTCCGTAGGGTATGCGATTGTAAATTCAAGCCACTGTTTACCTGTTACATCTAACTCTATATCCTGTGGCGGAGAAGTACGGTCAAATGTACCACTGAACAATATCTGGTCATCCCCGTAAATAGATACAATACAATTTCCGGTTTCGCTTTCGTCATCTACTGCAATTGTACCTTTTAATTTTGTATACTGTGCATTCAGGTAAATTTTAGCGTATCCGTCTTCATTTCCGCCCCAGCCATCATGATACAGGTGCAGACGATACAGATTCCCTGGATTGTAACGGTTTCCGACCACGTCCTCAAATGACGAAGCATGGTCTGAAAGCTGTTCAAAAAATTCACATTCAGAAATTTTAATTTCACTTAAAAGAACCGGTTTTAATGGTTCGATAATTTCAAATCTTTTCTTTAATTCGTCTGAATCCGGAATTAAGTTCAAGGCATTATTACATACCGAATATGCATCAGAATATTTTTTATTTTCGATATATTCGTCAATCAATGGAATTAAATTATCAAGATATGTATTTTCTGTTGATTCTTTGAGTTCCTGAAGTTTTTTATTGTCCGGATATTCATTTTCAATTTCATGGATTGCTTCAAGAGCGTTATAATAATCTCCGTTTTTTATAAATTCATTAGTATCAGTGAGACTTTCTTCTATCATAGCGTTCTCATACTGTTCGTTATACTCGTTGATTTTATTTTTTATATCCTTTGAATCTGAAAACTCCTTTACATGATTATCAAGATAATTTACAGCATTTTTATAATCGCCGTTACTGGCATATTCTTCAGCGTCAGAGAATAATTTTTCCTTATATTTTTTTTCACACTCATCAAGTTTTGCTTGTAATTCTTTTTTATCGTCAAATTTATCCATAGCGGAATTCAGGGAATTAATGGCATTATTGAAATTTTCATTTTCCATATATAGTTCTGCTTCATTAATTATGCTTGTCTTGTATTCCTTAAGAGTCTGCTCAATTTTTTTCTGAACTATCTGATAATTCGGGTCTTTTTCTATAACATTTCTGTAATATTCGATTGCCAAATCGTATCTTTTTTCTTCATAATAAGATTCAGCAGTTTTATAATTAAGTTTCGAGTTTTCAAGCTCTGAAACGAAAGTCATTTGTTCGTCAATATATTCTGAAACTCCTTCGGCGTCAATTGACAATAAAACAGATAAATTAATTAATGTATTTTCTGAATTCATTTTATCATTAATATAATATTCAAGAATTTTATCAACAGATTCCTTGACTATATCTGTAAGATTTTCATCTTCTATTTCATCCTTGTTTTTAAGAAAATAATCTGCTGCCTCGGTGTAATTTTCGTTTTCCAGTAATTCTGTGAACTCCTTGTATTCCTTACTTGCACAGCTATACAGCGAAGAAGAAATAACTAAAGCAGACAAAACAGCCATTCCGGTCAGAAATTTTTTTAAATTTTTATTCACTTAAAAATACCTCCTTATAAAATTAAAATTTAATTATTTTAAATTACATTTTTGTTAATTAATGTGTTACAATATATTTATGTTTCGTAAAGATAATTCATTCAATACAAAACAACAATAATCCGCCTGAAACAGCCTTTTTTCTGTTGTTATGACGCAAAATCTGACGGTAAACAAACTTTTTATGCACTCTGTGAAATAAGATTCATACATACTATCTTCCGTTCCATAGACGAATGAACATAACGGTTTAGAGTAGTTTCCACGTTTGAATGACCAAGTATTTCCGAAAGAGTTTTAACGTCAAAACCAAGTTTTATCCCGTTTGTAGCGAACATATGACGAAGTGAATGGTAATTTACTACCGGTAAATCTGCTTTTCGGAGCAGGGACTTGAAACGATACTGCATCGTGCGAGGTTCTGTCACTTTTTCGCTTCCGGAAATCACGTAAAATGAATCGTTTTTCCGGTAATTTTTCAGTATATCACAAAGAAATGTCGGTAGCGGAATAGTTCTCTTTGAAGTCAGACTTTTCGGCGACGATACTATAACTTCGGTTGACTTACTACCGTTCTTCTTCATGATACGCTGGACTGTCCTGTTGACGGTCAAGGTATTTTCTGCAAAATTAATATCAGACCATTTCAGTCCACAGACTTCGCCTATTCTCAGACCAGTATAATAACTCAACATAATCCCGATTTTTGTATTGTCGATATTCTCTGAAATACATTTCTTCAGCTTTATCTGTTCGGATTCCGAAAGAAGACTAAGTTCTTTTTTATGAGTTTTCGGCAATATTACGTTAATAAGCGGATTATTATAACCGTGTTCAGCAGACACATACTTTGTCATTGACTTGAAAACAACAACAATATCCGAAACATATTTAGCTGAAAGACCATGTTTCAGCTTTTTTTCTATGAATTCGTGTACAAGCCTTGCCGAAAGTGAAGAATAAGTCAATCCGCTGAACTCCGGTAAAATGTGCTTCTCGACTTTCATTCTGTAATTGGCATAAGTTGAGGCTTTTACTTTAAACTTCATAGCACTGAACCATTCAGAAAAAAGTTCTTTTACCGTCAGTTTTCCCGATGGTACAAACGAAACGGCTTCTGACCTGATTTCCGATAGTTTTTCCCTGACTTCATTGTAAGTTTTAGCGTATACAGAGCGATATTTAGTTTTGCCGTCCTTGTTGAATCCGCATTTGTAACGTCCCTCCCAGCGACCGTCTTTTCTTCTGTAGATATTTTCACCTCTGCGTGCCATAGACCAAACCCTCCGTTTTCATTGATTCATGACCATTTTTCTGACGTATTATAAAAATATTTGTTGGATATTTTCAACAAATATAAATCAAAATAATTGTGCAAACAACCAAAAATAAATTGTTTTTTAATTATTTTTGTAGTATATATTGATATTGCCGACAAAATATGATATAATTACTTCACGTAAAATAGTGTTTAAATTCATACCTGAATGAATTATCTTTGCGGAAATCTAAAGAATTAAGATTGATAAAATTATATCACCGGTCTGAAATTTCTGCTGAACATATTTTATTTTAATAAGACAAATTTATTTCTTTATGTACAATAAATCAGGAAATAAGGAGGTTATTATGAATTTTTTGTCTTTGTCCGAGATACTCGACTGTGAACCACGTCCGCTGACTATATTTAATAATCTGTTTCCAGAAGAATATATAGAAGAATTTTATAATGACAATAACAATAGTGACTATACTGAATCTTCTAAAAACAAGGCAATTATTCGTATTTGTACAGATGACCACAAAACTTACGGGAAAAATCTCAAACGTCTTGCAGATTGTTTAACAAAAGTCGATACTTCATATAATATAATCATTCATATTGATTCCATTTTACCGGAATCCCATAAATCAACTCTTTTCATGCAGACTGTACTGAAAAATTATTGCGATTATATATGTACTTCCCTGCATGATCAGTCACGTTTAGCTACTACCTTGAGATTATTGTATTCTCATATAAATAAGCCTTATTGTTGTGCAACCATAGTATATTTAACAGCTGTTTATCTGATTTTTGGCGATTTTCATACGAAACTGGAAACAATTTACGACATAACCAATCCTGAAACTTATTCTGCTATCTATCAGGATTTAATAGACGGTATGGATATAATCCGCTATTATGACATCTATCGTTCTCCGGTATCTGTTGAAAATAAGTTTTCAGACCGTTACAAAGTATGTGGTGACGCATATAACCGTGAGTTTACACAGCAATCCTTACTGAACAAAAAATGTAATGAGTACTGGATTATGTCATTATTTGCTAATTTCTGTACCAATGGTGAGATACACGCACAGATTGAAGAGCGTTTACAGTCTGACTCAAATTTTACTATGCGTATGCTTCTTTTGAATCCGAATCAGTTTGAATACGCTTCCAAGATGTATACAAATGTCAACATTTCCAATCTTCATAATTATAAAGTCTTTGAGCAATGGAAAATAAGATTTCCGGAGAAATTTTTTCTTGCCTATACTAATCAGCCTTTGTCGAATCGTATTTATGTAGATGTGACTAATGGTAAAATGCTTGTTGACCATTTAATTGTATCTTCATCAACGAACTATGTTTTATCTGACCAGTTGGAACGTGATTTGCCGGAGGATAAAAGTTATTTTCAGAAGTACATGACACAATTTCAGACTATGTGGAATGAATCAGACTGCTAATTGTCTTTTCATATAATCCTGACAAAAATAAGTAATAACAAATATATTGCAGAAGCTGACTTCTGAAAAGCAAGTGAAATCATATTTACAGCTGTAAAAATTGTAAACATAAAGAAAGAGGACGTTAAAAACGTCCTCTTTTTTGTGTATTATGTAATATATTAATAATTTTATATATTATGTCTGACCTTATATTTTTCCTCAGATTTTGTATAAGCCGATACTTTTTTGAGTCCATTCATCCGAAACAAATGCTTGAAGAAATTATAAATCTGTTCAAAGTACTCGATACCAGAGTTGAAGACTGTGCCCCGTATATGGATGACGATTTATCAGCGTTTCCATACGTCAATGGTGAGTTGTTCGCTGACGAAAATATATAAATCCCACGGATTACAGAAGAAATAGTAAACCTGCTCTCGAAAGGTGCAATAATTGAATTCATAATCGTATAATTCATAAGAAGATTTTCTTAACGAAAATTTGCTCATGTCTGTAAGCCCTGTTGAATTGTTGCCATCTTGACAACATTTAATATAAGAATGCCTTTCTTTTAGACTTAATGTTTACCAAGAAGCTGAAAGATACTTCAACAATGATGCGATTAATAAATCTGTCAAAATATTCAAGTCAAATGGATCATTAATAATGCTGAAGGTCTTGTCATTAATAATAGAAGTATCAAAGTTCTTCAATGCTTCGATATGTTCTTTGTATAATTTAGTTTTATCATTATTATTCTCTTTTAAAGCATCTATTGCATTTTTTAGCCTGATTGCACCTGGTTCTAATTGTCCGCCCAAAATCATTTCTCCCTTATCAATTTATTACAGTAAACTTCTTTGCAATCATATTAAATGTTGAGTTCTGATATATCTGATTTGCAGGTATAAACAGATATTTCCACGGCTTGTATCCGTTTGCCTCACTCCAATGCTTTACAGTTTCGCAGTAGAGAATACCTCTGTTTTTCTTTGCAATGACATCCGGATTATTCAAATCTCTTTCAGCTTTGACCTCGACAAGATATATCGTATCTTCTGTTTCGACAACAAAATCAGGTTCATAATTTTTCCCGTGATTATATGTGATGTTAAACTCTTTCGGTGCCGGACGAAGCCAGTTCAGTACATCTTCATCACGCTCAATGATACGAGCAAATGAAAGCTCGCCCTCTGCACTGTCGAACTTTACCTCGCTGAATACGCCTTTTCTGATTCCGGTAAATCGTACAGACCTGACATCTCCCGAAAAGTTCTCATATAACGAAACTGAAGTACGATATGTAAAGTTTAATGGCAAATTATATCTCCGAGTACCAACGACTTCTTCCTGAATAAGTCCATTATCACAGTAGAAATGTTGCATCATCTGATTATAGATTTTTTCGGAAATATCACGCTTATACATCATCACGATATTCTGCATACCGTTTGTACCATAGCTATACTCATAACTATCAGTAACTTGTGTTATCAGCTTAAAAAGAAGCGTTTTGCATTTATTATAGTCAATTTCAGGCTTTTTGCGGAGTTCACTGAGAATAACTCTTTTCGGTTCATAACCTTCAAAATCAATAGCATCTGCTCTGATTCGTTCCTGCTCAGACTGGTCTTCAAGATTCTGTATCAGTATTTCATTTGTCAGTGGTTCATGATTGAAGCTGGAGAGGTCAATATCAAAATCTATGAATACATATTCTTCCGCACCAGCATCGGTTATGCGTATCTGCGGAATGGGAATAAATTTCTTTTCTGCTGTTCTATGCACTTTTTCAGTATGTTTTTCTGTCCAGCGGATAATTAAAGGAATACTGTTTTCATGAAAAATATTGGAAAAATCAGCGTTTTCTGTTACTGTACTTACTGCCTTTTCAGCAATCTTCCTGACGGCAGGAGGAGTGACCGTGTGTGTCAGATTATTCTGTATTTCCCTGTAAACTTCTTTCTTAACGGTCTACTGTATAATCTGCAAAGCCGTGTCCGCCTGCTCGGAACGTTCAATTCCTGTTGTTTCATATGCAGAGGTCAGGATTTCATCGGATTCTTCTTCTAATTCAAATGCAAGCTGAGGTTCGGAAATTTCTTCGGGTTCGATTTCCTCGACCTTAATAACATTTCCAGCCTTAAAAATGGAATCTCCCTTTTGTGCTTCTGAAAGAATGTCCTGAAATTTATCATGGGCTGTCAACATGACAGAATCAATATCCTTATCGCCTGTACGTTCTCCGTAAGGCAGACGAAGACCTCTTCCGACCATCTGTTCACGCAGTATTTTAGATGTGGCAGTACGGAGCGGAATAATAGTGTACAGATTATTAACGTCCCAGCCCTCTTTCAGCTTGTCAACATGAATGACGATTTCAACCGGATTATCAGATTTTTCTACTTCGAGGAGCATTTTTGTATTTGCTTCCGATTCGGTATTTCCTTGCTTTGAATGTACCACAACAACCTTTCTTTTATAAGCTTCTTTACAGAAATTATCCGATTTTATGTACTCTTCCACCCATTTTGCATGAGCTGTATTCTTACAGACCACAAGTACAAACGGCTTTACAACAGGTTTATTGTTATTTACTGCATAGACCTGTAATTTCTGTCTTATACGCTCGTGACAGAAAATACCGTCTTGTAACATCAGTTTGTCTATCTGCTCATCACCAAAATTATAAAAATCTACATCGGAACGTGTAACGGCATACGGCGTTCTTGTATATCCGTCGGCGATTGCCTGTGATAACGGATATTCATATACAACATTCTTGAATGGTATCTGTTTACCGTTCTTTTTCTTTGTCATTAACGGAGTTGCGGTAAGTTCGATACCAAACAATGGGTGCAGTTCGTTCAAAGCCTGCTCACCTTTTTCGCCGTGATAATGATGCGATTCGTCCATTATCATAACAAGGTCTGATAGTTTCGCAAGTGTTCCGAAAAATGAATCGCCGTAATATTCGTTGACTTTTTTCATATTGGCGTCTTCTCTGTCGAATTTGCCTATATTGAAAACAAAAATACGCACTTCACTCTGAAAAAATGAAATCGGTTTACTCCGATAGTCTTCGCCGGTTATGACCTGCGGTGCATTGACAAAACAACTAAGTCCCCGAAAAACATACTTCGGACTGTTACTGTCGTTCAGGTCTCGACAGAGTTTGTTATATATTGTAGTGTTCGGAGCGACAACAAAAAAATTTCTTATATTATGCTGTGTATACAGATATGCTATAAACGCTCCCATAAGCCTCGTTTTTCCTACTCCTGTAGCAAGTGAAAACGTCATTGACATGAAATCACGTTCAAAATCGGTACAGGTAGGGTATAATTTTCTTATCGTATCGAGAGCAGGCTGTAATTTCATACCTTTTTTTAGTTCAATGTTATTTAAGATTTTATGCAGTATTTCAAGCGATTTCTTCTGTGGTTTCCGTAAGGACATCACGCCACTTATGTACTCCGTTGTGTAAAGACTAAAATCAGCTTTCATCTTCGGTTTCCTCCTCGTATACCGGTGGGTGTATGATGTTCAGATTGTAATCTGATTTATCAAATTCGCATTTTTCAAGTAGCATCTGCGGTATCTTCTTTACCGTTATATGCGGATTCAGCTTGTCAAGACCCTTATCAAACGAACTGCACGCTATCACTAAATACTCGTCGTCTTCCATGCTTCCGGCTATCGACTCCATGAACACGGCGTTAAGATGTCGTGTGGTTACGAAAAGATACGATTTTTCGTTACCGTGCGACTGTTTCCAGAATATATTTTTGTCCGGTTGGTACGTGAATCCCTCGTGCAACGCAACCGCTCCGGCGAGCATTTCCGGACTGTATTCAGGATTTATGACGTATTCGCCAAACTCGTCTTTATTAATAAGCGTCGGGGCGAGTTCATAGAAACGGTATCCGCCACCGCCTGACCAGTTCACAGACTTTGAAATACCTCCCATGTCCTCGCCGGAAACTACCATATCGAGACGTTTTTTACAGTGAGTGTATGCGTGTTCACCCATTTCAATGCCAATGTATCGCCTGCTCATCTTGTGTGCAACGGCGGAAGTAGTTCCCGAACCTAAGAAACTATCAAGGACTAAATCGCCCTCTTTTGTGGAAAGTTCTAATATTCTTGAAATTAAACTTTCAGGCTTAGGGTACGGAAATGCTTTTGTATCTCCGAAAAGATAATTCATTTCATCACCAGCTGTTTTATTAGTTCCGACATCATTCAAAATAGAACGCTGAACTTGTCCGTTTTTCATATATACCCTATGGTGTAAAGTCCAACCGTTTTTTGATTTTATTAATCTTACCATTCCATTTTGTAATCCTTCTTCAATTGTTTTTTGAGACATTTGAGAATTTATTGAAAGTACAAAGCCATCGGGACAAGTAATTGAAACAGGAATAGGATTTTTTAACCCGTCACGTGCAACTGTATCCCAGTAATATCTTTTTCCGTTTTCGTCAATTTCTTTGTATCTTTTTAGATATTCTTCTGATTGGCAAGTTCGCCATTTATCAGGGTGTACTTCTTTAGATATATTTTTTGCATAAACAATAATATAATCATGGTCAAGTGCTAAATATCTTGAATCATTTCCACCCCCTTTTCTTTTTTGCCAAATTATATCACCAATAAAATTATTACGTCCAAAAATTGAATCCAGTATTACTTTAGCATAGGCGTGTTCCTGCTCGTCGAGATTTACAAACATAAAGCCGTCATCAGAAAGCATAGAGTAAAGATATTCAAAACGTTTGTACATAAGATTAAGCCATACAGAATGTTCTAAATTGTCATCATATTTATCAAATGCGTTACCTGTATTATATGGTGGGTCTATATAGATACACTTAACCTTTCCGGCGTATTTGCTTTCAAGTGCCTTTAATGCAAGCAGATTGTCTCCGTGTATCAGCATATTTTCAGTGTCGGGAGCTGAACTTATATTTGACAGCTTCGGTTTTTCAATGAGCAGGCGAGGTTCAATATTAATTTCCTTGTCCTTGCCGTACCATGTAAGCTCCAGTTTATTTGACATTGTGACCTCCTTCAAAAGTACATATATACCATTATATCACATTATTTACAATAAGTCAATTTTTCGACGGAATTTTTTAATTTTCAGTAATAAGGCAAAAAATAAAACCGGATTTCTTAAAAAACCGGTTCTGCTTTAATTTTATAATATGGACGGAAACAAACTGATCCGTAACACCAGTCTCAGTGTGTCGGAACGTGGTCTGCTCGTAACGATGCTCTCGCTTCCAGACGGTTGGAAGTTTTCAATCCGTGGTCTCGCTAAGATACTGCCTGATGGTATCACCAAAATTGCAAACATACTTAACAAACTTGAATCACTCAATTACCTCAGACGTGAAAGAATATACAAGAACGGCAGAATCGCAAACTGGGATTACATAATCAGCGATGAGCCTATGGAAGCTGTCGACCCTGTTGACCCTGACCCGTCCAACAACTGCAACCCGTCCGAAACGTCTTCTTTTTTTAAACAACCTGACCAATATGTTGAAGACCTTGATACGGAAAACATGAATCAAGCTAAACAACATATTGATATACAGAACGATAATAAAATAACTAATTATAATAAAGAACGTATGGATAAAGAATCCATTGATAAATCACTCTACCAATCAATCTCCGCTCCGGAAGAAAAATCTGAAATAAATGCTGAAACCTCAAAAAAGACTGATGGACAGATTGATAGATTGACTGATAAAGCACAGAAAGCAAAAAAATTTTCACGTGACATGAAAGAGAACATTGAGTTGATAAAATATCTGATTGACTATGAGAGTTACTTATATGGATTACATTCAGATCCATATATGCCGAAAGAAGAACTTGATGAGCATATAGAATCAATTGCAAGAGTAATCAGTGGTGATAAGGCAACCGTTACTATCTGCGGACAGGAATTTCCTCATGAAGTCGTGAAAGGAGTTCTGCTGAAAGTAAATATGGAATGTATGGAAAGAGCAGTTGAAAGTATGAGAATGACTGATATTATCCGGAATCATGAAAAATATTTCCTGAGTACGCTGTACAATGAAATCAACAACAATCACTTCAAAACCAACCACGAGGAAAGATGGTCTGACTATGTAATAAGGCGTGATTTCGGCAATAAAGTGTGAGTTTGAATGGCATCTGAAAAGAAAAAAGAGGATTTTACTATGAATAAAGCGATTCCGAAGTGTGCCTTTGCCAGAATTGAAATACGTGGATTTTACAGGTGTATGGCGATTACCGCTAATAAATGCAACGGTTTTAACCAGGAATGCCATTTTTACAAGAGCGAGGACAAGCACATTTCCGACAGAAACAAGGCAATTGATATTTGCCGAAAAAAAGGGATTTGCAAGACCTGCAAGTATCAGAATGGGAATCCGTGCAAGAAATCCAATGAAGGGGGGTGAAATCTATGGCGAAAACTATTGTTACTCAGGAGGGTAACCTTGTAAATTATGCCCATATCATCACGGTTTCTGTTGAAATCAGCGATGAAGGCGACGTTTACGGTCTGATTGCAACCGATATAGCAAGTTCAATCCATATTCTCGGCATATATTCGTCGAAAAATACGGCTGTATCGGCTCAGAAAAAGCTGACGGACTGGCTTGACAGCGAGGTTCTCGGAGTGTACTCGGTGGCTGAAAATGGCGGTGAACGATATGGCGAATGACTTTGAACACGGTACAAGAAAAACTATCGCACTGACCGTCAAGGCTGAAAAAATTACAGCGGATATTTTCAGGTCCGCATTGAGAGAGTTTCTGAACGGCAAGGCGGAAAAAACCGGTCGTATGACGTTTAGACAGCTTGAAAACAAGTCACCGTCAGGACTTGAAAAAATAGACGTAAACAGCGAAAATATCGGCGATTTTCTCGATACTGCCCGAAAATACGACGTTGATTACGCCCTGAAACAGGATAAATCCACGAATCCGCCTACTTATCACATTTTCTTTTCAGCAAGCAAAACGGATAATTTCAAAAAAGCCTTTGCGGAGTATGCGGATAAGTTCAACAATCAGATTTCAGGTCGTGGCGAAATGAGCCGTGAACAGTTACGCAGAGAGACGGAAAAAGTCGCTAATCAGCCGAAAAGACAACAGAAACAACGTGAAAAATCGAGGGGGAATATGCGTTGATATACCTGAAAATCGAACCGAAAGCACGTTCAGACTACACACGGAGGTGATGCCATGCAGATTAACGGAAAAAAGGTTAAAAAGTTTATCCTTGCAAATCTGCCGTACATGATTTTCGGCTATGCAGGCGACAAAATCGGTTACGCCTACAGGATTTCCGAGGGCGACGACATTTCAGCGAAACTTCTGCCGTTTATGAACAATATCGGCGTATCGTTTGCGAAAATAGTTCCAAGCCTGAATCCGACGGACTTGCTTGTCGGAGCTGCATTGGCGGTAGCTATGAAAATAATCATGTACGTTAAATCAAAAAACAAGAAAAAATTCCGGCAGGGTGAGGAGTATGGTTCGGCTGTATGGGGGAC
>JAIDCY010000023.1 GCA_029055625.1 Ruminococcus sp. | reverse complement strand
AAGCTGTACCTGTTGTTGTAGTTGTTGTAGTAGTTGTTGTAGTTGTTGTTGAACCTGTTCCCGTTGTTGTGGTTGTAGTAGTTGTAGTAGTCGTTGTAGTTGTTGAACCTGTTCCTGTTGTTGTGGTTGTAGTCGTTGTAGTTGTCGTGGTTGTTGTAGTAGTAGTTGTTGAGGTTGAAGTCTCTTCTGTAGTTGTGGTGGATTCAGTTGTTGTAGTCGTTGTTGTAGTTGTAGTAGTTGTGATGGTAGTCGTTGTAGTAGTTATCTTTTCGTCTATCATCTCGATTGTATTATCTTTAACTTCTACACCGTCTTTTCTTGTAACGTTTCCGTCTTCGTCAACTGTAAATACTATGTCATCTGCTGTCAGATATCCGTCCGGAGCTGATACTTCGTGGAGTGTGTACTCACCGGCTGGAAGTCCTACCGGGAATGCTTTATCTCCTGAAATCCACATGAGCTTTGTTACTGTGGATGTTGTTACTGTCTCTTCATCTTCTGTTGAAGCAGTAGTTGTAGTTGTTTCGTCGTCGTCTGCCTGTACGGAAGGTTCGTCAGTTGTAGTGGTTGCTGTAGATGTTTCGTCTTCATCTTCTGTTGTAGTACCTGTTGCAGATGTACCTGTTGTTGTCGTTACTGTGAAGTAGTCTTTGTACTCTTCACCAAATACTATCGGGTCTGTTCCGTTTTTACCTTCGAGTTCAAGAACTGCTCCGGAAAGAACGTATGTTGTACTGCTTTCACTACCTATCTTAACAATATCTACTGTAGCTGTTGTTGTAGTTGTAGTAGTTTCTGTTGTGGTGGTAGTTGTAGTAGTTGTTGTTGTAGTCTCTGCTGTCTTATCAATCATCTTGATTTCTGAAACTTCTACGCCGTCTATCTTGATTGTGCCGTCTGCTTCAACTGTGAATGTAATGTCTTCTGCTACTTCGTAACCGTCCGGAGCTATTATTTCGTGAAGTGTATACTCACCAGCCGGGAGATTCTTTATTATCTCTGTAGCATCTTTTGAAAGCCATACAAGCTGTGTTCTTGTTGTATCTTCTGCTTCGTCGCCGTCAGCCTGTACTTCTATTTCTGTATCGTTTTCTGTTTCGTCGTTATCATCTGCAACCGGTGCTGTAGTGGATTCTGTTGTTGCATCTTCGTCATCTGATTCTGCTGTTGTTGTAGTAGTTGTTGCGTCTGTGCCGGATTCTGCTGTTGTAGTAGTTAATGTTGCTAATATGTCTTCTTCAAAATATTTGTCAAATTCTTCACCAAATACTACATCATTTCCGTCGCTGTCCTTACCTGTAAGTGAAAGTACAGCATCCGCAACGTAATTTCCGTCTTCGTCTACCTTGTCAATTTTTACTGTGATGTCATTATCTGTCATGGTGATTTTTTCTACTGTCTCGCCGTTAACTGTAATTGTTCCGTCTTCCTCAACTGTAAACTTAATGTCATCTGCTTTAACGTATCCAGCCGGTACATTATCTTCAACGAGTATGTAATCACCTGCCGGGAGATTTAATTCAAATGCCTTATCACTTGATGTCCATGCTATCTTCTTAGCTGTTACTGTTTCTTTAACTTCATCTTCTGTTGTGCCGGAAGGTGTAGTTGTTGCCGGTTCAGCATCATCATCAGCCAGTACTGCTATGTCTGTATCAACCGGCTCTTCTTCTTCAGCTTCTGCTTCTGTAGCAGATTCTGTTGTTTCTTCTGCTTCTGTAACGTCTGTTGTTGTGGCTTCTGTTGTTGAAACTGCTTCGTCAGTACCTGTAACGTCTGCTGTAGTAGTTTCTGTTGTTGTTACTTCGTCTGAACCTGTAACTGTTGCATCAGCCGTTGTAGTAGTTGTTGTTACTGAACCTGCTTCATCTGTTACGAGATATTCAACAGGTGCATTGTCTTCATTGAAGATAATCGGGTTACCGTCTTTGTCTGTACCTGTAATTGAAAGGTCTGCTCCTGAAAGAAGTTTGCCGTTTTCGTCAACCTTTTCAACTATTACTGTAACTGCTGTTGTAGTAGTTGTAGTTGTTGTTGTGGTTGTAGTTGTTGTAGTTTCTTTTTCCTTTTCGTCAACCATTAAGATTGTGTTCTTGTCAATCGGTCTTCCGTTTCTTGTAACCTTTCCGTCTGTAACTGTAAAGCTCATCGGGTCTGCTATTTTATAACCTTCCGGAGCATTTATTTCTGTAAGAGTATATATACCGTTCGGAAGTGCTCTGAGTTCAAGGTCTTTATCTGTTGATGTCCACTTGATAGCGGAATATGTGCCGTTTTCGTCTTCAATTAATTTACCGTCTGCATCAGCTGATGCTTTTGTAAGTTCTGCCGTTATGCCTTCAACTGCGTTAATGTTAGCTTCAGTAAGTTCAATAGGTGTTCTGTCTGTTGCGTTGTTTACGCCTACGAGAAGAAGTTCCGCACCTGCTAAAGGAGCTCTTGTTTCTTCATCATTTTCTGTAATAAGTTCTCTCTTACCAATCTTTACTATTGCTCTGTCCAGCATAGTAACGGTATCTTTAGTAAGACTTACATTCTTATCAAGAACGCTTACAGGTTCTTCACCTTCTACGTCGCTTTTTACTGTTGCACTTACAATAACACCATTTTCAATTACAATTGTAATATCCTTTGCGGTTTCGTAACCGGCTGGTGCTTCTTCTTCCTTAAGTACGTATGTACCGTCCTGAATCTTTGTTATTTCTAATGCTGTTTCTCCTGATGTCCATGTAATCTGTGTCTTATCTTCGCTTAATGTGCCTGTTGAATTTTTAATCTGTTTGTCGTCAAATGCTATCGGTTTACCCTCTGCGTCGATACGGGTAAGTGAAAGTTTAGCTCCGGCAAGTTCTGTATTAGTAGTAGCGCTTACGTCTTTCTTGCTGAACTTGATTTTAGCTTCGTTATCCTTAAGCGTTAATTCATTGAGTTTTATGTCTCCGGCGTTCTCCGGTTTATATTCCTTATTGATTACTAAATCGTCTGTACTTGCTGTACTTGAAACAGTTATACCGTTTCCTGGTTTTCCGTCTACTACTGTAGGTGTAATAGTAAATTTAACTGTCTTTACTGTGTATCCGTCAGGAGCTGTACGTTCTTCAAGTGTATAATTACCGTTCGGGAGGTTTCTTACTTCAAAGAATGCCATCGGCTCGGCATCTTCAACTTCCGGAAGTCCGTTTGAATACCATAAAATAGCTGTTCTGTCGGTGTTGAATCTTGCATAGTTCTGATATTCTTCATCAAATTTAACTATTTCATTATTAAATTTAATTGCTTCCTGGCTTGTGTTTCCTTCGTCATCTGTAACAGTCTGTGTTGCTGTAAGTCTGAATACTGAACCTGTAAGCAGGTTACCTTCTGCATCTGACTTCTGGAATCTCAGTAATCTTCCGTCACGCATATCAAGACTGTAACGTCCGTCTTTATTGCAGGAGAGTATGAAATTATCTCCTCTTGCTGGTTGTTTTATGCCTTCTTCGTTTTCTTTAACGTTAAATTCTTCGCCGTCTTTAATTACTGTAATAACACCCGCTTCGTCAACTTTAAATGTAATCGGGTCTGCTATTAAATAACCATTAGGTGCTGTTTTTTCAGTGAGTGTATAAGTACCTGGGTTAATGTTTGTTATTTTCCATGATGTCTTCTGGTGTGATGTCCATGTCATTGGTGATGTCTGACCGTCTGAAGTAATATCGCTTCCGTCTTCAGATGCAAGTTCAAGTAAAGCACCTTCCACTTCAACGCCTCGCATATTAACCTTGTTGAGTTCTATAGATATTTCTTCTCCCTCTTCCTTTTGGTTAGGTAATACGATTTCAAGCGGAGATTCTGATGTCGGGTCATAAATATCTGTCTTGTTGATTTCAAGAGTTTCAATTTCAAGTGTAGGGAAGTCTGTAAATGCTTCGCCTATCTTGATTTCACAGATATATTTTCCGTCTTCGGTTGCCTTTACTACGCCTGTAGAACCATCTTCATCTTCACTGTTGCCTACTTCAAGAACTGAACCTTCAAGATATGCAGGACATTCAATTGTTATGCTGTCTACTACTGCTTTATTGTCTATACCTATAGTTGTAAGTCCTGAACAGTAATAATCAATGCTGTCAATTGCTGCGTTCCAGTAAGTCAGTTTTATCTTTCCGCCTTCAAATGTAGCATTATTTAACTGTGCTTTTGTAAATTCATTTGTACCTTGCTTTAAAGAAAGCTGAGCCCATTGGTCATCACCATTATGTTTAAACTGAATGCCACCTTCGCCATAATCAACAGAAGATACATGAACTACAATCTTTTCAATGACTTTATCAGCACAATCTGCGTAAGTGTATGTTTCATTATTCTTTATATTGTCTTCTGTAAAGAATGGTACAGTTACATCAGCTGTCTTGAATCCTTCTTTAATGGTTATATCGCTTTCACTGATATTTGCATTGAATGGACCATTTGATTCACCAGCATAATTAACAGTATACTTAACAGGATAATTTGTTCTTGAGCCTTCACCCTGAAGTTCGTAATTTTCTGTTATTGTAAAGTAGATGTCGTTTACTGGCTTTTCATATCCTTCAGGAGCTGTTGACTCTGTGATATAGTATCTGCCCGGGTCAAGATGTCCGAGGTTTACGCCCTCTTTATCTACTTTTACATCTTTTAAATCTTCTCTTGCTAACTGTGCCGGATTTGTGCCTGCTTTATAAACAGAAATCACTGCACCGTCAAGTAATGCGTCGTCGTCTGCGTCAACTTTTTTAAGTGTTATTTCCTTTGCATTATTTACGAATTCCGGAACTTTATTCTGCGGAATACGTGTAATCATCATATTCTCGGCATCATAATAATATGTGCTGTCTGTGTCATTGAAATTAACTGTAAATTCCTGATTTACGGTATAATCTGCTATCGGGTTTGATTCTTTACCGTCAAGTGTCTGTCTGATGGCTGTAACTTTTCCGTTAGCAATTGTAAGGTCGAAAGTAATCTCTACTGATTCGGTCATACCGTCGATAGGTGAATCAATTACAATATTTCTTGAAATCTGTTCGCCGTTATCATTGTAACTGTCAGTATAGGTCAGGTGTCTGACAAGGAATTCCTGAGGTGCTGTTTCACCTGCCGGAAGTGTTCCGTTCAATTCACCACGATAAATTGAAACTTCTACAACTGTAGGAACTTTTCTTTCGCCGTCAAATTCCTTGATTTCCTTAACGTTTTCAACTATCTTTACAGGGTATGTGTCATCTGTCTGTATATATCCTGCCGGAGCGGATAATTCTTTTAACACATAGTCTTTAACGTATGCCTTTACTTCTGAATCTGAAGTATCCAGTGAAGAAGGTACAGTTACGAAATCGTAAGCGGTTGTGTTTGTCTCAACATCTGAAACTACACTTTCTTTGCCGTTATTGATTTCAACAAGTCCGAGTACCGCACCAGCAATGAAATTAACACCGTCTGTCTTTGTCAGTTCAAGTGCATATCCTGAAACAGAACCGAGCATTGACTTAGGACCTGTAAACGGTCTGTAACCAAACTCTGTTGCACCCTCAAAAGACTGTGCAATCAATGCACCTGATAAGTGACCACGGTCTCCTTTACCTAATGTGTTTTCATCTGTAACGTGTGCATTAGGTGCTAATATTGTACCCTGGAAGTTGTTTCCGAGAACAACAGTAGTTGCATCCGGGAAGTTATAGAGTAAACTTGTAACGCCCGGGTGGTTGTTTTTTGAAGTGTCATTATCAGTGTAATCAGTTCTGCTTATATATTCGCCGTTTATGCTGGTGAATTTCTGTCCGCCGAATACCTGCGGGTCAGTAAGATGTACTTCACCTTCACCCTCAACGGTAACAACAATATAAGAATATTTCCATGTTGTTTTTGTTCCGTCATTATCAACGACTTCTCGTGGTTCTTTCAGTTCAGGAATATTCACGAAGTCAAGATAAGCTGAACTCTTGTACAGTTCCCATTGTTCCGCCGTCATATTGAAGTATACGGTATCTGCCGGAGAACCTGTAAATTCCATTTTAATATGTCCGTCGTCACCCATGTATACTTTACTGTCTGATGTCTTACTTCCAAGCTTTTTACTTGCTTCTTTCAGAGAATCAAGATATGCTTTGACATTAAAGGCTTCTGAACCACGATATATAGTATCGTCTGCTTTGATTCCGAGTTTGTTATCTGCGTTGTTATCATTCCACCATCTGTAAGAAACTTCTGTATCATCTGCTATCCAGAAGTTCTTTGCAACCTGGCTATTTTTTTCTCCGTCAGAATACTCATTTTCTGAATTTGGTCTTACTTTGGCTAAAGTCTTACCGTTTACAATAGCAACGGCGTAATCTTCATTGTCTATGAGTGCTCCAAGAGAAGTTTTGCTTTCGTAGTCACCGTTACCGATTTCGTAATCCCAGTCACCCTGGAACTCGAGATTTCCTCCGACGGCAACACGTCCTTCTGCGTCTGAATTGCTTGGCTTGAAATCTTCACCCAAGAATATACAGAACTGTGACGCCATACCTAAAGCGTACTCTTTCTCGTAATTCTTAATTGTTGCTTCAATGTCACTACCAATCAAGCCTTTCTTACCTGCAAGCAAAACGACATCATCAATGGTTTTACTACCTGATTCATTTGTAATTGGTTCTGCCGCCAGTGTTTTTGGTGGTGACATTCCGGTCATAATGCTCATCACGGACAGCATAAACGCCGTGACGAAACTAATCGACCGTGTTTTCAGTTTGTTCATGTGGATATCTCCCTTCATTAAAAAAATTTTTGCTTAGCTTGCGAACCCTGCCCTTCACAAGTTTATCACAAATCAATTATATCATTTGATGTTCAAAAAGTCAATACCCAGTTATTATATGCAAATAGAAAAAATACGTGCATTTTTGTAAAATCTGCACAAAAAAGCCCCCGTAAATACGAGGGCGTAAAGCTTGTGACGGGATTCGAACCTGCGACCTGCTCATTACGAATGAGCTGCACTACCGACTGTGCTACACAAGCGTCTTATTGTATTATATCATAAGTTTCCGGATTTGTCAAGTGTTTTCGATATAATTAAATTATTTTTTATATACATCAGAACTCCCCTATTATAATAGTATACTCTCAGGCTTTTGTGCATAACGCTGTAAATGTGAAAAAATTCCTGTAAAATACGCCATATTCTATTGACACAATGTTTACTATCTGTTATAATGACCTATAGTATATTTAAAAAGTATAAAGGAGATACCGGCTGTCTGAACACCGGTGCGTGATTATGACTAACAAAAAAGACCGGTATAAAAGATTTATTTCATTCATTTCAGCAGTATTTCTGCTATGTATCCTTACAGGACTTTTCGGGCTTATGTGGTACGAGTACTACAGCGAAACTATAGTACTACCATTCTATCGCCGTGGTAACTGGGTTCTTATCGGGATATACTGCATTCTGACCGCCTTATTTTTCAAGGCATATGGTGGATTCAAATTAGGTTATCTGAAAAAGACGGATATGTTATATTCGCAGATAATATCAATGGTATGCATCAATATTATCGCCTACTTCATGATAAGCCTGATAGGTCGTGACTTCATGGCGTTTCTGCCGATTCTGTACCTCACTTTCACCGACTTCGGAATAATTGCGATATGGACGGTATTAAGTGGGAAGTTATATTTTCTGATATATCCCCCACGGAAACTAATACTGATTTACGGTAGCAGGAAAGCCGGTTCACTTGTAATGAAAATGAGCAGGCGTGTAGATAAGTACATGATTTGCGAATCCGTAAGTTCTTCCGAACCTGACGACAAAATACGTGAACTTATTCTGAAGTACGAGGGCGTAATTATCTGCGATATTCCGGAGGTACAACGCAATGAATATCTCAAATTCTGCTTTGAAAAATCGGTCAGGGTGTATATAGTACCGGAAATTTCAGATATTATAGTAAGGGGAAGTGAGGACATCAGACTTTTTGATACCCCCCTGCTCCTGTGTCGGAATTACGGTCTTACCGCCGAACAGCAGATGTTAAAACGTCTCTTTGATGTGGTTTTCTCACTGTTTGCGATTGTAATTCTCTCCCCGATAATGATTGCTTCCGCTTTTGCCGTTAAACTTTGCGACGGCGGAAACGTTTTCTATAAACAGAAACGTCTTACACGTGACGGTAAAGAATTTTACGTCTACAAATTCCGTAGCATGATTGCGGATGCGGAAAAAAACGGTATAAAACTTGCCTCCGAAAACGATGACCGTATAACACCGGTAGGGAAAATTTTACGCAAATTCCGTATAGACGAGTTCCCACAACTCTTTAATATCCTTATGGGCGATATGTCGGTAGTCGGTCCACGTCCGGAACGTCCGGAATTAACGGCTCTCTACAGGCAGGATATGCCGGAATTTGTTTTCAGACTTAAAGTGAAAGCCGGTCTCACAGGTTACGCACAGGTTACCGGTGTTTACGATACCTCACCGGCTGACAAGTTAAAAATGGATTTGATGTACATCGAAAACTATTCATTCCGTATGGATTTACAGATAATTCTTATGACCATCAAAACTATGTTCTTTCCGGCAAAAAACAATTCAGATATACAAAACGTTCTGCCGGATGACAAAAAAGACTTATAGTATACTATTATATATATAAAGCGTACAGAAAAAGGAGATATTAAAATGAAAATAACAGCAGTCGTAATGGCAGGCGGTAAAGGTGAGAGATTCTGGCCTGAAAGTCGGGAAAATCACCCTAAACAGTTTCTGTCGCTTACTGGTGACGGTGTGACAATGATTCAGAAAACTGTCCGCCGTATCAGTCCGGTAGTTCAGAACGAAGACATCTTCATTGTAACCAATTCCGCCTATAAAAATCTCGTCCGTGAACAGTTACCGGAAATTCCACCGGAAAATATTCTTTCCGAACCTTGCGGACGTAATACCGCCCCTTGTATAGCGTTTGCCGGTGCGATAATCCGGAAAAAATACGGTAATGCGGTAATGCTCGTCTTACCGTCAGACCACCTCATAAAATACGAGAACATTTTTACACGTACTCTCTGTAACGCAATAGTCAAGGCTACCGAAGGCGATAACCTGCTCACTATCGGCATAACTCCCACGTATGCGGAAACCGGTTACGGATATATTAACTTCAGCGATGAGGACGGCAACGCCTACAAAGTGGAGAAATTCGTCGAAAAACCTGACCTCCGGACTGCTAAAAAATACCTCGCTTCCGGTAAGTATCTATGGAACAGCGGTATGTTTGTATGGAAAGTCTCGGCTATTATGGAATGTTTCGCCCGATTCATGCCCGATATTTTTTACGGTACGCAGAAAATCGCCGACGCTTACGGTACACCCGATTTTGAAACGGTTCTTGAAACCGAATACAATAAATTCCCGTCGGAATCAATTGATTTTGGTATCATGGAAAAAGCGGAAAATATTTTCACTATCCCCGGCAGTTTCGGATGGGATGATGTCGGGAGCTGGCTTGCTATCGAACGCATCAATGAAACTGACGACAACAGAAACTTCATAAAAGGCGACGTTATAGCCGAAAACTGCAAACGTTCCACTATCTGCGGTGGTAAACGTCTTGTGGCGGTAGTCGGTATGGAAGATACCGTGATAGTTGATACTGACGACGTTTTACTTGTATGTTCAAAGAACAGCACGCAGGACATCAAAAAAATTATAGCGAAACTTAAAGAAAACAACCGTACAGAATTTATTTAAAGGAGATTTTATCATGAAAAACGCACTCATTACAGGTATAACCGGTCAGGACGGTTCATATTTAGCGGAACTCTTACTTGAAAAGGGTTACAACGTCTACGGTATATGGCGACGCAAGGCAACGGTAGATTACGGAAATATCGGACATCTCAAAGACAAGGTAAATCTCATTTACGCCGATATGACTGACCCTGTTTCCCTGATTTCCGCTATGAAAATTTCGCAGGCTGACGAAGTCTACAATCTTGCCGCACAATCATTTGTTGCGACAAGTTGGGATACTCCGTTAAGTACCGCTGAAATTGATGCCCTCGGCGTAACCAATTTACTGGAGGCTATCCGTATTGTAAAGCCGGAAGCAAGATTCTATCAGGCTTCCACCTCCGAGATGTTCGGACTCGTTCAGGAAATGCCACAGACTGAAAATACACCGTTTTACCCACGCAGTCCGTACGGTGTGGCAAAGTTATACGGTCACTGGATTACGAAAAATTACCGTGAAAGTTACGGACTTTTCGCCTGCTCCGGAATACTTTTCAATCACGAAAGCGAACGGCGAGGGATAGAATTTGTCACGAGAAAAATAACTAAATCCGCTGTTGAAATAAGTCTCGGACTTAAAGATTGCGTTGAACTGGGTAATCTCGATTCAAAGCGTGACTGGGGACACTCTGTGGATTATGTGCGTGCGATGTGGCTGATGTTACAACAGGATTCCCCCGACGATTTCGTAATCGCTACCAATGAAACCCGTACCGTCCGTGAATTTGCGGAACTCGCATTCAGATACGCCGGTATCGACATAGAATGGCACGGTCACGGAATCGACGAAACCGGCATTGATAAGGCTACCGGAAAAACAGTCGTAAAAGTAAATCAGAAATTTTTCCGTCCGGCAGAGGTTGATGTACTCTTAGGAAATCCCGCAAAAGCTGAAAAATTACTCGGCTGGAAACGTGAAATTTCTTTCCCTGAACTCGTCGAAAGAATGGTTAAAAACGATCTGGAACTGATAAAATGCGGAAAATAAATATTTCTTTTGATGCCATCCCGATAATCGCCGATAAAATAACCGGTATCGGTTGGTGTGAAATCGGTCAGACGCAAGCCGTTGCGAAACTTTTTCCCGATAACAATTATGAATATACGTTCTTTACAAGCGGTAAGAAATCACGCATTGAAAAAGCCCGTACTTTCGCCGGAAACAATATTAATCTCAACTATTCCGTATTTTCGGGGTATCTCTACAGGGGATTATCTGCGTTCCTGCCTGTACCGTATTCCCTGTTTTTCGGGAAAAAATCAGACATCACGCATTTTTTTAACTATATAGTTCCGCCGTTCGTACATGGGAAAAAAATTGTAACCGTACACGATATGGTTTACAAGACTTTTCCCGATACCGTAAGGGGTCGCACCCGGTTTATGCTTGAATCGGGTCTTAAAAAATCCATGAAAAGAGCGGATATTATTATCACCGATTCCGAATTTTCACGGACGGAAATTATTAAATATTTCCCGGAATACTCAGCAAAAATACGTGTTGTACCGTGTGGCGTGGATTGCGAAAAATTCAGACCCTGTACAGATCCGGATATTATTAAAAATGTTAAAAAAAACCTCGGCATTGACGGCGATTACTTTCTTTACGTCGGTACTATCGAACCACGCAAAAATTTAAAACGTCTCGTACGTGCCTACAAAATTCTCACACGCCACATACAAAATCCGCCGAAACTCGTTATTGCAGGTGGTAAAGGTTGGCTATATGGCGACTTTTTCCGGCTTGTTGAAAAACTGTCTCTCGAAAAACTCGTCATTTTTACGGAGTATGTCCCGACGGAAAGTATGCCTCCGCTTATTTCCGGTGCGATGGCTTTTGTGTTTCCGTCGCTGTATGAGGGTTTCGGCCTTCCACCGTTAGAAGCTATGGCTTGTGGCGTACCTGTTCTCACGTCCGCAGAAGCGTCACTGCCGGAAGTTACCGGCGATTGTGCGGTAATCTGTGATGCATATTCCGTTAAAAGTATTGCGGAAAGTATGTACAGACTTTATAAAAATACTGAGTTAAGGAAATATCTTAGTATAAAAGGTATCGAACGTGCAAGTAATTTTACATGGGAAAAGTCTGCGGAAAAATTATACGCTATTTACAGGGAGCTTCTGCATGAAAAATAAAATCAGAATCCTTGAGGTAAACAAGGCGTATTTCCCACATACCGGCGGTATTGAAACCCTCGTAAAACAGTACTCCGAAGAACTCGGGAAATTTAAAAATATCGAAGTGCGTACCCTCGTATGCCGTGACGGTATCGGCAAAACCTGCTCCGAAAATATTAACGGTGTCCGGCTTGTACGTGCCGGAAGTTTCGGGACTTATTTTTCGTGTCCGGTGTCAATGTCGTTCCTGAAAATTTTCCGGAAAATGTCGGAAAATGCCGACGTAATCCATATACACGTACCGTTTCCGTTAACAGATCTGGCGTTGTTATTATCGGGATACAGCGGAAAAGTAATCGTTTCGTGGCACAGCGATATCGTAAAACAAAAAAAACTTCTCCGTCTTTACAAGCCCCTGATGAAATACTTACTCAATCGGGCGGATTGTATTCTTGTTGCGACGGAAGGTCATATATACGGCTCTGAATTTTTACCGGAATATCACAGTAAATGCCGTGTACTCCCATACGGAATATCTCCGGAAAATTATACCGACATAAAAAAAATACCATTTCTTACGGAAAAACTTACCAATCCGGAAAGTATAAAAGTTTTCTTTACCGGCAGGCTTGTTTATTACAAGGGGGTCGACGTTCTTATAAATGCTTTCCGGAAAGTCGGCGATAATTGCGAATTGTTCATTGCCGGTACTGGTATTCTTGAAAATCAACTTAAAGAAAAAGTACATGAATACGGTCTGAATGACAGGGTACATTTTTTAGGTTTCCTGCCTGATGCACAGTTAAAACAGGCATTTTCTGATTGTGACATATTCATACTTCCTTCCGTGGAAAAAAGCGAGGCTTTCGGCATAGTACAGTTAGAGGCTATGATTTACGGAAAACCGGTCATAAATACAAATCTACCGTCAGGCGTACCGTATGTCAGCATACACGAAAAAACCGGTATAACGGTACAGCCGAAAAATTCCGTACAGCTTGCGGAAGCGATAAATATATTACGGAAAAATAAAAATCTCCGTGAAAAACTCGGTCAGAACGCACGGAAACGAGTACTTGAAAATTTCAACGAAAAAAATGTTATTCAGGATTTATATAAAATAATTACTGACGAGGTGAATATATGAAATCTTTAATAATTGGTGGTAGCGGATTTGTCGGGGGGTATCTGATTCGGGAACTTACTGCAAACGGTTATGAGGTACACGCCACGCATCTGACCGGTGAAACTATAAATTCCGACTGTTTCCGGTATGTTCTCGACGTTCTCCGGCAGAATGAAGTTAAAAAACTTATCGGCGACGTTAAACCGGATATTATATATCATCTTTCCGCACAGAGTTCCGTTGCGGTATCCTGGAAAAAACCACAGCTTACTACCGAAATTAACATAATCGGTTCTATAAATGTAATGGAGGCGTTACCGGATAAAACACGGCTTATTCTGATTGGTTCAGGTGAGGAGTACGGCTTTATACGTGAAAATGCCTGTCCGATAAAGGAAACTGAACCGCCGAATCCTGCGAATATATACGCCGTATCAAAAGTATGTGCCGGTATGATTGGAAAAATTTATCAACGTGCGTACGGTAAGGATATTATCAACGTCAGGGCTTTCAATCACTCCGGAGCAGGTCAGGCGGAAACTTTTGTAATATCAGATTTCTGTAAACAGATTGCGGAAATAGAAAACGGTCTGCGTAAACCGGAAATCTGTACCGGTAACCTCTCCGCTAAACGTGACTTCACCGACGTGAAAGACATTGTACGTGCTTACCGTCTTTTAGGGGAAATGGGTATTTCCGGAAAAACTTACAACGTCGGCAGAGGTAAGGCGGTAAGCATTGAATATATACTGAATACCGCTTTGCATCTCGCAAAAATACCGATTACCCACCGGCTTGACCCTGCACGTCTGAGAGCTTCCGATATTCCCGTAATCGAACCCGATATTTCAGAAATTTTCCGTGATACCGGCTGGATTCCGGAAATATCCGTTGAGGAAACTATTTCCCGTACTCTCAATTACTGGCGTGAAATTTTAAAAAAGAAAGGATAATTTACTGAAATGTCAGATATAACGCTAACCAATGCAAATATGAACACTTTCGACAGTGAGGAAAAAATTTCAACTTTTCAGACAGCTTCCCGACTGACCGATTTTGGTATAAAACAAAATAACGCTAATATCCTGCTCGCTACCAATATTAACGAACTACTTAAAAGAGTATGTTTTCTTGAAGACCAGAACGTACAGTTAGCAGAAACTTTAAATCATTTTGTGGAAACCCAGACGGAAACTATCAGGAAAATTCAGGCGGAACACTCCAACGCTATGAAAAATATCGCCGTTGAACTCAAATCTCTTAAGGCGGAGTTAGACCGTGTACGCCTTTCCACAAAACTTAACAATACCGCCATAGAACGTCTTAACAATGCAATTTCTATTGCAGAAAATCAGAAATAAAAGTGATTTTTTTGTGTGAATTGTGAAATTTTTCATTTTCTTCTTGACTTTACAAAATTTTTGTTATATGATAATTAAGGGCAGTAAAAAATATGGCTGTCGGGTATTGTCTGATATACTTTGCAGTACTTATTTCTGACAAAATCAACGGAGATTTATGCCATGTGCTGTCTCCGTTTTATTATATCTGAAAGAAGGTGTTATTTATGGATATTGCAGAAAAACTTATGGAAGAACTCGAATGTCGTGTAGCGTTTACCATACCGGTTTTAGGTGGTATTCCCGTTCCCGAATCGTGTGTTATAACGTGGGTGATAATGGCGGTACTCGTCATAGCGTCTATAATATTCGTACGGAATCTTAAGACAGTTCCTACCGGTATACAGTGCCTGATAGAATCGGGTATCGAGTGGATGAATAATTTCTTTACGGAGATACTCGGAGAAAAAGGCAAAAAATATCTGCCGATACTGGAAACGTTTCTTATATATATAGGTATGTCAAATATCATAGGGCTTTTTGGTTTGAGACCACCTACAAAAGATTTAGGCGTTACCGCTACTCTCGCACTCTTTGCGATACTGCTTATACAGTTCAGCGGAATCAATGAAAAGGGTCTGAAAGGCTGGTTAAAGAGTTTCAAAGAACCTATGCCGTTGATGTTACCTATGAATATACTTGAACTCGTTATCAAACCGCTGTCCCTATGTATGCGACTTTTCGGCAACGTTCTCGGTGCATTCGTCGTAATGGAACTTATCAAAATGATACTCCCTGTAGGTCTGCCGTTGGTATTCAGTTTCTATTTCGATATTTTCGACGGTTGCATTCAGGCTTATGTGTTCGTATTTTTAACATCGCTTTTCATGTCGGAGGCTATGGAAAACGAATAAAATAATTTATTTAAAAAAATTTTTTTCGGAGGTAATTTATTATGGGATTAATCGCAATAGGTGCAGGACTTGCCGTTCTCACAGGTATGGGAGCAGGTATAGGTATAGGTATAGCAACTTCAAAGGCTGCCGACGCTATAGCACGTCAGCCGGAAGCTAAAGGCGATATTAACAAGGCATTACTTTTAGGCTGTGCACTCGCCGAAGCTACCGCAATTTACGGATTCGTCATAGCAATTCTGATAATCTTCATACTCAAATAATATTCTGTATCGGAGATAATCATTTGAAAGGAGTTGTAACATGGACGCTTTAAAAGGTACGATGCTTGACGTTAATATATGGAATTTCATATGGTCGGCGGTAAATATAATAATACTGTTTGTCCTGCTCCGGATATTCCTGTTTAAACCGATTACCAAAATCATGAACGAACGCACAAGGACGATTCAGGATAATCTCGATAAGGCGGAAAAATCACGTCAGGAAGCGGAAGAACTTAAAGAACAGTACGCAGAAAGTATCAGTAACGCAAAGGACGAAGCACAACAGATTATTATGAAAGCTCACGACGAGGCGGAAGCGGAAAAATCTGCTATACTCAAAAAATCGCAGGAAGAAGCATCTGAAATTATAAGCAATGCCGGAAAAACTATCGAAAATGAACGTAAAAGAATTATCCAGCAGGCACAGGCACAGATTGCCGACCTCGCTATCGAAACGGCATCTAAAATTATCGGCGAAAACATTGACGACGAACGAAATCGCCGACTTGTCGACGAATTTCTCACCGCAGAGGAGGTTGACGATTCATGAAAGATAATCGGAAAGACTTCATTAAGGAATTAATCCGCCTTGACGTACAACAGGAAGAAATCGATAAAGTAAGAAATATATTCTCGTCGTGTCCGGATGTTGCGGATACTCTGTCAAATCCGCTTGTTACCCCCGACGAAAAAAGAAACATCATCAAGAAACTTTTTCCGGAAATTCTCAACAGATTTTTAATTAACGCCGTGAAAGACGGTGTTATAGACAGTCTGCCGGATATTTTCGACGAATACACCGATATTTTACTTGATAAGCAGAACAGTATCCGTGCGGTTGTAAGATACGTGACACCACTTACCGAAGTTCAGCAGGCGGATTTACGGAAATTCATAATGGAAAAATTCTTCAAAGATGATGTAGCTATTGAATACCGTCACGATCCCGATATTATCGGCGGTTTTATCCTTAATGCCGGTGATGTCGAGTACGACAGAAGCTATCGTACAAGCCTTAAGAAGATGAAAGAACAGTTTCAGACAAAGGCTACCGAAATGGCGGAATCGGAAGATACAACATCAGGCGATATTATTTCAGTTCTCAAAACCGAGGTAAAAGACTTTACCGTAAAAACAGGTACTACCGAAACAGGATTCATCACGAGAATCGGCGACGGTATAGCCCGTATACACGGTATGACCGGCGTTATGTACGGTGAACTCGTCGAATTTGAAAACGGTGTACGTGGTATAATTCAAAGTCTCGAAGAAAAAACTGTAGGTGCTGTACTGCTCGGACAGGAGCAGGGTTTAACAGAAGGTTCTTCTGTAATACGTACCGGAAAGCGTGCCGGTGTCGGCGTAAGTGACGAACTTCTCGGACGTGTTGTAGATGCACTCGGTTCGCCTATCGACGGATTAGGTAATATAAAGGCTGTCGACTACTTCCCGATAGAACGTGAAGCACCGAGCGTTATTGAAAGAAAATCGGTAAATGTACCGTTACAGACCGGTATTCTCGCAATAGATTCAATGTTTCCTATCGGACGTGGTCAGCGTGAACTTATTATCGGTGACCGCCAAACCGGTAAAACTTCTATTGCTATAGATACTATCATAAACCAGAAAGACAAGGACGTTATATGTATATACGTGGCAATCGGTCAGAAATCCTCTACCGTCGCACAGGTGGTGAATAATCTGAAAAAATACGGTGCTATGGACTATTCCGTAGTAGTTTCAGCATCTGCAAGCGAACCCGCACCTTTTCAGTATATCGCACCATATTCAGGTACGGCTATGGCGGAGTATTTCATGTCAAAAGGTAAGGACGTTCTGATAGTTTATGACGATTTATCAAAACACGCCGTGGCATACCGTGCGATGTCACTGTTACTGCACCGTCCCCCAGGACGTGAAGCATATCCCGGTGACGTTTTCTATCTGCACTCAAGACTTCTTGAACGTTCCAGCCGTCTCGATGACGAACACGGTGGCGGTTCTCTTACCGCACTGCCGATTATCGAAACTCTTGCCGGTGATATTTCTGCGTATATCCCTACAAACGTAATCTCTATCACCGACGGTCAGATATTTCTTGAAAGCGAATTATTCAATTCCGGTCAGAGACCAGCGGTAAATTATGGACTTTCTGTATCACGTGTAGGCGGTGCGGCTCAGACAAAAGCTATGAAAAAATCTGCCGGAAATTTGCGTATAGACTTGGCACAGTTCAAGGAAATGGAAATATTTACACAGTTTTCTTCAGAACTCGACAAAGCCACTACCGATTTACTCAATCATGGACGTATGCTTACCGAACTTCTCAAACAACCGCTATATAATCCGCTACCACATTATGAGCAGGTCATATTGCTATACGCCGCACAACACGGTTTTTTCAGGGATATTCCGTTGAAAGAACTGCGTGAATACCGTACGGAACTAATGAACTATATACGCAGTTACGGACAGGATATTATTGAGGAACTTGAAAATAAAAAGGTTCTTACTGATGACCTCGCAGAAAGAATTGAAAGAATCCTGACGGCTTTCGAGGAATAAGGAGGTATGTTTTTTGGCTAATATCAGGGAAATCCGTGAACGTATCGCCAGTATACAGCAGATACTTAAAATCACAAATGCCATGTATCTTATATCCTCCTCGAAACTCAAAAAAGCCCGAAAGTCTCTTGACGATACCACGCCTTACTTTGAAAAATTACAGTCCACTATAGAAAGTATCCTCGAACATACACCGCATACAAGACAGTTCTATTTCGATAAAAGACAAGGCATTTCCGATGATAAGCGAAAAAAGGGTTATATAGTCATCACCGCCGACAAGGGATTATGTGGCAGTTATAATCATAATATCCTGAGATATACCGAACAGAAGCTATCGGAAGCAAAATATATTGATAATTGTTATCTGTTCGTGATGGGACACGTCGGAAGAATGTACTTTCAGAACCGCATGAAACGTGATAAAATGGCTTACGTCGACGGTGAATTTCTGTACACCACACAGAATCCTACACTGTATCGTGCGAGGGAAATTGCGGAACTGGTTCTCGAAAAATTCGAGAAAAAAGAACTCGACGAAGTGTATTTAATCTATACGCAGATGATAAATTCAAGTCAGTTCGAACCGAAAACAGTACAGCTTTTACCGTTCAGCAGACGACATTTAGGCAAGTCCCCTGACGGTACTATGAAAAAACTTCCGAAAGCATCATTTGTACCGTCGCCGGAAGAGGTTATGGCGTATCTTATCCCGAACTTCGCAAAAGGTATAATTTACGGTGCAATGGTAGAGGCGTTTTGTTGCGAACAGCAGGCACGTATGACCGCTATGGATTCCGCTACAAAAAGTGCTAAGGATATAATCAAAGAACTTTCGCTGTTATATAACCGTGCGAGACAAGCCAGTATTACGCAGGAAATTACGGAAGTCTGCGGAGGAGCAGAATCAATTAATAATTAATAATTAACAATTATTAATTAAAATAAAAGGGAAGTTTTTGTATTATGAACAAAAATAATATCATAGCAGTTAAGAGTAAGGCGTTTGCGGTGCGTATCGTGAAACTATATAAATATATGTACAGTGGAATATATTCTGTCAAAACAACTTCTCCGGAGCGGTACGAGTATAGGGGCAAACATTAAAGAGGCTATATATGGACAGAGTAAAGCGGATTTCGTCGCAAAAATGAGTATCGCAATTAAAGAAGCAAGTGAATCCGAATACTGGCTTGAACTTCTCCACGAAACTGATTATCTGGACGATAAACAATATGAAAGTATCTGTAATGACTGTCAGGAACTTATTAAACTTCTTACAAGTATTATAAAAACCATGAAACAAAAATAATTATTAATTAATAATTATTAATTTTTAAAGAGGAGGTATTAAATGGATAAAGGCAAAATAACGCAGGTAACCGGTCCTGTAATAGACGTCGAGTTTCCGGCTGGAAAACTCCCTATGATTCGTGATGCCCTGACCGTCGAGGTAGACGGCAGAAAACGTGTAATGGAAGTCGCACAGCATATGGGAAATCATATCGTCCGGTGTATCATGTTGGCGACCAGTGAGGGACTTAGTAAAAATATGGAAGTCACTTCAACCGGTGCGTGTATAAAAGTACCGGTAGGCGAAAAGACATTAGGCAGAATGTTCAACGTCCTTGGCGAACCTATCGACAAAAAAGGTGATACCGGAGCATCTGAATACTGGGAAATACACAGAAAAGCTCCTACTTTTCAGGAACAAAGTCCTGTAGTTGAGATTCTCGAGACCGGCATAAAAGTTATAGACCTCATAGCACCTTATGCAAAAGGTGGCAAAATAGGACTTTTCGGCGGAGCAGGTGTAGGAAAAACAGTTCTTATACAGGAACTTATACGGAATATCGCTACTGAACATGGCGGATACTCTATTTTTACCGGTGTCGGTGAACGTTCACGAGAGGGTAACGATTTATGGAACGAAATGCAGGAATCCGGAGTTATAAGCAAAACAGCTCTTGTATTCGGTCAGATGAACGAACCCCCCGGCTCACGTATGCGTGTGGCACAGACCGGTCTCACTATGGCGGAATATTTCCGTGACCGTGAACACAAAGACGTACTTTTATTTATCGACAACATTTTCAGATACGTTCAGGCAGGTTCTGAAGTTTCCGCACTTCTCGGACGTATGCCGTCAGCGGTAGGCTATCAGCCGACACTCGCTACAGAAGTAGGCGAACTTCAGGAACGTATAACATCTACGAAAAACGGTTCCATAACTTCAGTACAGGCGGTATACGTTCCGGCAGATGATCTTACTGACCCTGCACCTGCTATAACTTTTGCACATCTCGACGCCACAACGGTACTTTCTCGTAAGATTGTTGAGCAGGGTATTTATCCTGCTGTAGACCCTCTTGAATCTAATTCACGTATTCTTGAACCGGAAATTGTCGGCGAAGAACACTACTCCGTTGCGAGACGTACTCAGGAACTTCTACAGAAATACAAGGAGTTACAGGACATCATAGGAATTTTAGGTATGGAAGAACTCGACGAATCCGACAAACTCGCCGTATACCGTGCGAGAAAAATTCAGAAATTCCTGTCTCAACCGTTTAATGTTGCGGAAAACTTTACCGGTTTAAAGGGAAAATACGTACCGTTAAAAGATACGATAGAGGGATTCAACGCTATAATTAACGGCGATATGGATAAATACCCTGAATCCGCTTTCCTTATGGCTGGTACTATCGACGACGTAATAGCGAAAGCTAAGGAAATTGACGAATAAAGGGGGATTTTCCTATGTCTAAAACGTTTCACCTCGAAATAATCGCTACTGACAGGGTTTTCTATTCCGGCGACTGCGAACATCTCGTTATAACCGCTATCGATGGCTTAATAGGTATCATGTACGGTCACGAACCACTTGTTACCTCACTGCCAACCGGTGAACTGAAGTACATGACTGACGGTCAGTGGCATTATGCGGCAATTTCGGAGGGGTTCATACAGGTTATGCCGGAATCTTCCATAATTCTTGCCGATTCCTGCGAACTTCCGGAAGAAATAGATATAAAACGTGCGGAAGAAGCCCGTATCCGTGCGGAGGAAAAGCTGAAACAGAAACAAAGTATCATGGAATATTACCATACACAGACCGCTCTGAACCGGGCTATGAACAGACTGAAAATATCCCAGAAACACTTCAAATAATCCATAATTAAGAATGCAGAATTAAGAAATATAAATTACTAAAAATTTTTTTCGTATATACTTGACTTTTTACTGATTATATAGTAAAATAATATTAATTGTCGTACAGGCAGACAAATTTATATTTTCAGGAGGCATGACCGTGAAAAAAATCGGAAAATCCAATTTCTTCATTGTCGTTGCTTTAATTACGCTGTTTGCGTTTTCGGCGGTAATCGGTCTGGATTACATTTACGGCGATAACACAACAACCGTTATCAAGGGTGTCAATGATATTCGCCTTGGTATCGATATTAAGGGCGGTGTTGATGTAACTTTCGCTCCGGCGGAAGGTGCGGAGGCTACACCTGACCAGTTAAAAGCCGCTACGGCTATAATCGATACCCGACTGTCTTCACTCGGCATAACGGACAGCGAAGTTTACAGCGACGAGAAAAGCGACAGAATCATCGTACGTTTCCCATGGCAAGCCGGTGAGAGCGATTTTGACCCGTCGGCATCTGTCAAGGAACTCGGCGAGATGGCAATTCTGACGTTCCGGAAAGGTACGGACAGTATCACCGACGACGACGGAAACGTAATCCCTACCGGTGAAATCGTCCTTGAAGGTGCGGACGTTGCAAACGCAAGAGCCGTATACCGTGCAAATGACGATTCCGGCACATACGAAAATCTGATTGAACTGAATCTTAACGCCTCAGGTAAGGACAAGTTCGCAGAGGCTACCGCAGAACTCGCCGGAACTGGTACACCTATTTCCATATGGATGGATAACACTATGATTTCCTATCCGACGGTAAACAGTGCAATCACAGACGGCAGTGCGGTAATCACCGGTAACTTTACCGAAGATTCAGCTAATAAGTTAGCAAATCAGATTAATTCCGGTTCGTTACCGTTCAAACTCGAAACAACCAGTTTCAAGACCATTGACCCTACTATGGGTGAAGGTTCACTCGATGCGATACTTCTTGCGGCAATGATTGCATTTATCTTTATCGCAATCTACATGATTATACTTTACAAACTCCCCGGAGTGGTTGCGGTAATCGCACTATGCGGACAGATTGCCGGAAGTATAGCGGTAGTATCGGGCTGGTTCGGATTTATGCCCGGCTCAACTCTCACGATACCAGGTATCGCCGGTATAATCCTTGCGGTAGGTATGGGCGTTGACGCTAACATCATTACAGGTGAACGTATCAAAGAGGAAATACAGTCGGGAAAATCCCTTGATTCCGCTATAAAGGTAGCGTATAAAAGAGCGTTCTCCGCAATTCTCGACGGTAACATTACCAACGTTATAATAGCGGTAATCCTTATGGGAGCTTTCGGCGTTCCGACAAGTTTCTTCTCAAAAATCCTTAACAAAACTATCTTCTTTATGTTCGGTGCAACAGCTGAAGGTGTTGTCTACTCTTTCGGTATAACGCTCCTTGCCGGTGTCGTACTTAACTTCATAATGGGCGTATTCCTTTCAAGAATCATGGTTACATCCCTTTCAAGGTTTAAATGTTTCCAGAACAAGAAGTTATACGGATACAAGGAAAAATCCAGAGAATCAAAGACTTACAATTTCTGCGGTAAGAAAAAAATGATACTCGGAATACTTATCGGCGTAGTGGTAGTATTCGCCGGAGGTATGATTATAAGAGGCGGTGCAAACTTCGCCCTTGAATTCAGTGGCGGTACTATGATTACTTATGATTATACCGGTGAAATTGATACAAACCAGGCGGAAAAAATAGTAGGCGACATAGTAAACGTACCGGTAAGCGTACGTAAGGGCGAAAGTATAGATTCCGGCGGAAAACAGATTATAATATCATTTACTTCTGAACAGGGTCTTAACGTTGACAGACAGGTTGAAATGACTAACTCACTTCAGGCAGAGTTCCCCGACAGTAATATTTCACTGTTCGATTCTACAGACGTAAGCCCGTCTTCCGGACGTGAATTTCTGTTGAAATGCCTTATCGCCGTGATATTCGCTGCGGTAATCGTAATCATCTACATTGCGGTGAGATTCCGTCGTATCGGCGGATGGTCAGCCGGTGTATGTTCGGTACTCGCACTTCTCCACGATTTACTTGTTGCAATCGCAATATCTGTTATACTCGGCTTCGAGTTCAATTCAAATACGGTTGCGGTAATCCTTACGATTCTTGGTTACTCAATCAACAACACTATCGTAATCTATGACCGTATCCGTGAAAATCAGAAACTCATGCCGAAAGCTACACTCAACGAACTAATCAACGCAGGATGTTCGCAGTCCATGACACGTTCAATCCGCACATCAATAACAACTATTGCAACAATGCTTATAGTAACAATAGTTGTAGCGGTAAGCGGTTACAGTTCGTTACTTACTTTCTCCGTTCCGCTCATGTTCGGACTTATTTCAGGTACTTACTCTTCACTTTTCGTCGCACCTGTTACGTGGTCATGGTGGAAAAACAGAGAATCCGCTAAGGCAAAATAATTTTACTGAAAGAACTGTCAGATTTCTGACGGTTCTTTTTTTGCAGTTTGTACTTGAAAAATCCGGCAATCCGTGATATAATGATAGCAAGTGAAAGGAGTGATTTTTTATGCCTACCCCACACAATAACGCACAAATCGATGACATAGCCCCCGTCGTGATAATGCCCGGTGACCCTCTGAGAGCAAAGTTTATCGCTGAAAACTATCTTGAAAATGCGGTCTGCTATAACAAAGTCCGTGGTATGTACGGATATACCGGCACTTACAAGGGGAAAAGAATTTCCGTACAGGGTAGCGGTATGGGTATACCGTCAATGAGTATATACTCGTGGGAACTCTTTAATATTTACGATGTCCGGACTATCATAAGAACAGGTACAGCCGGAGCGATTGCGGATAATGTGAACTTAAGGGATATTATCATCGCCATGAGTGCAAGCACCAACTCCGCATATGCCAATCAGTACCGATTACCTGGGACGTACGCACCTACCGCATCATGGGAAGTACTTTCGGAGGCGGTACGGATTACGGAGAGTAAAAATATACCGTATCACGTCGGGAACATTTTTTCAAGCGATACTTTTTACGACGATTCCGACAGTCTTTCCATATGGCAGAAAATGGGAGTACTCGGTGTGGAAATGGAAACCGCCGGTCTTTACATGAACTCTGCCCGCTCCGGCAAAAATGCGTTGTGTATCCTGACCGTCTCGGATTGTCCGTTAAAGAACCTCACCACTACCGCCGAGGAAAGACAATCGGGCTTCCGTGATATGATGGAAATAGCACTTGAAACCGGTACTAATTTATAATGCATAATTGGCAATTTTTCATTAATAAAAAAATCCCCTGAAAGTTTATTAAAAAATCTTTCGGGGGAAATTTATTTTTTGCGTACCTCCTAACAATAGTATACATTTATGCACGTTCGTGTACGTTTTTTAACGTTCGTATAATATTGTAAAAGTCTGTGAACGTTTTTTACATTTGTGTTTTATAATCTTTCATCGGGAAATTACTTTTTATGTATCATCAGACAATCATAAAAAAATATTCACGTTCGTGTATGCTTGTAAATATTCGTGCACTATAGTAAGTCTTTGTGAACAATCGTTAAGAATTTTGTTTTACAATCTTTACAGGATCCAGAAAGTATCAGAAACTTACTAAATGTTCTTTCGTGAGAACATCATTTTTTTATACTTCACTTACCAATCGTTAACGATTATATACGTTCGTGTATTATAGTTAATATTTGTGTTTTATAATTTTTCATTAGAAAATCACTTTTACGCATCATCAAACAATCACAAAATAATTTTTCACGTTCGTGTACGTTTTTTTAAACGTTCGTATATTATCGCAATCGTCTGTTAACTTTCATACATAATTATGCACGTTTTTAAGACTATTTTAAGGATTCTGTTTTATAATCTCTACAGGATTAAGAAAATCCCCCAATTCCCTTTTATATTAATCTTTTGTTTCAAGTCGTATTCGTTACAGGATATGGCTTTTTTTTTCAATCAGCTATTGACATTTCCGCAGTTTTGGATTAAAATATAATAGACAAATCTATACGAAATGAGGTATTTTTTTTAATGTTAAAAAACAACGAGAAAGTCATGGATAAGATAGTAGACCTCTGCAAGTCAAAAGGCTATGTGTATCCAGGTTCTGAGATTTACGGCGGACTTGCTAATACATGGGATTACGGACCGTTAGGTGTTGAACTCAAAAACAACATCAAAAAGGCATGGTTAAAGAAGTTTGTACAGGAAAACAAGTATAATGTAGGTCTCGACAGTGCAATTCTCATGAATCCGCAGACGTGGGTAGCCTCCGGACATATCGGGGGATTTTCTGACCCTCTCATGGATTGTAAGGAATGTCACACCAGACACCGTGCGGATAATCTGATTGAAGACTTCGACGGTACAAACGTAGCAGGTTGGACTAATGAACAAATGTCCGCTTACATAAAGGAGCATGAAATTCCCTGTCCGGATTGTGGCAAGCATAACTTCACAGATATAAGACAGTTTAACCTTATGTTCAAGACGTTTCAGGGTGTAACGGAAGACAGCAAATCAGAATTATATCTCCGTCCGGAAACTGCCCAGGGTATCTTCGTAAACTTCGCAAACATTCAGCGTACCACAAGGAAAAAAGTACCGTTCGGCGTTGCACAGGTGGGAAAGTCTTTCCGTAACGAGATAACACCTGGTAACTTTATATTCCGTGTCCGTGAGTTTGAACAGATGGAACTTGAATTTTTCTGTAAACCCGGTACAGACCTTGAATGGTTCAGTTACTGGAGAAGTTACTGTAAAGATTTCCTGCTCAGCCTCGGACTGAAAGAGGAAAATATCAGACTTCGTGACCACTCCCCGGAAGAACTTTGTTTCTACTCAAAAGCTACCACAGATTTTGAATATCTGTTCCCGTTCGGCTGGGGTGAACTGTGGGGAGTTGCCGACCGTACAGATTACGACCTCACACAGCACATCAAGACAAGTGGCAAATCTCTTGAATATTTTGACCCTGAAACCAATGAAAAATATATACCTTACGTCATAGAGCCGTCGCTGGGAGTTGAAAGACTTTTCCTGTCGATACTCACTGAGGCTTACGACGAAGAAGAACTTGTTACCGTCGACAAGAACGGCAAGGAAAAAAGAGAAATCCGTACGGTAATGCACTTACATCCTGCTCTCGCACCGTTTAAATGTGCAGTACTGCCGTTAGTAAAGAAACTCACACCGAAAGCGGAAGAAGTTTTTGAAATGCTTTCTAAAAAATTCATGTGCGAATTTGACGAAACCGGTACAATAGGCAAGCGTTACCGCCGACAGGATGAAATCGGTACGCCTTACTGTATAACGTACGATTTCGACACACTCGAAAAGGATAACTGCGTAACAGTCCGTGACCGTGATACAATGGAGCAGGAACGGGTAAATATAAATGACCTCGTGGCGTATCTCGAAAAGAAAACTGAATTTTAATCCGATAGGGACGGTCTGAACCGTCCCTTTTGGTACTGAAAAAAATTCAGAATTTACCGCTTTATTTTTACAGAAAAATATAGTATAATATTTAAAACGGAATTTTTTCAGAAACGGAGACTTTTAAAAATGAATAGAAAATTTTCGCTCGGTATAGACGTAGGTTCTACAACCGTAAAAACTGTTATTACCGATTCTGACGGCAATATAATATACTCAAAATATCAGCGACATCTTTCAAGGGTCAAGGAGACGGTGACAGACCAGTTAAAAATAATACGTGCGGACTATCCGGAAGAATTATTCACCGTATGCGTAACAGGTTCTGCCGGATTGGGTCTTGCCGATTCTGCCGGAATACCGTTCGTACAGGAAGTACATTCCGCATTTCTGGCGGTAAAGAAAAAGTTCCCCGAAGCCGATTCAGTAATAGAATTAGGTGGGGAAGATGCTAAAATAATATTTCTGACCGGTGGCGTAGAACAGCGTATGAATGGTTCATGTGCCGGAGGTACGGGAGCATTCATAGACCAGATGGCTACACTTCTCGGAGTTACTGCCGATGAACTCGACGCCCTTTCAATGCGTTCACAGAAAATATATCCGATAGCTTCACGGTGCGGAGTGTTTGCAAAATCGGATATTCAACCGCTACTCAATCAGGGGGCGAGACGTGAAGACATATCCGCCAGTATCTTTCAGGCGGTTGTAGACCAGACAGTTTCAGGTCTCGCACAAGGACGTACGATAGAAGGAAAAGTTTTATTCCTCGGAGGACCTTTATTTTTCCTCAAAGGTCTGAAACAGGCATTTGTGCGTACACTCGATTTAGACGAGGAAAACGCTATATTTCCGGAAGAAGCCCCTATATTTGTAGCATATGGTTGTGCGTTGTACTCCTCAACGTCGGGGGATTATCTGACGATAGGGGAAATAATATCAAAGATAAGTAAAGCAAGAGCATCCGACGGCATAGTTACCGGAAAACCTTTGTTCGCCTCACATTCGGAGTACGACGATTTCATAGAACGTCACCGGAAATTTGACTTAGGTTATGCGGATATACATAAGTACAAGGGCAACGCTTATTTAGGTATCGACGCCGGTTCTACTACTACAAAATTAGTACTCATTACCGACGACGGCAGAATTTTATATCATCATTATTCTTCAAATCTCGGACAGCCACTTGATAAGATAGTAAATCAGATAAAAAAAATCTATCAGGAAATGAATCCGGAAATAAATATAAAAGCCTCTGCGGTGACGGGTTACGGCGAAGACCTCATAAAATCGGGACTTTCGGTAGATTTCGGGATAGTCGAGACGGTAGCACATTTCAAGGCAGCGTCATATTTCTGTCCGGAAGTGGATTTCATAATAGACATAGGCGGTCAGGATATAAAATGTTTCCGGATAAAGAATCACAGTATTGATAGTATAATGTTAAATGAAGCGTGTTCATCGGGGTGTGGGTCATTCATACAGACGTTTGCTATGGCATTAGGTTACGATATTTCCGAATTTTCGCAACTCGGACTTTTTGCGGAAAATCCTGTAGATTTAGGGTCAAGATGTACGGTATTCATGAACAGTTCGGTAAAACAAGCACAGAAAGACGGGGCGACGGTTGAAGATATATCCGCCGGGTTGTCAATGTCGATAATAAAGAACGCCATATATAAAGTAATCCGTGCGAACTCACCGGACGAACTCGGAAAAAATATCGTCGTACAAGGTGGAACTTTTCTGAATGATGCGGTACTGCGTTCATTCGAGATTGAAACCGGAAGAAACGTTATCAGACCGGCAATTTCCGGACTTATGGGAGCGTTCGGGTGTGCACTGTACGCCAAGGAAAAACAGTCTGCGGAAAAGTCAACACTGATTTCACAGGAGGATATAGAAAATTTTACATATACCTCACGTTCCACGCAATGCCGGGGTTGTACCGCACACTGTCAGCTGGATATAATAAATTTCGGTGGCGGAAGGCATTACATATCGGGTAACCGGTGCGATAAGGGAGCAGGTAACCCGAATCAGAACACCGTGCCGGATTTATTCGAGTATAAATACGACAGCATAGTAAATACGGTAAAGAGACATCAGCCGAAACGTCCGGTAGGAACGGTAGGTTTTCCGCTTGCGTTAGGGTTCTATGAACAGTTGCCGTTCTGGCATATGCTTTTTACTGAATTAGGTTTCCGGACGGTAATTTCTGATGAAAGTTCGAGAAGTATGTACTATCTCGGACAGCATACGATACCGTCAGATACAGTATGTTATCCGGCAAAGCTTACACACGGACACATTGAAAATCTCCTTGACAAGAATGTTGATTTTATTTTCTATCCGTGTATGAGTTACAATATCGACGAGGGGCAGAGCGATAATCATTTTAATTGTCCTGTAGTGGCGTACTATCCGGAGTTACTGCTTGCGAATAATCCACGACTGAACGAAAATAATTTCATACATCCTTACATAGACCTGAACGTAAAGAAAAACGTCGAAAAGGTACTGAAAAAGTGCCTGAAAGGCTATAATTTAAGATGTCGGATACCTGTTGCGGTGGAAAAGGCGTATCGTGCTATGGAACGTCACAGAAACGATATAGCTTCACAGGCGGAAAAAATAATCTGGCAGGCGAGAGCGGAAAAACGTAATATAATAGTAGTAGCCGGAAGACCGTATCACGTCGACAAAGAAATAAATCACGGAATAAATAAACTGATAAAAAGTCTCGGTATGGCGGTAGTCACGGAGGACAGCGTTTCTGCACTGGCGGAAACCCCACGCCTGAACGTACTGAATCAGTGGACGTATCATTCAAGACTTTACAGAGCTTCTGAGTACGTCACACGTCAGCCCGATATGCAGTTGATACAGCTTGTATCATTCGGGTGCGGTATAGATGCGGTAACCGGTGACGAGGTACGCAAGATTCTGGAGAGTAAGGGGAAACTTTACACACAACTTAAAATCGACGAAATAAATAATTTAGGTGCGGCACGGATAAGATTAAGAAGTCTCGTCGCCGCAATGGAGGTGTAAAATTATTATGTCAGCAAAGTTCACGGAAGATATGATAAAGACACACACAATACTCGTACCGGATATGTTACCGATACACTTTAAACTGATTATGAGTATATTTGAGGCGGAAGGGTATAAAATGGAACTGCTCCGGAACGATTCGAGAGCGGTAGTAGATGAGGGACTGAAAAACGTCCATAATGATGCGTGTTATCCGGCGTTACTGGTAATAGGACAGTTCATGGATGCGTTGAAAAGTGGTAAGTATGACCCCGATAAAACCGCACTTATGATTACTCAGACCGGCGGAGGTTGCAGAGCGTCGAATTATATACACCTGCTCCGGAAAGCCGTTGACAAAAATTTCCCACAAGTACCGGTTGTATCGTTGAATTTCAGCGGACTTGAAAAGGATTCCGCATTTAAAATAACTGCCGGAATGTTTTTAAAGATGATATACGCCGTAATGTACGGTGATTTACTCATGACGTGTTACAACAAATGCCGTACATATGAACTAAACAGCGGAGATGCGGAAAAAGTACTGTCAAAGTGGGAAAGACGTATAGGAAATATGTTCCGGAAAAACAGTAAATTTTTTATGAAACTGGAAAAGATAAGTACGGATATTCTCGACGATTTCGGCAATATACGGTTAAGTGAGGAGAAAAAGGTACGTGTCGGGATAGTCGGGGAAATATACGTGAAGTACTCACCACTGGCAAACAATCACCTTGAAGACTTTCTTATATCAGAGGGTTGCGAACCTATCGTGCCTGCTCTGCTTGACTTCGTCATGTACTGTGCTTCAAGTACTTTCAATGACGCTAAAATATACGATAACGGCAATATCACCGCCGGTATATATTACGTAGGTTATGAAGTGATGTATCATTTTCAGAAAAAATTAATCAGGATTATGGAAAAACACGGTAAATTTGAACCGTTTCACGATTTTGAACATCTGCGGAAACTTGCGGATAAATACATCAATCAGGGCGTAGTAATGGGTGAGGGCTGGCTGATACCGGCAGAAATGGGTGCGTTATCACAAGCGGGTATCAGAAATATAATCTGTGCCCAGCCGTTCGGATGCCTGCCTAATCACATAGTCGCAAAAGGTATGTCAAGAGCGATAAAACAGGATAATCCGGAAGCTAACATAGTAGCGGTAGACTATGACCCAGGTGCAACCCGTGTGAATCAGGAAAACCGTATAAAATTAATGCTCGCCAACGCAAAAAGGTAAGATATTATGATTAAAAACAGAAAAGGTGAAATTATCGCCGAAAATCAGGAACAAAACAGGATTCTAACAAGACTTTACGATACTTACGCCGGACGGATATTACTTAAATTTCTTGTCATGCCGTTTGTATCACGTACAGCCGGTGTATTTATGGATTCGCCGTTATCCGTACCGTATATACGGAAATTCATTGAAAAAAACAATCTCGATACATCGGATTACGTAATGAATAATTTCCGCTCATACAACGAATTTTTCACACGGCATATAAAACAGGGAAAACGTCCGATAGATTGCAATGCGAAACATCTTATAAGTCCGTGTGATTCAAAACTTTCGGTATACAGAATAAACCGCAACAGCATCTTCAAAATAAAGGATTCATTTTACAGGGTTTCCGATATGACAAATGAGTTCCTCGCCCGACGTTATGAAGGCGGATACTGTTTCATATATCGGCTTGCGGTGGATGACTACCACAGATACTGTTATATAGATGACGGCATAAAAACGGAAAACGTATTCATACAGGGAGAATTTCACACCGTCAACCCCATCGCACTCCGACACTACAACATCTACCGGCGGAACAGTCGGGAATATACGGTACTGCATACCGATAATTTCGGTGATGTCGTACATATTGAAGTAGGTGCGTTAATGGTAGGCAGAATATGCAATCATCACGGAGAGTATAATTTTTCACGGGGTGAGGAAAAAGGAATGTTTCAGTTCGGAGGTTCTACGATAGTACAGTTATTTGAAAAAAATACAGTCCGTCCGGATTCCGACATACTGAAAAATACGGGAACAGGTTATGAAACCGTCGTAAGATACGGCGAAAAAGTAGGGAAAGCTTACTGAATACGAAAAAAACGGAGTATTTTTAAATAAATACTCCGCATTTTATTACAGATTTCATACCGCCTGTGCATTTTCAGATAAATTGTTTCTTTCAAGATTGGTCTGTACCTCGTCGGGAATTGCTACCTTTTCGATATCCGCACCAAGCTGACGTAATTTTATTTCCATACTGTCGTAACCTCGTTCAATATGGAAAATATCTTCAATTTCCGTCACACCGTTTGCCGCTAATCCGGCAATAATCAACGCCGCACCTGCTCTTAAGTCGCACGCCTTGACCGGTGCACCGTTCAATCTGCCAGTACCCTCTATCAGTGCGACAGAACCATTCACCGTGATATCCGCACCCATACGTCTTAACTCGTCAACATATCCGAAACGCTTGTCCCATATGCTCTCCGTCACTATACTCGTACCGCTTGCGAGCGTAAGAAGTGTAGCAATCTGCGGTTGCATATCGGTAGGGAATCCCGGGTGTGGAGAGGTCTTTACGTTTACTTTAACAAGTGGTGCGTCCGCTTCAACCCATACCCTCATACTGTCATCGAAAGATTCGATATTCACACCGATTTTTTCAAGTTTTTTGGTTATCGATTCAAGATGTTTCGGAATAATGTTTTTCAATAAAACGTCGCCTTTAGTAGCGGCGGCGGCAATCATGAACGTACCGGCTTCAATCTGGTCAGGTACAACGGAATATTCCGTACCTCGCAGATATTCCACACCTCGTATCTTTATTACGTCCGTACCTGCTCCCATGATGTTTGCCCCCATAGAGTTGAGGAAGTTGGCGAGGTCTACTATATGAGGTTCTTTGGCGGCGTTTTCAATAATCGTCAGCCCCTCCGCCTTTACCGCCGCTAACATAGCGTTCATAGTCGCACCTACCGTCACAACGTCAAAGAAAATCTGATTTCCTGTCAGCTTCTGAGCTTTCAGGTCAATCATACCCTGACTTAACGTGTAATCCGCACCGAGTATAGAAAATGCCTTCAGATGCTGGTCAATAGGTCTGTCGCCGAGCGGACACCCACCAGGCATTGAAACCCTCGCCTGATTATACTTTCCGAGTAACGCACCAAGAAAATAATATGAAGCTCTCATTTTTTTTGCACTCTCGTAAGGTACGCAGAACCGCTTTATAGTAGTAGGGTCAATTCTGTACTTACAGGTATCAAGTCTTGAAACTTCCGCACCGATTTCACGCAGAATCTTTAAACTTATTCTCACGTCGTTTATGTCGGGTACGTTATCGATAATACACGGTTGGTCGGAAAGAATGACCGCCGGAAGAATTGCAACTACCGCATTTTTCGCACCGCTGATTACTACTTCACCGGAAAGACGACGACCACCCTTTATAACAAATTTATCCAATATAAACTCTCTCCTTATCTCAGGAAATTTTTTTCTCTGCTCCTGTTCTACACAAGCAGGAATATATATAAATTTAATTATATAACTTAATTATTCAATTGGCTCACCGGCTGTATCGTCAGAAACGGCGGTATCATCGGTCACCGTATCATCGGAAGCGGTTACAATACCGGAATAGTCGGAAAGATTCCACTTAACACCGCTACCGTCATACTCGCCGACTTTCATGGATTCTATTATAACGTCGTCAAACGGTTTGTCACCTTCATCGGTTTCTGCCTGTTGTACTTCAAAAATAACGTCAAGACCGTCATAGACCTGACCGAATACGGTATAACCGCCGTCAAGGAAAGGAGTACCGCCGTTAGTTTTATAAATATTTTTGGCTTCGTCTGTGAAATTGTAGCCGTAATTTTCATAAGTTGCAAGCCCTTCATCATCATAAACCTCACCGGTCACGATAAAGAACTGACTTCCGTTAGTTGAAGTAGAACCGCTGTTAGCGTATGAGACAGCACCGGCACAGTGTATAAGGTGTGCATCCGTACCGCCTTCAAACTCACCGCCCCATATCGATTCGCCACCACGTCCAGTACCTTCAGGGTCACCGCCCTGTATCATGAAATCGTTTATTATCCGGTGGAAAGTGAGACCGTCATAATAACCCTGCTCCGCAAGTCCCAGGAAGTTCTCAACGCCCTTGTCGGCGTATTCCGGAAACAGTCTGATTTTCACTTCGCCGTAATCTTTAATTGTCATGCTTACTATCTTATCGCCTATTTCAGGCTCTGTGAAATTCTTTACCGGAACTTGTTCAACCGGAAGCGTTTCCTGCTGTGTCTGTGCGTCAAAGCCCTCATAATCGGTAATATACCATTTAAGGTCTTCGCCGTTGTACTTGTCAACGGTCACGGAATCTATAATAACATCGGTCATTGGCTTGTCGTTGCCGGTATCAGTAGTCACATTCTGTATCTGGAAAATAATGTCAAGACCCTCAAAAACCTGACCGAATACGGTATAACTGCCGTCAAGCCACGGAGTACCACCGGCGGTAGTGTAGATAGCTTTCATCTCGTCGGATATATTATAACCACCGGACTTATAATAATCAATGTCATCTTCCGAACATACTGTACCGGTTACAATATAGAACTGGCTACCGTCGGAAGAAGTAGGGCTACTGCTACCAGGTAAAGCCCCACTGTTAGCGTATGCCAATGCACCGGCACAGTGTATGAGATGTGGGTCAGAACCGCCGTCGAATTTTCCACCCCATAACGATTCACCACCAGTACCGTTGCCGTTAGGGTCACCGCCTTGTATCATGAAATCCTTTATAACTCTATGGAAAGTGAGACCGTCATAATAACCTTTTTCCGCCAGTCCCACGAAGTTCTCAACGCCCTTATCAGCGTATTCCGGAAACAGTCTGAATTTTACCGTTCCATAATCCCGTATATTCATAGTAATTATGGTATCGCCGTTTTCCGGTGCGGTAAAGTTCGCAACAGGTACGTTTGATTTTACCGTATCGTCTACAGATTCGGGACTTGAATTTTCACTTATTTCAGCTTCTTTTCCGCATGAAGAAAATACGCTTGTAATCGTGAACGTACAGACCAGTACAGCCAGCATTTTTTTTAACATAAATTTCCTAACTCCTATCTAAAATGATAATTGATTTGCTTATTAATTATACAACATAATTTTTTATTTGTAAATAGTTTCCGGTTAAATTTGTAACAATATGTCAAAGACACCGGAAAAACATATAATTTTTTTACTGAAATGCCGTAAATAATTTTAAAATCATTCAGCGGAATATATATCAGTTTTAGCGGAAATAATCATAATATCCTCGTCGGGGATTTTATAGTAACCGTTATCCGTAGCATCAAGTAAGGCGAGTTTTTCGACGACGTCGAGCCCCTCATAAACCTGACCTATAACCGTCATCTGCTGGGAAAAGTTCGGAATACCGCCGTTTTCTATGAATGCTTCAACGAGTTCTTCGCTTGTATCGGATGCCCTGAACTGTTCTTTGAGTTCGTCGGTAAATTCAATAGTATTCAGAAAATTCAAACGGCTACCGCAATAATAAGTACCACCACCAAGTAACATTTCCTTGAAACTTCTGTCAAAATCGGTAGTCGCACAGCATACCGCCCCTTTGAAAGTCCATAAATCCTGACTTAATTCACGTGGGATTCTTTCGTGCTTATCCCCTTGCGTATATGAACCGTCTTTCTGTTTAGAACCTGCGGAAGAATATACGCCACTTTCGGAGTTGTAGAAGTAAGTACCGTCATAGTAACCGCTGTCAACAAGTTCAGTAAAATTTGCTACCGCTTCCGGTGAGTAATCGGGATATAACACAAAACGTATCTCACCGAGTGTAGTATTGAATATAGCTATCGGGTCACCGTCTTTTACTTCCTCCAGCTGTACGAGATTAAGATTATCAAGGTCGATAGTAACGTAAGTATCGTTGCTTTTGCGTACCTGTTCCAGAATCATCATACCAAGCGTGAGAAGTCCGGCAACGACTATCATTATAATAAGAGTTTTCGTAAAGTTTTTGTTTTTATTACCATACATAACTGATTTCCTCACAAATTATTTTTCAGAGTACCATATAATATTATACATAACAAGATATAATTTGTCAAGTCAGTTCATGATTCAGATAAAGTTATTATACGCAGACCGTATAAAATTATTTATAAAAAAAAACCGCCGGAACGGTTTTTTTTATTTTTATGTCAGAGTTTTTTCTTTTCTTCCTCGATAATACGGAGTAAATCGTCTACCGACATATCGGAAAAATTACGTTTCCGCCTGCTCGATTCCGTACGGCTGAGTATATCGGAAATATCCGGCGAACTGCTTCTTTTCGGTTCATATTTTTTGCTGATATTGCTTTTTATTTCCTCAACGCTGTTTCTCGGACTATCCGGAATCGGTGACGGTTCAGGAGCAGGAATAGAGGAGATAATGCCAGTATTATATTCCGGAGTTTCAGGTTTGGCGTAAGTAGAGACAGGTTTTACCGGTGCGATAGGTTTTACGGTCTTTACAGGTCTTGAATTTATTTCACGTTCCGGATTATCCGGTTTCTTTACGTGTGTACCTTCATAATCGTTTTTACGGCGTATGTCCTCACGTATCTTATCGGCAGACGGAGCAGGTGAAGTACGTGGAATATTTTTAGTACCTTCCTGACGACACGCTTTAAACTGCATAGTACGTTCTTTTTCTTTCTGATACGGTGAATCCGGATTTACTTTTTTCTGCGTGAAGTTTTCCGCTATAGACTGTTTTTTTCTTTCGAGTTCATCGGAAGATAATTCCTGTGAGGGTTCAAATAAAGGGTTACCGGTAGCCGGTTGAGTTTTTTTGCGTTCCGGAGTACGTTTTTCAGATTTGAAATCCGGTATTTCTTCATCGGGTTCGTCGTCTTTCGAAGCAAGCCGGGAAATAAAGAATACCAGTAATATTATGCATGGTATAATGAGTTCCGCTACTATACCGGGAATACTTCTTGTAAAAGATATGAAATTTCCGAGTTCGACGCTTTCGGGGTAACCTGTACAGATAGCTTTTATGCTGTCTTTGGTTATGAGTTCGTTGTTATCCTCGTGACCGTCATAATATAGCTGATATTTTTCTGAACCGTCCTCTTCTGTTATGACGTTGAAGATGCCACAAAGTCTTAAATTATCATCGTCTCCGGAGGGATTACATAGTACTAAATCTTTCTGTGCGATACTTATTCCGGAGGCTTCTTTTGCTATTATTACCGCTCCTTTCGTAACGTCATTTATACCGTTTGTATCACGTTCCGTCACTATATAGAAATATCTTCCCATAAAATCGGGGGTTTTAGTCTGCGAGTATATTATATTTATCCCCACCGCACAGATTATAAACAGTACGCATACTATCGAGATAAAACATCTCAGAACCGAAAATTTCCTTTTTTTCATCAAATATCCCATCCTTTTTTACTTATTTTTCCGTTTAAGGTAATTATATTTTATTATACCACATATTTACAGCGATTTCAACATTTTAAATATTTTTTAATAATTTAATAAAATTTCCCTGTATACAGAATCATATATATCATCATATTCATCACCGGCATAAAATCCGGAAATATTTTCAGTAACCGTATCTGTACCGTCGGTGCATACAAAACCGGTGCAGGAATAATTACGGATTATAAAAAAGTAATTATAACCTGATTGCATTTCCCTGTAATCAGACAGTTTATTTCTTATACGTGTATAAAGTTCGTCAGATACATTGAAATTTTTCAGCGTATCGTCAGAAAAGATAAAGACATCCGGAAGTACAACGCCGTCATTATCGAAATCCGCCAGCATTTCTGAAACTTTACCTGCTCCGATATTCGCAAATCTTTCAGGTGATAACGTTTCCGTAAATTTTTCCACTCCTGAAAACTCGCCGACAGTAAAATTCTGTATAAAATTTTCGTCGTAAAGGTCATATTCCTGTACGTCGGAACAGGAAACTATACACGCAGAAATGCATAAAATAATTAATACTGATAAAAATTCCTTCAAATATGATTCCTCATTTCCGCCGGTAATTTACCGGTATTACAATTATATCATAAGTTCTGAAAGTGTGCAAGTATTATTTTCTCACATTACGGACGGTTTTATTTTTTCTTCTGAAACGGTTCGTGAACTTGCTGACGGTCATAAGTAATGCCTTATAGTTTATCAGCAGGATAAGGAATAACAGACCTGTCAGCCACAGACCGTATAATTCGGGAGTTTTCGCCATACATAAGCACATCAGGAGAATAAGGGCTGTATTCGTAATAGACCGCAGACCATTAAAGCGGAAATGTATATAATATCTCGCATCAATAATCCTGATCCAGAAGCAGAGGTAGTAACTCAGGAACGTTGCAACAGATGCCCCCTGTATACCCCATATGGGAATCAGGAAATAATTCAGTACGATATTTGCCATACTCGCAACAAAACTTGTCCAGAAAGAATTTTTAGTATTTTTTGTAGCGGTATATATACTGCTTAAAAACTGGTCAAGACACATGAACAGTACCGCAACTACAAGAACCGGCGTATATACGTAAACGTCACCGTATTCACTGAATTTTTTATCGCTTACAAGTAGCGGAGTTATAACCTTAGTTCCGGCTATCAGTACCGCCGAGGCGATAAACAGTATCGCTTCGTACGCTGTATAGACTTTTTCATAGAATTTGCTTCTGTCTTTTGAACGGTTTTCCTGTATGGCGGACATATTCCACGCCTGAAAAAATATTGTTGAAATCATAGATATAAGATTCGGTATCTTCGAGGCGTAACCGTATATTCCGGCGGATTCCTCACCGAGCTGTACAATATCGCTTTTCATGTATCGTATGAAAAGCCTGTCCGAAAAACCTGTTATTACCCACATTATGACGGTAGGGATAAGTGGTACGGCAAATTTCATCATACTTCTTGCGAGGCTCTTGTTAAAGTATCTTATACCGGTATATCTTTTCATATCCGATACAAAGAATATGAACAACGCAGAACACGCATCTGAGAATATGACGGACAGCATAAAGCCTTTTACGCCCATTTTCATATTGGATATGAACAGCACGTTAAACAGAAACAGCGTCAGGGTAGCGAGAACACCATCAAACGCATATAATTTAACACGTCCTCTCGCTCTGAGGAACTGCGAACATATCGAACGTATCGACGACGTACACACATAGACGAGCAGTAACATTGAATAGCCGTCAACGAAATTCAGGAAGGGTATTCGTCGTATCGCAGGAAACAGCAGGAACATCAGGATAAGTCCGATAAAGTTAAGAACCATTGAAGTTGTAAATACTTCTTTCTTTCGGTATTTCCTGTCAAGACCGTATCTGATTACCGCTTCCGACATAGAAAACGTAAAAATCGGTAGCAGGAAATTAGCGGTTATTTCAAGAAGTTCTTTCGTACTGCTGTCCGCTGGATTGATGTTGTTTGAGTAAAGCCTTGTAAGGAGAATGACAAGTATCTTAGACCCGAAATTTCCTATAGCAAATACAAGGGTATTTTTTGCAAGATTTGTATATTTGTTCATAAATTTCTTCACACTCCGGAAAATTTTGGTACATCTAACTTATTATAACATATTTTTTCCGGTTTGTCATTAGTTTTACGATTTTTTTAAATAAAACAATAATTTCCCCCTGACTTTATCTGACAATTTCCGCCGGTACGTCAGAAATATGGTATATATGTACAAACCGTCGGGAGCATGAAAGATAATATTTATGAAATTTTTCAGAATTACGCCGGAAGTTTGCAAAAGTTGAAGAAGTATGTTATAATAAACTGATAACGGAAAGTCTCTATAATCTTTAAGGAGTTATTTATATGAACAATGAAACTTTACTTAAATATGACAGTCCGGCGGAAAGTTCCGACTGTGCAATTCCGATAGGTAACGGCAGATCAGGCGGTATGATTTACGGCAGACCAAAAAATGAAATCATAACCCTGAATGAAGATTCCGTATGGTCTGGAAATCTGCGACACCGTATAAATCCCGATTCACAGGAAGGATTTAAAGAAGTACGGGAACTCATAAAAGCCGGAAACATTCCGGAAGCGGAAAAGATAGCGTTTGAAAAAATGCAGGGAGTCACGCCGGATATGCGTAGGTATATGCCGTTAGGAAATCTTTACATAGATATGGAACTGAACGGCAAAGTAAGGGAATATTCACGTACCCTTGACATTGCCGATGCGGTAGCAGAAACATCTTTCAGCGTGAACGGCGTTGTATATACAAGAAAAGTATTCGCCTCCGCACCCGACGACGTAATAGTAATAAATATCACCGCCTCCGAATCCGCTGAAATTACGTTATCGTGCTATATCGACGGCAGGGACGATTATTACGACGATAACAGACCTTATGCGGAAAACATGATATTATATACTGGTGGTATGGGAATAATGTTCGCCGGAGTTCTCGGAGCTAAGGCAACAGGTGGGGAAATACGTACATTAGGGAATAAAATATCTGTCCGGAACGCCGACGAGGTAATGATAGTATTTGCGGTAAAGACGAGTTTCTACAGTAAAAATTATATCGAATCCGCACAGATTGATGCGGAAATGGCGTTACAGTGCGAATACGATGAACTTTTTTACAGACACGTAAGCGATTACAGGGAACTTTTCGGACGTGTTGAATTATCACTTGATAACAATTCCGGAGACGAAAATATTTCCGTCCTCACTACAGACCGCAGAATTGCCCGATTACGTGGTAACGAACTTGATAATAAAGAATGTCAGCGACTTATCCACGATAACAAACTGATTGAACTTTACTTCAATTATAGCCGGTATCTCATGATTGCGGGTAGCAGAGCAGGCAGTCAGCCCATGACGATACAGGGCATATGGAACGACAGTATGAACGCACCGTTAGGCAGTAGATACAGTGTTAATTTCAGCACGCAGATGAATTACTGGATTGCGGAAAACTGTAATCTGCCGGAATGTCACATACCGCTTTTTGACCTGCTGGAGCGAATCTGTAAGAACGGACGTAAGACCGCCAGGGAGATGTACGGCATAGAAAAGGGTTTTGTATGTCATCATAACACGGATATATGGGGAGATACCGCACCACAGGATAAATTTTTGCCGTCGACGATATGGGTTACCGGCGGAGCGTGGTTAGCGTTGCATATATTCGAGCATTACGAATACACGCTTGACAGGGATTTCCTCGCTGAAAAGTACCATATAATGAAAGAATCCGCTGAATTTTTCGTAAACTATCTGACAGAAAATGAAGACGGTAAACTTGTGACGTGTCCTTCGGTATCGCCGGAAAATACGTATCTTACCGCCGACGGTGTGAAAGGTTGTCTGTGTATGGGGGCATCTATGGATACGCAGATTATAACCGTACTTTTCACGGACGTTATAAAATCTGCGGAGATACTCGGTAAAGATAAAGTTTTCGTAAAAAAATTAAACGGACTTCTTAAAAAACTGCCACCTATCGAGATTGGCAAATACGGACAGATTAAGGAATGGGCGGTAGATTACGACGAAGTAGAAACCGGACACCGGCATATATCGCAACTTTTCGCACTGTATCCGGCGGAACTGATTACGCCATACAAAACCCCGAAACTCGCCGATGCAGGACGTGCTACATTAATACGCCGTCTGATACATGGCGGAGGTCATACCGGCTGGAGTTGTGCATGGATTGCGAATATGTGGGCGAGACTTCACGATAGCCGTATGGTATACGAAAATATTAAAAATCTGCTTGCGTACTCGACATCACCTAATATGTTAAATAAAAGTCCGGAATTCCGTATTGACGGCAATTTCGGCGGAGCGTCTGCGATAATACAGGCGATTATGCAGAGTGTAAACGGTGAGATAGTGTTATTGCCTGCTCTGCCTGACGAGTGGGGAGAGGGTCATATATACGGATTGCGTGCGAAAGGAGGATTTACTGTTGACATCGACTGGCAAAACGGCAGACTTAAATCAGCACGGATAACAGCCGATTATAACGGTATATGTCGTATCCGTACCGGTTGCGTGGTAAGTATAGTCCGTGACGGCGAAACAGTCGGTTCACGTATCGAGGACGGCGTTATAATTTTCGATACCGTAAAAGACTATACATACACCGTCCGGACTTAAGAAATCCAAAAAAAATTTACTGGAGGAAATAAAATGAAAATCCTGAAATATATATCCGCAACAGTTGCGGTTGCGATGTCGGTACTGACCGTGACTTCATGTAATGCGGATAAAAAAGAAGAAGTTTCCGGTTCAGGTGTTGTACCGCCGTTACCGGAAGAAACTGTCACGGAGAACGTCAGCGAAACGGTAACGGAAGAGAATACGACAGAACCAGTAGTAACAGCGGTGGAAAATCCCGTAACATATCCGGAAATGGAACACTCATACGCCGGAGATATGTATGAGGCGGAACGTGAAAGACTTTCCGGAACTCTCAGACCTGATAACGCACATGAAGGATTCAGCGGTGGCGGATACGTGACCGGATTCGGTTCGGACGGTAAAACTTCCCTTAAATTCCGTCTTGACGCTCCGGCTACACAGCATTACGATATATCAATAGGTATCGCCTCGGAAAGTAACGTAAACTGTCGTGTCCTGCTCGACGGTGAGGAACTATATACTTTCACGACAAGTTCAGACGGTATTTTCCAGAAAATAACGTGTCAGGGCGTATTTATGGAAAAAGGTTCGGTATTTATCGAGGTAATACCGGAGGGCGAAGTTATGCTTGACTATCTCAACGTGACGAATACCAACGTAATAAACAATATAAGTTACAAGACAGACGATTTTTCCGTAAATCAGAGAATATCAATAGAAGCAAATAATCTGATAAAATTTCTTGCGGATAATTACGGTAAGTATACTATTACAGGTCAGTATGTTTCCGGTGCGGATAACAAGGAAATCGAACTTATCCACGATATAACCGGACAATATCCGGCTATCAGATTTTCAACGGTAGAGAATACGGAAGATACGTCAAACGTGAATGCGTGTATACAGTGGCATCAGAACGGCGGTATAAACGGTATAACGTGGGAATGGAGTTCACCGTCAACGGCATCTTCAATATACACGACGGAAAGTAATTTCTCGATATGGAACGCCATGACGGATTATGATATATCAATGTCCACACAGCAGGAAATATCAGATTTACGTCTTGATGGCGTTATTTCCGACGATTGCTATAATCTGATACTTGCAATGGATGATTTTGCGGAAAAACAACTGAAACCGTTAAAAGAAAATGGCGTACCGGTATTATGGAGACCGCTTTATGAAGCGTCACTTGGTTACGATACGGAAGCAGGTGCGGAATACTGGTGGGGAGCAGGCGGAGCAGTACCGTATCAGTGGTTATGGAACTTAATGTATAATCGCTACATGAACTACTTTGAACTTGATAATCTGATATGGGTATGGAACGGTATGAGTGATGTTTATGCGGTAGACCCTTCAACGTATGATATAGCATCATATGACTTATACACTGATACCGATAATTTCGGCAGTCGTTCCGGACAGCTTATGGCGGTGCAGAAGTACATAGACAATAAGATAATAGCGGTCAGCGAATGCGATAACGTACCCGATATTGATGCGATGTTCCGGGATAATGCGGTATGGTCATTTTTCGGTCTCTGGAACGGTGAGTATCTGACGGACGAAAACGGCACATTTTCCGAACAGTACAACACTAAAGACGAACTCACAAAAGCGTATAATTCCGTAGGTTCGCTGACGTTGGACGAGTATAAGACACTTACAGACGGTAAGGAGTTACCGACCGGTACGAGAAACTTTTCCGAGGAACTCGCACAGCAGGAAACTACTACAACTACTACAGAAGCGGTACAGGAATACGGCTACATAGAAGACGAGGAAACCACTACAACAACTACAGCGGATTACACGGAAGATGAATATAATTACGACGGTTACGACTACAATTACGACGACAGTTACAATTACGATTATGATTATAACTATGATTACGATTATGGTTATGACGACGGGTACAGTGAATGGTAAGGGATACGGAAAAGCACGATATGCTGACAACTCCGGAGCAGGAAAAACTTTTAGATAAGATGCTGAAAGAGATTTCCAGACCGGAAATACAAGCGGTGAGCTTCCGGTTTAAAGACGTACTCACAGTTATGCCGTTTTCCGCAGAGCGTGATATGTACGTTTTAATGGAAGAAGATTTCAGGAAATACGGTAAATCAGGGAAAGATTTTGCTGAAATACGTACGGAGGCATACGATAAGACGATAAAAAAAACAGGTGAAACAAGTCTTGAAAGTATATACCGATATATCGCAAAGACGGTAAAAATAAAGGATATTTCCGGACTTGTTGATATTGAGTGTAAATTAAAAGAGAAATTCACCGTACCGAGAAACTGCGGGAAAATACTGTACAGACAGGCGATAAAAAATAACAGGCGTGTAATAATATTATGCGACAAAATATATCCGGAAGAACTGACAAAGAAGATACTGTATAATTGCGGATACGATAAATATGATGATATTGTTTTTTCTGATAATTTCTGCGATATACTGGAAAAAACAGATATTAAACCGTCCGGACTGCTACATATAGGCGGAAACGTCGAAAAAGATGTAGAAATAACAGTACTTAAAGGATGTAAAGCATTGTTACTGTCTCCGGAAATGCCGTTAATGGTGAAATCCGGACGTTTAAGGGGATACGTACAGGCGGAAAAGTTGCTTGATATAGACAATCCGGAGTATATCGCTTTACGGTGTGCATTCGGGATATATTCAATGTATGCTTTCGACATACCGCAGAATAAGGTAATAAAATCAGATTTCTGCAATAATCCGTATATGACAGGATTCATAATTTTCGGTACGTTAAGTCTGATAGATGACTTCAAACCGGAGACAGATTTTCAAAGTGAAATTTTATCAGGTCTCGGAAATAATCCGAAAATATCGCAAGGTATAGCGGATTTTAAGTACTTGTACGGAAAGTATTTCAGCGGTTATAATCTTACCTGCTCCGGCTGTGAGATACCGTTAAGATTTCTGGAAAAACATACCGCACCTGCTGACAGATTATTCTTCCGTTCGTGTATTTCCGACGGTTTATATAAAAAATGGTCTCAGAACATCACAGAACCCGAAATTCTGCCGGTATATTCAAGACCCGTCAGAAAAAACGTTCTTTCACAGATTGCCGACAAACTATTTCCGCCCGGTACTAAAGTAAGGACAATTGCGGACAGGATTCTTGCTAAATCGCATCTATAAAACGACATTTATTTTTGCCGTCTACAAATTTCATCATTTCCCGATAAGAAAACGTAAAAAGACTGAAAATAATCTGTTGCACTTCTTTTGTATGGTATGATAGAATATACTTACTGAACAAAAGGAGGTAAAAAATTTTGAATAACAAAATCAGGGTACTTATTGGTGACGATTCCGCCGAAACTGGTGTAAGTGTCGCCAATAAGTTGCGTGAAAGAGGTATGTATGCGTATACGAGGCGAAAAGATTGTAATGTGATACTCGATTCCATAAGGAACGACCCACCGGATGTTGTTGTAATAGACATAAACCTACAGAATGGTGACGTTCTCGCACTTATGAAAAAGGTACGGGAGCAGGGTGTGAAATTCCCCGTATTCGTGGTGACTTCCGCATATGATAACGAATTTATAGAACGTCAGGTAATGGAAAACGGAGCGTCAAAATTTCTGCTGAAGCCTTACGATGCGGATGATTTATGCAGTGCGATAAATTCCGCACTCGGTGACAGGGCAACAAGTCTGAGCGACGATATGGAAATAGTTGTCACGGATATAATACACCAGTTAGGCGTACCGGCACATATAAAGGGATACCATTACTTAAGAACAGCTATACTTTATTCAATCGAGGATAAAACACTGCTTGACAGCGTAACAAAACTACTTTATCCGACGGTTGCCAGCATATACGATACAACTTCTTCACGTGTGGAGCGTGCAATAAGACACGCCATAGAGATTGCGTGGGACAGGGGAAATGTTGATACATTAAATGCATTTTTCGGTTATACGGTAGATACCGGAAAGGGTAAACCTACAAATTCCGAATTTATCGCACTGATTACGGATAAATTACGCCTCCGGTATAAATCGGCATTGCGTAAGGTCTGACAGTCGGAGAGCCGGTAAAAAATCGGAATTGTATATATAATTTTTAACATAAGGAGGATTTTTTTACATGGCTTTCAGAAAAATAAGCATCTCTGAACTTTCGTTCAATCCGTTTGAAAAAATCGGTAAGGAGTGGACGTTACTTACAGGTGGAAACGCTGAAAAATTCAATACAATGACGGCATCATGGGGACAGCTTGGCGTACTCTGGAACAAGAACGTTTTCACGTGTTACATCAGACCTAACCGCTATACATACGAATTTGTCGACAATGACGAGTATTTCACCGCTTCATTTTTCGGTGAGGAGTACCGGAAAGCGTTGACGTTCTGCGGTTCACACTCCGGCAGGGATTACGACAAGGTAAAGGAAACAGGATTAACACCGGTTGAAGTAGACGGTTGCATGACGTTTGAAGAAGCTGATATGGTTTTTATATGCCGTAAGCTTTATACGTATGACCAGTCCGCCGAAAACTTCACTACAAATGACGGCATACCGGAAAAATTCTATAGTACAGACCCCTACCACAGAGCATACATTTCGGAAATAACTGCCGTATACGTTAATAATTAATAATTCATAATGTATAATTTATAATTAAGCGTGAATAACAAAAAAGCCGTATCTGAAAAAAGATACGGTTTTTTGCGTTTCGTATGTGAGAAAAATTTATCTCATTTTTGTTTTGTATAGCATGAAAGCGAGCTCAAACGCACCCAGTAGTATAAAAATAAGCATAGTTTTCATAGTAGGTTTTTTCAGTCGGAAGGGAGTTATAAAAGCAACCGCTATCAGAAGAAGAGTTGTACCGTAGACAGTGGGAAACCAGTCGGAACTTATTTCCTTGTGAAAAGCGTATATAATCGGCAGAATCAATGCCACACTTGTTACGGGCAGACCTTCATATAATTTACGTACATCTGTACTGTTTTTCTGTCGTTCTTCCTCGTTGACGTTGAAATATGCAAGACGTATCACCGCACACAACGGAAATGCGACGAGAATCGGTACATCATACCACTTATTCATACCGACGGAATAGCCTATCACCGACGGCAGAACGCCGAAACATACGGCATCGCAAAGTGAATCTATCTGTATACCGAATTTCTTTTCACTTTCGGTACGGTCTTTTTTTGTACGTGCTACTTTACCGTCAAACATATCGCACAGTCCGGAAATCATGAGACAAGCTATAGCATATTCCGGCTGGATACTGCCGTTTATTCCCATAGCGAAAAACATTCCGAGTACTGACGATATAAGACTTATATATGTAAGAATAACTGTATAGTTATAATAACCAATCATATTAATATTAATCCTTAAAGAATAAATTTTCCGTATAATCACGGATTTCAGATTTTTTCAGTATTTTTCCTTTTTTTCGGAGCAGGTTTATTTTTAGCGGAATTTTCACGGTTTATACGCAACTGCTCCTGACGTTTCTGTTTATCGTCGATATTTTTATAAGCCTGTTCATAGAAAAATTCCTGAGAGTTTACAGATTCTTCATTATCTGCCTGCTCTACGTGTATGTATGTGCCGTCAGACTGCATTATACGAGCCTTTACATTATCGGACATCATAACACGGAACATTTCCCACAGACGCTTTTTGATTTTATCATTTTCAATAGGTGTAGCAACTTCAACACGCCGGACAGTATTTCTTGACATATAATCAGCAGAACCGATATAAATTTTCTGTTGTGTGGATTCGTCCCCGAAAATGTATATACGGCTGTGTTCAAGGAAACGTCCGACAATACTTCTTACGGTTATATTTTCCGTAAACCCTGTGACGTTCGGTACGAGACAGCATATACCACGCACAACGAGTTCAATTTTAACGCCTGCCTGTGAAGCCTCGACGAGTTTTTTTATAATAGTACCGTCACAGAGGGCGTTTATTTTCGCCCCGATATAACCATTGCCACCGTTACGGGAAATATCAATCTGTTCGTCCATCATGTCAAGGATTTTGTTGCGGAGACACAAAGGAGCTACTAATAATTTATCAGTTTCCTCAACAACATTTCCGTTACCGAGACATTCAAAAACTTTTTCCGCATCCCGGGCAATTACAGAGTCTGTAGTAAGGTACATTAAGTCAGTGTAGAGGGTAGCAGTTTTTTCGTTATAGTTACCCGTACCAATTTGTGTTAAATAGTCATAACTGTCACCGGTGGACTTTCTTTTTATAAGAAGGAGTTTAGAGTGGGTTTTGTAATCCCTCATACCGTAGATGACTTTTACACCGGCTTTCTGCAAGACTTTAGACCATTCTATATTATTAGCTTCGTCGAATCTCGCACGCAGTTCAATCATAACGAATACTTCTTTTCCGTTTTCGGAGGCGGTACAGAGAGCGTCAATAACCTTGCTCCCTTTTGCGAGACGGTAGAGAGTTATTTTAATAGATGTTACTTTAGGGTCAACGGCACACTCCTGAAGAAGACGTATAAACGACGTGTTAATTGATTCAAACGGATAACTAAGTAACAAATCCTTTTGTTTAACCTGTGAGAATACAGACCTGTTATCGGCGAGAGCGACAGATTTTCTCGGTGTACGCTGTATGTAATGGAGTTCCTGATTTTCGTCGAGTTCCTGTAACTGAAAGAGATACGATAAGTCAAGGGGTATTCTCGACGTGAAAACACGTACATTTTTTAGTTTAAGTTTTTTACAGATGTAATCGAGAGCATCTCTGCTGAAATCGTCAGATATTTCAAGCCTCACCGGAGCAAGTTTTTTTCTTTTCGCTACGAGTTCTTCCATACGGTCACGGAAACCTGCACCCTTGCCGGATACCATAATATCGGCGTTACGGGTCACACGGATAACAGCCCTGTCGAGAACCTTATAACCTTTAAAGAGCAGGTGTGCGAAATGCAGGACTACATCTTCTTCGAGAATGAAACGTTTTCCGCCTGCTCCGAGAGGTATTATTCTTTCGCTGTGTTCGTGACCTATCGGGACTATACCAATAGATACGCCTTTTTTGACATTCAACTGTACCACCGCATAGAGTTCCTTGTTTTTAAGAAACGGAAACGGTAAGGAATTATTTACTACCAGTCCGGAAACGAAAGGTTTGATTTCACGTTTGAAGTACAGTTCAAGGAAAGTAAGTTCATCACGGGTGAGATTATCAAAAGAAACGTGTTCAAAACCGTACTTACTGAGTTCAGACATAGTTTTCCTGTATGTATTCTCAACAACAGGTTGCATACGTCTTACAGTAGTAAAAATAGCGTCAAGCTGTTGAGACGGTGTCATACCTGATTTGCTGTCTTTTTTGTTGCTACCGGATTTTTCGGCATCAGTGATAGAACCAACACGTACCATAAAAAATTCATCAAGATTACTCTGATATATAGCGGAAAAAGAAAGTCTTTCAAGTAAGGGATTATTTTTATCGGAAGCCTCTTCCAGCACACGCTTATTGAATTTCAGCCAGGAGAGCTCCCTGTTTTCGAGATATTCCATATAAATTCTCCAATCTGCCATATTTAAGGCAAAATAATATGTTCGATATGTAATTTTATTATATAACTTTTATGGCTTTCTGTCAAGAAAATTTTTATTCAGCAAATCCGGAAAATTTTTTCCTGTAGAATATTACATAACTTAACACATAACAGCACGAACGTGAATAAACGTATACGAAAAGCACAGATGTAGGTACAGGTACTGATAAAGGGGAAACTATAGATACAGATACATATAATTCCTGATTCTGCATTGTTAATCACGTAACAGCACGAACGTGCATAAACGTATACGAAAAGCACAGATGTAAGATACAGATACAAAATTGTGAACATAAAAAAAACGGTTCTCCGGAGAGAACCGTTTTTCTTGTCATTCCATGAATTTTGCGGAAATAATAGTATATCCGTATGGTTTTATTTCTACCGTATCATTTTCAAAGAATCCGTACATAGAAGCAAAGTCTCTGAACCTCGGCATAAGTCCGGAAATATTTTCAATTCTTATATCGTCGCAACTTCTGTTTACGAACACTATAGAATCTGTATCTCCCTGACGTGTGAACGCTACAACCCGTTCGTCGAAAATATCGTCATCATTGAGGACAAAATAAGTTCTTCCCTCTTTCATGTTTGGTATGGACTTCCTTATTCTGCTGAGTTCAGAAACGTATTCTATTAACTCCTTGTCCTCGTTACCCCACGGATAACATCTTCTGTTGAAGGGGTCTTTGTAACCTTGCAGACCTGCTTCATCGCCATAATAGATACTGGGTACACCGGGGAGGAAGAACATAAGAGCCATAGCGGATTTCAACATATTCTTACCGTTAGCGTACTGCTGTTCATTGAGGTATTTTTCTGCCATCCAGTCTTTGCTTTTGTCGTCGCAGTTCTCACCACCAAGACGGTTTATCGCACGTTCAATATCGTGTGTGGAAACAAAGTTCATAAGGACATCTACAGTAGGCTTAGGGTAATTTTCAACGATAGTCATAATAGAGTAGATGAAATTCTTTACGCTACCGCCTTTTACGTAACTTATAATAGCCTCACGGAACGGATAGTTCATAACGGAATCAAGTTGTTTGCCAAGCAGATAGCGACGCTTTACGCCGTAACTCTCTTTATTGGAAGCGTCTTCCCATACCTCACCGATAACTATTTTATCCTCTCCGTAATCCTTTACGCTTCTTCTCAGATTATTAAGGAACTGGTCAGGTAATTCGTCGGCAACGTCAAGCCTCCAGCCGGAAGCACCTTTCGAGAGCCAGTATTTCAGTACTCCCTCGTCACCGCATATGAAATCCGTATAACTTTCGTTGTTTTCCCATACGTTCGGTAACGTATCAATACCCCACCATGCCTCATAGACATCAGGATAATTTATAAAACTATACCATTTATAATAAGGGCTTTCCTTTGTATTGAACGCTCCGACAGGTTCATAACGGTTAAACTTGTTAAAGTAAACGCTGTCCGCACCGGTATGTGAGAATACGCCGTCGAGTATTACGGAGATACCGTATTTTTCCGCTTCCTTACAGAGTTCTTCAAAGTCGTCATTAGTACCTAAAAGAGGGTCAGCCTTCATGTAGTCGGCGGTATTGTAACGGTGATTTTCATGCGATTCAAAGATAGGGTTAAGGTAAATACAGGTAACGCCTAAATCGTGAAGATAGCCCAGTTTCGACTGTATACCGGCGAAGTCACCGCCGAAGTAGTCATTATTCCATACGTGACCGTTCTGGTCTGGTCTGTAGTATGGAGTTTCACCCCATTCACGCATAACACGGTCTGACGGCACACCCTCGTGAACTTTTCCGCTTTTACAGAATCTGTCGGGGAAAATCTGATACATAACGCCACCTTTTAAGAAATCGGGGGTATTATAATTTTCGTCGTATACGGTAAGCTGGAATAAGTCGCCGTCGTCGATATTGCCAAGATGACAGTTAATCTTTTTTATATAGTGACGTATTCCGCCACTGGTATATGAGAAATAATAATAGTGAACATCTGTATAACGTGGTGTATAACTTGTTGAATACTGGTTGTAATCGTCAGTTTCTGCGGTGAGTTCCATATTAAGAAATCTTTCCTTGAAACCTGTTCTGAAAAGGACAAGTACCGGTGGGAAATCGAGAGTTATATTTTTCGGAAGTCTGACGGAAAATTTACAGATCTGAGCTCTTTTTATAGCTCCGAAAACAGACTTGTAATTCAGATTCCATGTATCATAGATAGGTGTCATATTAAAAAAATCTCTCCTTTATACAAAATAAGGGGACGGAAATTTAATTCAGTCCCCTTTATTAATCGGGTAAGGTGTTTAATTACTTAAGATGCCAGATGTTTTCAGCATATTCTGTAACCGCACGGTCAGCGGAGAAGATACCTGCTCCGGCGATATTATTCAGTGACATTTTAGCCCATCTCATAGTATCGTTATAGCATTCCGTACTGAATTTCTGAGCCCGTCTGTAGTCATCGAAGTCTGCGAGAACCATATAAGGGTCACGGTCTTTAAGGGAGTTTGCAACGTCATTGAAAGTACAGCCGTTTATACCGTGATACATACGTTCAATAGCTTCATGGATAACAGGATTATTGTGGAAATACTCATTAGGTCTGTAACCACGTGCCTTAAGAGCATTGACTTCAGGGGTTTTCATACCGAAGATGATGTTGTTACCGTCTCCGGCGGATTCGTTGATTTCTATATTAGCACCGTCGAGAGTACCGAGAGTTACCGCACCGTTCAGCATGAACTTCATGTTACCAGTACCGGAAGCCTCCGTACCTGCAAGAGAAATCTGTTCAGAAATTTCGGAGGCTGGCATAAGGAGTTCTGAAAGGGTTACACAGTAATTTTCAAGGAATACAACCTGTAATTTCTGATTGATTTTAGGATTCTTTCTTATTTCCTCGGAGATAGCCCATATTAACTTGATAATCTGCTTTGCGAGGTAGTAACCCGGTGCAGCCTTTGCGGCGAAAATATAGGTTTTCGGTGTATAATCAGCATCAGGATTAGCGAGCAAGTACGCATAATCAGCAAGGATATTCATTACATTGAGGTGCTGTCTCTTATACTCGTGCAGACGTTTAACCTGTACGTCAAAAATGCTGTCAGGATTAAGGACGATACCCATATTATGCTTAACGTATTTTGAAAATCTCTTCTTGTTTTCTTTCTTTACTTCGGTAAGCATTTCAAGTACGGTCTTGTCGTTTTCAAATGCACGGAATTTAGAGAGTTCGGAAGCATCTCTGATAAACTTATCGCCGATAGTTTCTGTGAGCAGGTCAGTAAGTCCCTTGTTGGACTGTAAAAGCCATCTTCTGTAGGCGATACCGTTAGTGACGTTCTTGAACTTTTCGGGAGTATTATTAAATTCGTCACTGAAAACGGAATCCTTGATAATATCGGAGTGAAGTTTAGATACACCGTTTACGCTGTGTGAGGAAGCGACACAAAGGGTTGCCATATGAATCTGATTGTCCTTGATAATGGACATTCTTGTTGTCTTCGCACTGTCATGACCGTTACGTTCCATAAGTGACTGACAGTATCTGTTATTGATTTCAACGATAATTGAGAATATACGAGGTATAACGCTCTTGACAAGGTTGACATCCCATTTTTCGAGAGCCTCCGCCATAACGGTATGATTTGTATAAGCGAAAGTTTTAGTAACAATATCCCACGCCTTTTCCCACGAGTAACCGCAGTCATCAAGGAGTATACGCATAAGTTCCGGTATAGCGAGCGTCGGGTGAGTATCATTTATGTGTATTGCTACCTTATCGGCGAGGTTTTCGAGTGTACCGTATACATTCATGTGATTGTTGACAATATCACCTACCGCAGCGGCACAGAGGAAATACTGCTGACGAAGTCTTAAAGATTTACCTTCTGCGTGATTGTCGTTAGGATACAGAATTTTTGAAATTGCATTTGCGATAGCGTTCTGATTGATAGCCTTATCATAGAAGCCCTGATTGAACATCTCCATATCGAAGCCCGGAGCTTTTGCAGACCACAGACGGAGTACGGAAACGCCTTCCGAACCGTAACCGGATACGTACATATCGTAAGGAGTAGCGATAACTGTATTATAATTTACGTGTGAGATGTAGTGACCGCTTTTATCCCAGTATTCCTGAAGTTCGCCCTCGAAGTGTACATCTATAGCGAGTTCCGGACGAGGTACGAGCCATGCAGAACCACCAGGAAGCCAGTTGTCAGGAAGTTCAGTCTGCCAGCCGTCCTGTAATTTCTGTTGGAAAATACCGTATTCATAACAGATAGAGTGACCCATAGCAGGCATAGAGGTAGTAGCGAGACCGTCGAGATAACAGGCGGCGAGACGTCCGAGACCACCATTACCGAGACCGGCATCAGGTTCCTGGTCATAGATTTTGTCAAGATTGATACCGTCACGGGCAAGCATAGCTTTCACATCGTCAACGAGACCGAGGTTATAGAGACTGGTTTTGAGTGAGCGACCCATAAGAAATTCCATAGAGAGATAATAAATCTGTTTACCGCCGACGGAATGGGTATGATTCATGAAGTTCTGTCTTTTCTGACCGAGGATGTCGACGATAATAGAAGAGAGTACCTGATATACCTGTTTGTCGGAAGCCTCTTCGGGAGTCACGTTAAAGAGTGCGTGTAACTTTTCGGGAAAAGACTGTTTAATTTTGTCCATAAGAGGATTAACATTTTTTTCTGACATTATTTTCTCCAATCTGCCGTTATTATTACGGCGTGTTTAATCATGAAAACATATCCGGAAAAATACCGGAAATATATTTACATTGAGTATAATATATATTG
>JAIDCY010000022.1 GCA_029055625.1 Ruminococcus sp. | reverse complement strand
CGAAGAAATCGGAAAAACCTGATACTAAGAAGTCTGAAAAGTCAGAACCGAAGAAATCGGAAAAACCTGATACTAAGCAGTCCGAAAAAACCGAACCGAAAAAATCCGGACAGACGGACGTTTCAGCTATACCGCTACTGAACGGAAAATATAATTTCATAACACTTTTAGGTATTACTATAATAATATTGATACTGATATTAGGTATAAGGTCATGTGCGAACGGAAAAGCATCTGACGAAAAATACAGACAGGCAATATATCCGGCGGTAATAACGGATATAAACGAGTTTGAAAATGCGTCAGAACTTCCTGTAAGTCAGATACTGAGTACTGCCGTATGGTCGGTAATAATAGACAATGAAAAACTTTCCGCATATCCGCAACGTGTAGACGATATGGCGATAATACCGGCGGAGGACATAGAAAAGTATGCAACGGAAATTTTCGGTGAAGATATACCGGAACTGACACATAATACAATTCTGACAGCTGATTCAAAATTCTACTACAACGAGGAAGCAGATTCTTATACTGTAGAGGTAACCCCTCATACTGTTACTTACAAACCGGAAGTGGTATCGGTAACGAATAGAAACGGAAAATATATCGTTGATGTTAATTACATAGACCAGTACCCCGAATGGATAGAAGATACAGTAGCGAAGACGGCGGAATATGTACTTTCAAAGAACGGTGACGGCGGTTATGTGATTGAATCCATGCACGAAACATCAGAAACAGAAACCGTATCGACAACTACGGAAGCGACGTCAGAAGAAGAAATATCACAGGAAAATATGTCAGTAACTACTGAATAATTCACACACGAAACGCAAAAAAAAGACCTTGCTTTTTACTGTAAAAGCAAGGTTTTTTAAATTATTTGCTGTAATCCTTGAAGCTGATATTCATATCTACATCTGTAGCAATTCCCGGAACTTGTCCGTCTGAGGCGTACTGCCATACCTTGAAATCGTGGTAATATGTAGGTACATCGCCTTCGTCCTCGATGTATTCCGCAAGCCATAAATCATATTGGTTTATTCTTGATAAATCCAGCATTGAAAGTAACGTACTTGTATTCTGATAAATCATAGGAGTATAACCGGCTTCCTTTACACGTTCGCAGAAAGCTATACAACAATCCGTCAGGGAATCTGTAGAAATATCATCTGTACGTGCATAATCTTCATAGATTATCTCCCAGTCGAACACAACCGGATACGTTATATTGAAAGGCTTTATACATTCTATTACTGCATCTGCTTCTTTGATAGCTTCCTCAACGGTAAGGGCTTGTGAGAAGAAGTAAACACCGGTATGAATACCGGCACGGTCAGCGGAATAAAGATTTTCTTTGAATCTGCTGTCGTAAATTATGCCACCGTCGGCATATGTACGGCAACCTATTCTTATAAACGCAAAATCTATACCGGATTCTTTAACCTGTTGCCAGTCTATGTAACCCTGAAATTCGGAAACGTCTATACCGTTGATTTCTACAGCCTGTTCTGTAACAGTGGTAGTAGCCTGTGAGGAATAACCGTCTTTCGCCATAGTAGTAGAGATTGTGGTTGTGGTAGTAGTGGTGGTTGTTGTGGTAGTAGTAGTGACTTCTTCGGTATTTACCATATTTTCCGTGATACTGCTTGTCCCTGTAGTAGTGGACGTATCTGGCTGGTAACCCATTACGGTACTTGGTTCTTTGGTTATTGTAGGTATGGTACTTCCTGATTTTCCATGCGAAAGCGTAAACCATACCAGAGGTACAGCAAGTATGATAATTAAAACAGCCTCAATAATTGCGATAGTCTTGATTTTTTTGTTATTATTAAACATTTTTTCCTCCTTCATAAAAATACTGCTTTTAATATAATATCATATTTCTGATTATTTGTAAACAGTTTCTGAAAAAATTTCTGTTGACAATAATTTATAATTGTGATATAATCAGCTTATTATCAGATGAAAGGAATGTTTTTTTATGGAAACTGAAATAAAAAAGATTGTATGTAGCGTATGCGGTAAAGAATCGGAACATACGGTTATAACGAAGATAGAGGATAATGGCATACAGGAGATGGATTTAAGACCCACCGGCGAACACAGACAGACTATGGATTACTGGGTTATGGAGTGTCCGGAGTGCGGTTACTGTAACGGTACGCTTGAAACTCCGCTTGATGCAGACCGTGAGTATCTGGAGAGTGATGAATATAAAACACTTGACGGAGTTATTACAGATAACGTGCTTGTATCGAAATTTGTAAGGAAAGCCCTTGTATGCATGAAAAACAAGGATTATGCAGAGGCGGTGAAGTCTTACGTATACAGTGCGTGGGTATCCGACGATGAAAGGGATGTTACGTCTTCTTTAGATTGTCGGAATAAAGCTATACGGATAATGGAAAAAAAATCACTGCTCAATAGTGAGGATATGATGTTATTGAGAGCCGACCTGCTCCGGCGTTCCGGACAGTTTGAGAAAGTAATAAAGGAATACGGTATGAAACAGTTCATTAATCCGTTCATAATGATTGCATCGCAGTATGAGGTGAGACTTTCCCGGGAGAGAGACCTTTCCGCACATAGTATGTCTGATATACCATCAATAAAGTTTGAAACATGAAAATTTTTCAGAACGGACGGCATAAAAAGACCGTCCGTATTTTTATGTGATTACTTTTGTTTTATCCTGAAACTGCTGTTATGTATGACAAGCGGTTTTTTATTTTTCCTTAAAGATTTTCCTGAAGATTTAGGCTTATCAGATTTCATGGTAAGGGAAATTTTTTTCTTTTCCTTGTCAACTTTTACTATATGTACTTTTACGGAATCTCCGGTTTTAAGGACGTCTGAGGGGTGATTTATGCGTTTATCGGTAATCTGTGAGATATGCAGGAAACCGGTTGTAACAGCTCCGATATCAATAAACGCTCCGAAATCGGCGATACTTTCTACAATACCGTCAAATTCCATACCTGTTTTAAGGTTATCGAGTTCAATTAAATTGTCTGTAATCATGGTAAGGGAAATCCGGTTGCGTTTCGTATCAACGTTCAGTACACGTACTTTTACTACCTCTCCTACTTTCACCACTTCAAGCGGATGTTTTATATGTTTTCTGCAAATCTGCGAGATATGAACAAGACCGTCAGTATGTACGCCGATGTCTACAAATGCCCCGAAGTCGATAATATTTCTTATAGTTCCCACAAGTTCCATACCGGCTTTCAGGTCTTTAATCTCCATGATGTCACCGCTACGGAGCAGGGGTGGGGGTAATTCGTCCCGTAAATCTCTGCCAGGTTTCCGGAGTTCGCCGATAATGTCGGCAAGAGTGGGTACGCCGACGCCTAACTTGTTACTGATGTTTTCAAGCCCGATATTATCAGCTTTTTCCGCAATATCCGGGACTCCACCGTTTTTTACGTCGTCGAGAGTAAAGCCACATTCCGTCAGTAATGAAGTAGTAGCGGAATAGCTTTCAGGGTGTACCGCTGTATTATCGAGTGGATTTTTACCGTCCCGAACCCTCAGGAATCCGGCACACTGTTCAAACGCTTTCTTGCCGAGTTTCGAGACTTTCATTAACTCCTTACGGTCGGAGAAACTGCCGTTTTCCTCACGGTATGCGACTATATTTTTTGCTACCGCCGAATTTATACCGGATACGTAAGATAAAAGCGAATAAGATGCGGTGTTCAGGTCAACACCGACGGAGTTTACGCAATCTTCAACTACTCCGGATAATGCTTCATTCATACGAGCCTGTGGCATATCGTGCTGATACTGTCCCACTCCTATGGCTTTAGGTTCAATCTTTACTAGTTCGGCGAGAGGGTCTTGCAGACGACGTGCGATAGATACCGCACTTCTTAAAGATACGTCATAATCCGGAAACTCTTCAGAGGCGAGTTTAGATGCGGAATATACAGATGCACCGGCTTCGCTTACTACCATATAACTTATTTTCCTTGGTATTTCCCTGAGAAGGTCTACAACAAAATTTTCCGTTTCACGTGATGCCGTACCGTTGCCGATAGAGATTATAGTTACGTTGTGTTTGTTGATCAGAGATTTCAGAGTTTCTGCGGATTTTGTAACGTTCTGTCTGGAACTTGCAGTAGGATATATAACGCCGGTATCAAGTACTTTTCCCGTATGGTCTATAACCGCCACTTTACATCCTGTTCTGAATCCAGGGTCAAGACCTAAAATCACGTTATTTTTCAGGGGTGCTTGTAACAGTAACTGCCGGAGATTGGAAGCGAATACTTTTATTGACTCTTCCGAGGCTTTCGCCGTCATTTCCGAACGTATTTCACGTTCCACCGACGGAAAAATAAGTCTCTTATAACTGTCCTCACAGGCGGATTTTACCATCTCACCACACAGTGAATTATTTTTCACATACTTGGTTATTATGATACCTGTTGCGGAAATGTCATCAATATGTACGGCGACTTTCAGGAAACCTTCTTTTTCGCCTCTGTCAAGAGCGAGTACACGGTGATTCGCTACTTTTGAAACCGGTTCTTTATAATCATAGTAATCCATATATACGCTGTCTTTTTCAGGGTCGGAGGCTTTCGCCGTTATTTCACCGTCTTTATTTATAAGATTACGTAATTTTTTGCGTATATCCGCATCATCTGATATATTTTCAGCGATTATGTCCATAGCACCCTGCAAAGCGGTTTTGGTATCGGGTACGTTTTTTTCGTCGCTGACGTACTTCAGAGCTTCTGTTTCAGGGTCTGTAGTGGTATTCTGTTCCGCTATTATTACCGCCAGCGGTTCAAGACCGTTTTCACGTGCGATACCGGCACGGGTGCGACGTTTAGGCTTGAAAGGTCTGTAGATGTCTTCCACTTCAACTAATGTTTTAGCGTTACTTATAGCATACTCAATTTCAGGGGTCATTTTTTCCTGCTCCGTAATGGAGTTTGAAATTTCTTCCTTGCGTTTTTCGAGATTACGAAGATAAATAAGACGGTCATATAATTCACGTAGTAACTGGTCATCGAGTGAACCGGTAAGTTCCTTACGGTAACGGGCGATAAACGGGATAGTTTTATCCTCGTCGATAAGCTGAACGGTATTATCAACCTGTTCCTGTTTCAGATTAAATTCATGTGCAAGAGTTTTGTTAATATCCATAGTTTAAAAGTTCCTTTCTGTCCAAGAAGTGAGAGTATCTGAAATATCGTTCCAGACCTGAAATTTATCTGTTTCGTTGAGAATTTCATGTCTCATACCGACGTACAGTTTATGGGTAATATTTCTGTAACCTGCATTTTCAAGGGATTTTATAGCCTCAAAGAATTTTTCTTCCGATAACATACAAGGGTCATCTTTACCGGACAGAAATTTCACCGGTAAATCGGGATTAGTAGTAGCTTCGAGGGAGTACGCACGTTTCATAAGACCTGTAAGTGCCTGATAACCGCTTAAGGTGTAGGTAAAATTACACAACGGGTCATTATTGAACGCCATAACTACTTCCGGATTACTGCAAATCCATGAATGAGGCATATCCTCGAAATTTTTGTTCAGAAACTTTTCAGACCATTCACTTATGATACTGCTTCTGTAATCCGGTGAAAGTTTCTTTTCAAGTTCAGAGGTGAGTAGGTCTGCAAACGGTGCAAGTCTGCTGTAACACGGCGTACCAATCAGTATAACGCCATCAGTAACGTTATATTGCATACTGCATCTTGCTATAAGAGATCCCATACTGTGACCTATCATAAAATGCGGTAATGTCGGGCAGTTTATATCAATAACTTTGTGAATACGTAATGAAGTTAAAATTAAAAAGTTGTCTGGGGATATATCGTGTATATAGCCTAAATCGTTTGGTGGATGTATATTTTTTCCGTGACCTACGTTGTCAGCGGTAACGGATACGAAACCTTTTTCACCTAAGAACTTCATGAAATCGTAATAACGTTCTTTGTGTTCGCTCATACCGTGGATAATCTGCACGGTAGCTATTGGATTTTCCGGTACATTCACCGCCATATGTCTTCCAATACGTGGTGCATCAATTTCATGGAATCCTTTGTCAAACATATAAAAAACCTCCAGTATATTATAACATATTTTTCCGTAAAAATCAAGTATAACATAAGATATTCCCCCGCCGGAAGAGCAGGGGAGTATTGTTTATGTATTAATATTCTTCCGCAAGCGGATTACTTCTGACGGTTCGTAATATTCCCGCACGTTCACAGAAAGAGTTGTAAAAAGATTGTGTGGAATTTTTACCGGTGAGCCTGCTCATATCCACAATACCGCCGGTGTATACGTCATCTTTGAAGATGTAGCATTTATCGTCACCGGCACTTACAAAATCAATTTTTATGTCGTCGCTGTCGTCGAAATGGTATATTGCGGTAAGTACGGGGTCTGAATTGTCGGGGGTAGCTTCAATATCAGTATCGGTAAATATAATAGTTGAGAAGGAATTATAGAAATTCTGGAAACCGGTATATATTTCCGAATTTTCCATATCAACAGCTGTACCGTTCATTTCAAGTATTCTGTCCGTCATGTTTAGGGTGAAGGAATCCTGAACATCTCCGAAAATGAAATCAAAACCATTTATGTTATATATTCCCGCACTCGTTACGGAATCCGGAAGGAAGTTAAGCGGTTTGTAGTTTATAAAATTGAGGTCGGAAGTGTAGAATCTCGCCACCTGATTTGAATCTTTCATAAGAACGTAAATATAAGTCTGATTGTTATCACCTTGTCCGCCTATAATGAAATCTTTCTGCGTTCCGTCCGTGCCTTTTATAGTAACTTCAGCGGTCGGCTTGTCGAAACCGTATTTTGACATATCTTCAAGGTACTCTTCCAGTAACTGTTCCGACTCAAGACGTGTAAGAGTGGTAAGCATAGAACCTACCGCTGTCTGGTCAAAAGGCAGTTCAGAATATTCTTCCGGCAGTGACCATGTGGAAGTTTCTGTATCGTATGTGATGTCATAAGTTATTACGCCGTCTTTCTTTACCGTAATCTGTTTTATACCTGTACTGTCATAAGGTATCAGGTCTTTGGCTTTTAACATCATACGGCTTGCTTTCAGTACGCTACCCTGTATCGAGTTGATGGTATATACTTTATCCTTACCCTCTACCATGAAATAGTAGTAATCATTAGTGGGGGTAATGTTTCCGACGTATATTTTATAAGTTTCCTCACCGTCGGAGATAGTGATAGTTTCCGCCGGATTATCGAGACCATACATTGATTTTTTATTGTCATCGGGTACGCCGTAATTCGTTTCCGCTGTGAAATCTGACACGAGATACAGAAGAGTATCAATATAATCCTGGTCTACAACAAATTCATTAGTATCGAGTTTCCAGTTGTCATCCTCGTGTATGACTTTATAGTGACCGTCGGGACAGTCAAAACTTATTTCCGTCACCGTTTCGCTGTCGAAACTGAATAAATCATTTTCCGCAAGTTCGGAGACCTGTTTTTCCGTTTCCTTGTCGCTTTTGTTCTTGACTGCTAAAAACGCTCCGAAAGAACCACCGGCGACGACGAGTAACGCAACCATAGCAATTATAACTTTTTTCATCAGGCGTATCTCCTTTTAAGCCATACCGCAACGCCGATAATTGCGACGATTACCGGTATAATGACAAATATTCTCAATACCGATTCCGCTTCCGTAGCATCTGCGAAGTGCATAGTATCGTATGAGCTGGATTTGTTACCGATACCCATTTCAACGTCGGTATCATAAAGCCATGTATTCGAGAAAATCGCAAGATACTGTGTACCGGAAATCATGAAGTTAAGATTTTTCGTACCGAGTATATCGGTAGTACCAAGGAGAATCATTTTACTGTCATTCTGTTTGTTATAGGAGTAATAACCGAAATATAAATCACGGGAACTTAATTCTTCATTGGCTTCTTTCTGTGTTTCCGCATCTCCGCCCATAGCGACGCTTTTAGTAGTATACTTGCTTGTGGTAGCGTCCATGATGTTCTGTACTATCGGTGATTTTTCGATATAACTTGTCTCCATAGAGTACTCGTATACGCTTCTCGTGTTTGATATACCGGCTATATAAGTACCTTGGTCAATGAGAGTGTTTATATCAGTTGTGAGGTCTTGTGTGAACTCCGTCGTATACGGTGTATACTGTACACGGAAATAATTATCACTTTGTTTAGCCTCGGTATTCTGTAACTGATTTACGCTGTTGGTTTCCGTAACGTAATTGTAATCCATACCCAGTTCAAATTTTGCAAGGAGCAGGTCAAGATTTTTGAAACGTCCCTGAGTGTTGCAAGGTGATGCGAAAACTGCGATACTGCCACCTCTTTCGGTGTATGCACTTAACATTTTCAACTCATTGTCGGTAATGTCCTTAGTCGGACCGGCTATATATATTATCGCCGTATTATCCGGTACTGCTCCCACCTGCTCGAGATTAAGACCTTTTACGTCGTAATTGTTAGCTTTTAACGTATCCGCATATGTTGCGTAAGTATCGTCTACCGATTCTTCCCCGTGACCGTTCAGGAAGTAAACCGTCGGCAGTGAACCGCTTGTACATACTTTTATCGCACTTGTTATAAGTTCCTCACCGGCATACTGGAATACACCGTCTGAAGTAGTCTGGAAGATTCTTTCATGACCTACCTTCTTTATAACATCTCCGCATTTTACGAATATGTCGGCTTGACTTACTCCGAGTATACCGGTAGGGTCAAGAGCCTGTGCCTTGTCAGTCTCTTCGTCAGGATTGAAAGAAATAAGTTCTATATTGTCACGCTTGCTTAACTCGTCGAGTGTATGATACAACGGCAGAAATTCCGGTGCACTCTGAAACGCACTGAGGCTGTAATCGTAAAGATAATATATTTCAATCTGCTTATCGGAAACGCTGTCGAGAAATTCAACAGTTTTTTCGTTGAGTGTGTACTTTCCGTTAGGTGTCATATCAAAAACCTTATCGGCATACGAAAATATCAGATTTATCGGTACGGCGATAAGTAATATAAGGATTGACAGTATCAGTGCGAATATTCCGGAAAAATTAAATTTTTTCTTCTGCATGGATTATTTACCCCCTGTTCCAGCGTCTTTTTTCAATGGAAATGAAATTCCATGCGATAAGTACAACTATTGCGGATATGAAGAATATTATATCTGAAAGACGGATAAAACCTTGTGAGAAGTAAGCGAATCTTGGCTGTGCGGCGAAAGCGTATAATACAGACTGAACTTTCGGGAACTGCGATATAAAAGCGGTCTGTGAAAAGTCGTCGATAAAAAGGAATATGAACATTGCTATTTCACCGATTACACCGGCGAGTATCGAACTTTCCGTGAACGACGATACGAGCATTCCGAGGGCAATATACATAGCACCCCAGCAGAAGAAACCTATATACGCACAGATCAGCTGACTTATTACTACCTCACCGTTTATGGCGGTCACAATCGGGAATATAGTTGAGCCAAGTATCATGAACATGAATACGGTTATATTAGCTAAGAATTTAGCGAGTACTATTTTCAGTACGCTGACAGGTGATGTCATAAGCAGTACTTCCGTACCGAATTTTCTTTCGTCGGCATATGTACGCATGGTCATGATAGGTATAAGGAATATGAAGTAGAATATTACGTTGTAGAAAATTTCTGTAAACGAAAACTGCAGAGTACTTGATTCGATGTTACTTATCGGGATATTAAACATATACGTGAAAAGTAACATGAATAACGCCGTAAGAGTATACGCAAACGGCGTATAGAAAAATGATTGTAATTCTTTTTTGTAAATGGGAAACATTTTTTAATTTTCCTCCTTTGTATCTTCGGTATATGAGACGTTCTGAGGTTCTGCTTCGCTGATAAGTTCCATAAGTCCGCCTTTTTTTACCGGACGGTTAATAAGTTCGATGAATACGTTTTCGAGATTAGGTTTTTCGGAATATATTTCTGCAATATCGACTTTATTCTTAATAAGTTCCGCCATAAGATTACGCCGTACTTCTTCCGCATTTCCGTCAATCTGAGCGGTAAAGCTGTACATACCGTTATCTTCTTCTGTAATGTCGGTGAGTTCTTTTACGCCTTTTGTCATTTCTATGATTGAAGCCGATTTTGTCTTTGAACCTTTAACCTTGATATGCAGTACGGAGGTAGCACCAAACGATTTTTCGAGATTTTCTATGGTATCTATAGCCCGTATACTGCCCTTGTTGATGATTACAACCCTGTCGCAGACCTCGCTTACTTCGCTTAGTATGTGAGAACTGAATATTACGGAATGGGATTTCTTTAAGTCCTTTATGATGTTTCTTACTTCTATGACCTGATTAGGGTCAAGACCCACAGTGGGTTCGTCAAGGATTATGAAATCAGGATTTCCGAGTATAGCCTGTGCGAATCCCACACGGCGTTTATAACCACCGGAAAGGTTTTTTATCAGCTTGTCCTTTACGTCGGTAATTCTTAAAAGTTTCATAACACGTTCAATTTCGTCTTTTTTCTTCGCATACGGAATACGTTTCAGACCGGCACAGAATGACATATATTCCTTAACCCTCATATCCGGATAAACAGGGGGGTCTTGTGGGAGATAGCCTATTTTCGCCTTCGCTTTAACGGGTTCTTTGGAAATATCCGTACCGCTGATAGTCACCGTACCGCCTGACATCGGCAGATAACCGGCTATCATGTTCATTGTGGTTGATTTCCCCGCACCGTTCGGACCGAGAAAACCAAGAATCTCATTATCATTTATTGTAAAACTGATATTATTTACGGCTCTGTTGTTACCGTAAAATTTTGTAAGATTTTCAATAGTAATCATGAGTTTCTCCTTTCGTTATTAATTTTTACAGATATATAAAAAGTATATCAATCTATTATGACAGAAAAATATGTCTGAAATATTACTAAACTATGAACTGAATATTAATTCAGTCTCTGAGACGTCGATACAGTGGGAAAAATCTGTAATTGAAAACCAAATAAATATTATAGTATGCCTGTGTGAAATACGTGAAGAAAATTTGTAAATAAGATGAATTTCCGGTTATTATATTAAAAAATAAAATTTGTTAATAAATTATCTGTATTTGAAAAATCCGCATCTTTTTATCAACTGGCAAAATGCACAAAAAATATATAAATGTTATGTACATTACGCCAAAAATTTATTCTTACGGAATTAAAATCGGATAAACTGTTGACATAAGATAAAATGTGGAATATAATTAGAGTTGAAGAAAATAAGTTCCTGTACCCTTGCTACTCAGACGACGGAGCAGGAATTTTCAAGCAGTTTTTCTTGACACACTTTTCAATCGGTGATACGCTTCACCGGACGGCACGAACTGCCGTATTTAAAAGTTCAGAATCTGAGGCTTATGTGATACTCCGGTATCGTACATAAAATCACTTACTCAAATCTTACGAGAGGGGAAAATTTTCTATGATAAGCAAAAAAACCAAGGCTTTAACAGCCGGTATCCTTTCTGCCGTAATGTCCGCAACAGCAGTTATACCTGCTATGTCTTCAGCAGCTACAGATAATCAGTACGCTACTGAGGGCGGTGCTAACGAATCATATGCTAAGATGTTCGCATCACTCTATGATGACGTTATCACAAATGGTCAGTCAAACGGCTATCTTGCAAAACAGAATAACGGCGGTGATTCTTTCGGTATTCCTTACCACTCAGTTGAAACACTTTGTATCGAAGCTCCTGACTACGGTCACGAAACAACTTCAGAAGCTATGTCTTATATTTCATGGGTTGCAGCTATGCACGATATCCTCGTTAATAACGGCACTGTCGAAGGCTCTGCTGGCGACCTCAAGAAGGCATGGAAGACTATGGAAGCTATTATTCCTGGTTGGTCTGAGGCTTCAGGTCAGATGAACAAGGTAAACTACAAGTCACTCTGGCAGCAGCAGAGACTTAAGGCTGATACAGCACCTGAACTTGATACTCCTAACGAATATCCTACACAGAATGCAGGCGTTGATGCTGTAAACCCGATGTTCAACATCTTCAAGGGTACATACGGCAGTGATAACGGTTACTACCTCATGCACTGGCTCGCAGACGTTGACGACTGGTATGGTTTCGGCGGTGGCACACCTGGTGCAGGTACAGGTAAATTCACATTTATCAATACTTTCCAGCGTGGTGAGCAGGAATCTTGTTTTGAAACAGTTCCGCATCCATGTATAGAAGAACTCAAATACGGTAACCAGGACGGTATCAAGGGTATCTTCAACGGTCCTAACGTTGCCGCACAGTACGCATTCACAAACGCTCCTGACGCCGAAGACCGTGCTATTCAGGCAGTTTACTTTGCTAACCAGTTCGGTGCAGGCAATGACGAAGTTACAGCACTTGCCGGTAAGATGGGTGACCAGTGCCGTAACGATATGTTCGATAAATATTATCATGCTATCGGTTGTCAGAACATCATGGCAAGCGGTAACGACGGTAACACATTAGGTGACCAGGGCGGTCAGCACTACCTCATGGCATGGTATACATCATGGGGCGGAGCTCTCAATGACTACAGCTGGGCTTGGCAGATTGGTGCTTCACACTCACATCAGTTCTATCAGAACCCACTCGCTGCTTACGCTCTTATCGATGATGCTGGTCTTTCAGCTGGCATGAAGTCCAAGGGTGCTGTTGACGACTATAAAGAATCTCTCAAGAGACAGATTGAAATGTATCTGTGGTTACAGTCTGTTGAAGGTCCTTTCGCCGGTGGTTGTACAAACTCCTACAGAGGACGTTATGAAAAATATCCGGACGGCTACCCGACTTTCTATGACATGGTTTACGTTCCGCACCCTGTTTACGCTGACCCGGGTTCTAACCACTGGACTGGTAACCAGGTATGGCCAATGCAGAGACTTACAGAACTTTACTACTATGTAAAGACTAAGGGCGAAAGTGATGCTATTAAGGGCATGACATTCGGCGGTCTCTCACTCGAAGATGCCCTCAAGGCTCTTATCGAAAGATGGGTTGACTGGTTCGAGCAGAACATGAAGTTTGATTACACAGCAGAAGACGGTACATACATGGCATACGCTATGCCGTCAAATCTTGACTGGGGTACTTCTGACACTGACTATACAGTTGTTCCTGATACATGGACCGGTACTTACAATCCGGACGGCAACCAGAAACTCCATTGTACAATTACAGGTTACGGCATGGGTGACGTTGGTTGTATTTCTTCACTCTGTAATACTCTTATGTACTTCGCAGCAGCTGAAGGCGTTGATGCTTCATTTGCTACAGAAGACAAGGGTACTACACCTGCTGAAAAAGGTCTTTACCTCGCTAACTACCTCCTCAGCAATCAGTGGAATCTCGGACGTGACGAAATCGGTATCGCATTTGAAGACCACAACGGCAACCTCAAGAGAGCATTTGAACAGGAAGTTTATATTCCTGATTACTATAAGGGAACAATGCCTGACGGTTCTAAACTCGAAAGCGGTGCAACATTTGCTTCTATCCGTGAAAGCTATGCTAATGACCCGATGTTCCAGGCTGCTAAGGAAGTTTACGACTCAACCGGCGGAACAGATGAATACTACTACAAATTACACAGATTCTGGCACCATGGTGATGCTCTTATGGCATACGGTTCTATGGCTCTTCTCTATCCTGAGGTTAAACCTCTCGCTGACGAAGACACAGACCCGACAGACCCGACAGAGCCGACAACAGACCCGACAGAGCCTACAACAGGCGATAACAGCGATGCAAGCAAAGACAAGATTCTCTGGGGCGACGCTAACGTTGACGGTCAGGTAACACTTGCCGATGCCGTACTTATCATGCAGTCAATAGCAAATCCTGACAGTGAAGAATATAAACTCTCCGCACAGGGTGAACTTAATGCGGACGTTACAGACAACGGCGAAAGTGGTATCACACCTACTGACGCTCTGGCTATTCAGTGTCTGTGTGTTGAACTCATCGGAGCTGACCAACTCCCGATAACATCTGCAGACTTAAACAACGTTTGATTCATAACTAAAAATAAAGGGAGCACTTCGGTGCTCTCTTATTTTTTTCTTAAAATGCTTGCATTTTATGGTGATTAGTGGTATAATAATACATATTATTGTAAAGGCAGGCGATTCCGTTGACAAAAAGCATGACAGGTTACGGCAGAGGACAGCAGATTATAGGCGGACGTGATATACTTGTTGAAATACGTTCGGTGAATCACAGATATTATGAATATTCGTCAAGAATCCCGAGGGCTTACGGATATATCGACGAAAAATTAAAATCACTCCTTAAAACCGCAGTATCAAGGGGAAAAGTGGAAGTTTCCGTAACAATCAACAACATTGAAGCACGGGAATCTGAAATTTCTATAAACAGGGCAGTCGCAGAGGGCTATATAAACGCACTCCGGAGCGTATCGGGTGAACTTGGTCTTGCCGATGACCTCGTACTTTCAAAACTTATAAAACTTCCCGAAATTTTTGTAGTTCAGAAATCCCCCGATAATCAGGAGCAGATATGGTCGGACGTTTCAGAAGTTGCAGGGGAAGCTTTGCGGAAATTTGTTGAAATGCGACGTACGGAAGGTGAAAAGCTCCGTGAAGATATTATATCAAAAGCGGATTATATACTTGAAATGGTTTCAAAAGTTGAAGAACTTTCACCGCAGACCGTCGAGAGTTACCGCCGGAAACTTTATCAGAAAATTTCCGAGATTCTCGAAGGTAAGGACATAGACGAACAGCGTATTATTACAGAATCTGCGATATTTGCGGAAAAAATAGCTGTTGATGAAGAAACCGTACGCCTCCGCAGTCACATCTCACAGCTTAAGGACATTTTCCGCTCTGACGAACCGGTGGGAAGAAAACTTGATTTTGTCGTACAGGAAATGAACAGGGAAGTAAATACAATAGGTTCAAAGGCACAGGATTTGAATATAACAAAAATAGTTGTGGATATGAAAGCGGAAATAGAAAAAATCCGTGAACAGATTCAGAATATTGAGTAGGTGAGAGAATGAAGTTTATAAATATAGGATACGGAAATATGATTTCTGCGGAAAAAATAATATCAATAGTCAGTCCGGAATCCGCACCGATAAAACGCATGATTCAGGAAGCAAGGGAAAAAGGTATGGTTATTGACGCTACACACGGCAGAAAAACAAGGGCTGTCATCTTTATGGACAGCGGACATATTATATTATCATCGCTTATAACCGATACTCTCGCCACAAGACTTAATGAATAGGAGGTTATTATTATGAAAAGGGGCAGACTTATAATTTTTTCCGCACCTTCCGGCTGTGGAAAAGGGACTATGCTTGCGGAAATCCTGAAAGACAAGAGATACAGATGTTCAGTTTCTGCAACTACCCGGAAACCTCGGGAGAATGAAAAAGACGGTATAAGCTATTATTTCATTACCCGTAAGGAGTTTGAACAGAAAATAGCAGAAAATGCTTTCCTTGAATACGCTGAATACTGTCAGAACTATTACGGGACATTTCTTTCAGAGGTTGACGACTATCTCGAAAAGGGAACTGATGTTATTCTTGAAATAGAAGTACAGGGTGCTTTGAAGGTAATGCAGAAAAGACCTGATGCCGTTTCGGTATTCATCGCACCACCGACTATTGACGAACTCCGCCGGAGACTTAAAAAGCGTGGCACGGAAACTGATGACGTAATAGAGGAAAGAGTATCACGGGCGGAACGTGAAATCAGACAGGCGAAAAATTATGATTATATAATAGTCAACGACGTTCTTGAAGATGCAGTGAGCGATTTTTACACGGTTATGCGTGCGGAAAGGCTTAAATCAGAATTTTCAGACGATATTATAAAATGAGGTGTTGAATTTATGCTAAGACCAGCAGTAAATCAGATTATTTCAAAAAATGAAAGTTGTTATTCACTTGTAATAGCTGTTGCAAAGCGTGCAAGGGAGATTTCCGACGAACTTTACGAACACGAACTCACACTTGAACAGAAACCGGTCAAAACGGCGGTTGAGGAGATTGCAAGCGGTAAATATAAGATAGTAAGTACAAATCTGCAAGGTGAATAATGTCATCGATAGTGGAAATAGCGGTCAGCAATACGACTTATTCATTTGATAAGCTTTTCAGTTATGCCATGCCGGAAAATTTTATTGCGGAATGTGGTTGCAGGGTATTGATACCGTTCGGGAAAGGTAACGCACACCGTATGGGAATTATCATGAAGAAACATTCCGGTGATACAAGCCGTCTGAAGAATATAATATCTGTCATTGATGATAAACCGGTAATCACTGCTGAAATGCTTGAACTCGCCCTGCACCTGCATGAATATACATTCTGTACCTATTATGACGCTGTAAAAGTAATGCTACCGCCTGCCATGAATATACAGGTACAGGAGAAAGTAAAGATAAACAGAAATTTTACTGATGAAAATTCACTGAGTGACCCGGCATATGAGCTTCTGGATGAACTGAAAACTTTGCCCGACGACAAGCAGTTAAACGAATATGTAAGCAAATTTATATCGGAAAACGGCAGAAAAACCGTTGATGAACTATATGAAGTAAATGCTTTGATATCAAATAATATATTCCGTCAGAGTGTGAGAGATGCTACTATGAAAATGGTACGCCTTACCAGCAGTTATATCAGCAATCCGGAAAATTTCACGTTAACGGTCAAACAGAAGATAGTTGTTGAATTTCTTAAGGAAAACGAAACGGTTTCAGTAAATGAAACTGCGTATATGTGCGGAGTAACCGGAATAGTTATATCAAATCTTGTGAAAAACGGTACGGCGGAGTATTACGAAATGGAAGTATTCCGGCACGTTGAAGATTTTTCCGAAGGACGTATTGATATAAATGACACTGTTCTGACAGAAGAACAGCAGGCGGTATTTGATGCCGTTTCCCGGCAGATACAGACAAGAAAACCTTCTGTTTACCTGCTCCACGGTGTGACAAGCAGTGGTAAAACGGCGGTATTTGAAAAACTTATAGGATATACAATAGATTCCGGTCGAAAAGTACTTGTTCTTATTCCGGAAATAAGCCTTACTCCGCAGATTTTAAAGCGGTTCCGTTCAGTTTTCGGGGAGAGGGTAGCGGTAATCCATAGCGGACTCTCTATGGGTCAGAGACTGGACGAATATAAGCGTATAAAATATGGAAAGGCGGATATTGTAGTAGGTACGAGAAGTGCGGTCTTCTCTCCGCTTGACAATATAGGGCTGATAATCATGGATGAAGAGGGACAACATACCTATAAATCGGAAATTTCCCCACGTTATGATACACATGACATAGCGAAAAGAAGATGTTTTTATCATGGTGCAACTCTTCTTCTTGCATCTGCCACACCGTCTGTTGAAAGTTATTATCTGGCGGAAAAAGGTATATATAAACTCGTTCAGCTGAAAAATCGTTATCAGAATATGCCGTTGCCGGAAGTAAGTATAGTGGATATGAAAAAGGAACGTTCCAACGGAAATCAGTATATATTCAGTAATAAACTTATCGACGAGATAAACGAAAACCTCGCCCTGGGTGAACAGACTATCCTTTTGCTTAACCGTCGGGGATATAATACCGTGATAAGCTGTGAAAATTGCCTTATGACGATACAATGTCCGGAATGTTCGTTACCGCTTACGTATCACAGGAAAAATGAGCGTATGATGTGTCATTATTGCGGATATTCGACCGAATACGTCCATAAATGCCCTTCATGTAATTCCACAAATCTTAAACATATCGGCATTGGCACACAACTTCTTGAAAATGAACTGAATAAATTTTTTCCGTATGCAAAAATTCTGCGTATGGATGCCGACACTACATTTTCAAGATATTCATATGAAAAATATTTTAATGATTTCAGCAATAAAGAGTATGATATAATGATAGGTACGCAGATGATAGGTAAAGGTCTTGACTTTCCGGATGTAACACTTGTGGGTGTGCTTTCAGTTGATGGTGCTTTATATGCCGAAGATTTCAGGGCATATGAGAAGACTTTTTCCCTTATAACGCAGGTTGTCGGCAGAAGCGGACGCAGTAAGCGTAAAGGACGTGCGGTATTGCAGACTACTAACCCTGAACATTATATAATAAACCTTGCAGGAATACAGGATTACGAAAGTTTTTATAAAGAAGAAATAGCACGGCGTCGGGCTAATGTATTTCCGCCCGTATGTGATTTATGTATCTTCGGATTTTCAGGCAGAGATAGTGAAGCGGTAAAGAATGGTGCGGAAGCTGTATATATGCTTATGAAACGCAGACTTGACGAATTACAGCCGAAAACACCGGTAAAAGTGACAAAACCGGTTAAATGTTCGCACGAAAAGGTAAACGGACGTTACAGGTGGCGGATAATAATGAGATGTAAGAATATAGCGGAGATAAGAAATTTTATAAGCGATATTCTTAAAAGTGCCGTAAAACTGAAAGAGATGAAAAATATTTCAGTTTTTGCCGATATGAACGGTGATACAGGAATATAAAAAAACATGAAAGGATTATAACAAAATGGCTTTAAGAAAAATTTTAACAGATAAAGACGAATCACTGCATAAAGTTTGCAGACCCGTTGAAAAATTTGATGATAAACTCGCACAGTTGCTTGACGATATGCACGCCACGCTTGACAAGGCACAGGGTGTAGGACTTGCCGCCCCGCAGATTGGAATTTGCAGACGTATATTTATAATGCATCTCGAAGAAGGAAGTATTGAGGCGATAAATCCGGAAATAGTAAGCCGTAAGGGAAAACAGCGTGTTGAGGAAGGTTGCCTTTCGTGTCCGAACGTGTGGGGATTTGTCACAAGACCTATGCATTGCAGACTTAAAGCTCAGGACAGATACGGTAACTGGTGGGAGCGTGATTTTCATGAACTCGGTGCACAGTGTACGGAACATGAATATGACCATCTGGACGGTCATGTTTTTACGGAAAAAGTGGAAGAATTTTTCGTACCGGAGGAGAGTTAAGAGTATATGAAGATAGTATTCATGGGTACGCCGGAATTTGCCGTACCGTGTCTGCGGATGCTTGCGGAAAGTCCGCACGATATACCGATAGTTTTCACGCAACCTGACAAACCTAAGGGCAGAGGGTATAAAATGATACCCACACCGGTAAAGACTGTAGCGATGGAATACGGAATACCAGTGTATCAGCCGGTGTCACTGCGGAAAGGTGAGGACGCCTTGAAATCGCTTGAAATACTGAAAGAAATATCACCGGACTTGATAGTAGTTACCGCATACGGACAGATTTTACCGAAAGAAATTCTTGAACTTCCCGAATATAAATGTATAAATATTCACGCCTCACTGTTACCGGCTTACAGAGGTTCAGCCCCTATTAACTGGTGCTTGCTGAACGGTGAGAGGGTAACGGGTATAACTTCAATGCTTATGTCAGAGGGTCTTGATACCGGAGATATGCTTATCAGAAAGACCGTTGAAATCGGGACAAATGAAACGTATCAGGAACTGTATACAAGACTTGCTGATATGGGCGGTGAGGTGCTGGCGGAGACAATAAAGGCTATAGAAAACGGTACGCTCACGCCGGAGAAACAGGATGATTCAATTGCAAGTCATGCCCCTATGATACGTAAAGAAATGAGTTTTCTTGACTTTTCAAAGAGTGTAAAGGAGATTCACAATACTATAAGAGGAGTGACAGGTTATACGACATTATGCGGAAAACGTCTGAAAGTGTTCCGGTCTGAAATAGTGTCGGGCACGTCGGAAGCGGAAAACGGTACTATATTAGATGCGGAAAAATTCACGGTAAAATGTGGAGACGGTGGGATAATAAAGTTCAATGAAGTTCAGATTGAGGGCGGAAAACGTCTGAAGACAGCGGATTTTCTGCGAGGCAGAAAAATAAGTATCGGTGAGAAGTTAGGATAAAAGGTGGCGGATATGTCAGATGCAAGATATACAGCGGTAAAATTACTATGCAAGACATTTTCCGGTGGAAGTTATTCAAATATACAGTTAAACAGCGGACTTAAGAAATCCGGACTTGCAGAACGTGACAGGAAATTATGTTCACTGATATATTACGGAGTTATCGAGAGAAAAATATATCTTGATTACGTAATAGAAAAATTTTCGTCAAGACCTTTAAAAAAACTCGATGATGTGATTCTGAACATACTGCGGTGCGGAGTATATCAGCTTATGTTCACGGAGAACATACCGGAAAGTGCTGTAGTAAACGAGAGCGTAACGCTTGCCCGGAAATTCGGTAAAAAAAGTGCGTCAGGCATGGTGAATGCTTTACTGCGGAATTTCATAAGACAGGGAAAGACAGTACAGTTGCCGGAAGACAGATACAAGCGATATAGTATAGAATATTCCGCCCCACCGGAATTTATAGAAAGTCTGATTACCGATTACGGAGAGGAATTAGCGTTAAATCTGCTTGCCGATTCTTCAGGAAGTCCGCCGGTGACAGTGAGAATGAATACGTTGAAGTGTACGGAGCAGGAATTTATTTCCGCACTAGGAAACATAAAAGCCATAAAAAGCGGGATAGTACCGGAAAGTTATTCATTGTCCGGAGACGTTACAGATACAAAGGCTTTCCGGAAAGGATATTTTCACGTACAGGATATAGCCTCACAACTGTGTTGTAAATCGCTTGCACCGGCGGAAGAAGATGTAGTACTTGATATATGCTCCGCACCAGGTGGGAAAGCGTTCACAATGGCGGAAATGATGCGTAATAAGGGGAAAATAATGGCTTTTGACCTGCACGAAAAACGGGTTGAATTAATACGTTCGGGAGCGGAACGGCTCGGGCTTACAAACATATACGCCGATACAGGTGATGCTCTGCGATATAATCCGGAACTTCCGGAATTTGATAAGATATTGTGTGATGTTCCCTGTTCGGGGTGGGGAGTAGTCCGGCGAAAGCCGGAGATAAAGTATAAAAATCCCGACAATTTTTCCGGACTTCCGGAGATACAATATAATATTCTGGAAAACGCCCTGAAGTATCTGAAAACCGGCGGGGAGATAGTCTATTCAACCTGCACGCTCCGGAAAGCAGAAAACGAGAACGTCATAGAAAGGCTTCTTTCCGGACACAATGAAATTGAACCCGTTCCGCTTCCTGAACCGCTCGGCGGAAAATTCGGTAGTATGGCTTCAATATTTCCGTGTCACTATGGGAGCGACGGCTTTTTTATAGCAAAGTTAAGGAAAGTAAGGTGATATAATATGGTGAAAACTGATATACTAAGTCTCAGCCTTACGGAACTTGAAAATATTCTTATCGCACATGGTGAAAAAAAATTCCGTGCAAAACAGATTTTTCAGTGGTTGCACGTGAAAAAGGTCTTTGATTTTGACAAAATGACTGATATTTCTGCACAATTGAGAGAGTATTTGAATGGAAATTTTTGTATAAACAGACTATTTATACAAAAAACCCTTGCATCTTCTATAGATAATACTGTAAAATATCTATATAGACTTCCAGACAGTAATTATGTAGAAACTGTCCTGATGGAATACAATTACGGTTACAGTATCTGTGTTTCAACGCAGGTGGGGTGTAAAATGGGTTGTAAATTCTGTGCGTCGGCGATTGCAGGATATGTCCGGAATCTTTTACCTTCTGAGATACTCATGCAGATTTACGAAACTGAAAAAATTTCCGGCGTCAGAGTTTCCGGCGTTGTACTTATGGGAATTGGTGAACCGCTTGACAATTACGAAAACGTGTTGAAATTTCTGACATTGATTTCCGATAAGAACGGAAATAATTTCAGTCTGCGACACGTTTCACTGTCAACGTGTGGGATAGTTCCCCGTATTTACGAACTCGCAGAACTGAAAACCGGTCTCACACTTTCGGTCTCACTGCACTGTGCGGATAATAAGGGACGTTCTGAAATAATGCCGGTAAACAGAAAATATGGTATCGGCGAGCTCCTCAAGGCGTGCCGGTACTACATTGATACTACAGGACGGCGTATTACTTTTGAATATGCTGTTATAGAAAATGTAAATTCTTCTGCCGACGATGCGGACAGGCTGGCGGATTTGCTGAGAGGTATTAACTGTCATGTAAATCTTATACCTGTAAACAAAGTCAGGGAGAGGAGTTACCGCACTGCCAGAGCAGGAGTTACAACATTTGCGGAACGGCTCTGCAGAAGGGGGATAAATGCTACTGTGAGGCGAACACTCGGTAGCGATATTGAGGCGGCTTGCGGTCAGCTCCGGCGAGATGCCGTTGAGAAAGGTTAGGAAATGGAGGTGCGGATTTTTGAAATTCAAATCCGGTACGGATATCGGACTGAAACGGGACGAAAATCAGGATGCGGTGCGGTGTGAATATTTCGGAAATAATGTCCTTGCTGTTGTTTGCGATGGTATGGGCGGTGAGAATTCCGGAAAGGAAGCAAGTACTATAGCCATAGAGGAATTTTTTCAGCGTTTTTCGGAAGGTTATAAGGAAAACCTTAACGATGAGGAAATCCGCAGACTTCTGATAGCTTCGGTTTCGGCTGCAAATTCCGTGATTTATACCAGAGCAAAACTTGATTTTAATAATTTCGGCATGGGTACTACCTGCGTAGCGGCGTTTGTCACCGATAGCGTGGCTTATGTAGCAAACGTCGGCGACAGCAGGGCATATCTTATAGTGGAGGACGAAGGCGTTTTCCGCATAACCACAGACCATAACGTAGCGTCACTGCTTTACGAACAGGGCAGAATTACTGAGGAAGAAATTGAAACTCATCCTCAGAAACATATGCTTGTGAGGGCGGTTGGAGTAGAACAGACGGTACAGGCTGATACATTTATAGTAAAATATGAAAATTCAATCAGCGTATTGTTGTGTTCTGACGGACTTTCCGGCTACTGTACCGACAATGAGATATACGACGTTATCATGAAGTACGGTTATGATAACGTTACAGAAAATCTCATAGACCTTGCACTTGCAAAGGGTGGTCGTGATAACGTGACTGTTGCGGTAATTTATGAGTAAACAGGAGGAAAAAAGAGGAAATGGATAAGTACATTGGCAAAAAACTTGACGGGAGATACGAAATCACCGAGCTTATAGGCGTGGGTGGTATGGCTGAAGTCTATAAGGGAATTGACGTAATGGACCATAAGGACGTAGCAATCAAGATTCTTAAGAAGGAGTATGCAGAGAATGAAGAATTTCTCCGCAGATTCCGTAACGAGTCTAAAGCTATAGCGGTTCTGTCTCACCCGAATATCGTAAAAATCTATGACGTGGGATTTTCCGATAAAATCCAGTATATCGTCATGGAGTACATTGACGGAATAACATTGAAAGAATACATTGAAGAGGAAAAAGTTCTTACATGGAAAGATACCGTACATTTTGTGATACAGATTTTAAGGGCGTTACACCACGCACACGATAAAGGCATAGTACACCGTGACATAAAACCGCAGAATATAATGATGTTCACCGACGGCACAATAAAAGTGATGGATTTTGGTATCGCCAAATTCGCACGTGAAGAGGGAAAGACAGCTACAGACCAGGCAATCGGAAGCGTACATTATATAAGTCCGGAGCAGGCAAGCGGTGACGTTACCGACGCAAGAAGTGATATTTATTCAGTTGGTGCGATGATGTATGAAATGCTCACAGGAAGCAAGCCTTTTGACAATGATAATCCGGTAGCAATAGCGGTTATGCATATGCAGGATATTCCGGAGAGACCAAGGGCATTGAATCAGGATATTCCGGACGGTCTGGAAGAGATAGTGTTAAGGGCTATGGAAAAGAACCCTGAAGACAGATACCAGTCAACAGCGGAAATGATGAGTGACCTGGACGCATTCAAGGTAAATCCTAATATGACGTTCGGTTACTATCAGGAAGAGGACGACGAGGACGAAGACGACGGATACGTACCGATAACAGAGGAATCAGACGACGAAATAGAAGAAGTGGAAAACGGTAACGGTAAGAAGAAGACGAAAGTTGCCGACCCACCAACCAGACGAGGTAAGCAAGAACCGGCATATGAAGGCGGATATGACGACGAGTACGAAGACCCCGACGAAGAAGAACCTGAAAGAGCATCACTTGTCGTACCAGTACTTACAGCGATAGTGGTAGTAGTAATAATAGTAGCGGTAATATTCGTTGCAACGCTTTTAAGCGGACTTATCAAGGGAGACGGTCAGACAAATGATTTCAAGATGCCCGATTTCTACGGTATGGATTACAACGCAGCAGTAAGCCAGTATGGTAATAACATTCAGTTTGAAATGGACGGTTCTGACTACAACGAACTTGACGAGGGGCTTATATTTGAACAGAGCGTCGACCCCGGAACAGAATTTAAACGTGGTGATTCACTGAAAGTTAAGATAAGTAAAGGTATGGAAACTATCGAAGTACCGAACGTTGCTAACATGAACTCCGAACTTGCAAGAGACCAGTTAAAACAGCGTGGACTTGAATGTGAGATTAAGAACTCCGCAAGTACGGAGATACAGAAAGGTTACGTAATCAATACAGAACCTGAAGCAGGTACGGAAGTACACAAGGGTGCTACAATCGTACTTTATGTAAGTATGGGTATAGATGCCGGACAGGTAAGCGTTGACGACTATGTAGGACAGATTGCAGATGATGCGGTAACACTTGCAGAATACGCAGGACTTAAACCGGTAACAGAACTCAGAGCATCATACGAACCGGAAGGTAAAGTAATAGACCAGAGCATCGGAAAGGGTGCGAAAGTTGACGAAGGAACGGAAATAACACTTTATGTAAGTAACGGTATAGCACCGGACGGTGAGATTCCGTTTACCGTACCGTTCCCTGAAAAAGCAAACGGAAGATTCGTTATTGACTTTGTAATAACGAATGAAGACGGTTCAACATCAACAAATTCAACAAATACGCTTCTTATTCCTGAAATGAATCAGGTAAGCCAGCCTGTAAAGGGTTCAGGTGAAAACGTATCAGTAGTGGTAGTTCTCACGAACATGAACACAGGCGTAAGGGCACAGATTGGTTCATACTTCTTCAACTTCGCTACAGGTGAAGTAACAGTACAGTCCGAAGACATCAACGCCGCATTTATCGCAGTAGGCGGAATAGTTGCAGACGAACCTTCAACAGAAGCTACTACAACAACTACAGCAACAGAATATATAGTACCAGTGCCGGAGATTACAACAACAACGACGGAATACTATTACGAAGAGCCTGAATATACAGAACCTGAATATACAGAGCCTGAATATACAGAACCGATTTACGAAGAACCGGTAACAACTACTACAACAGAGTATGTTGAACCAACCACACAGGCAACAACTGCTTTTGACCCGTCATTAGTAGGAGTATTCTATAGTGACGCCGGAGACGGTTACGGATATTTCGACGTATACGGTAACTATTATACGTATTATTAATGGGTAAGGCTGTAAAAAGCGGAATCATAACAAAATGCTTAGGGGGTCTCTACACGGTGGAGACCCCTGATGGTATTTTTGAGTGTAAAGCGAGGGGAATATTCCGCAATCGTGGTGAAAATCTGTACACAGGGGATAACGTCGGAATAACGGACGGCGTTATAACGGAAATCCTGAACAGAAAGAACTGTATAATAAGACCTCCTCTTGCAAATCTCGATCAGCTTATATTTGTAGTTTCAACGTGTAGCCCATCGCCGAACTATCTGATACTTGATAAGTTCATAGCGATAGCGGAGTATAAGGGGATAACGCCGGTGGTTGTGATAACAAAGACGGATTTAGGCGATAGTACGGAGATAAAGAAAATATACGAGAAAATCGGGATAGAAGTAATAGAAACAGATTACGGCAGACCGGAAACGATAACGGAATTAAAGGAGATGTTCCGGGGTAAAATAAGTGCATTGACAGGAAATTCCGGAGCAGGAAAATCAACGTTACTTAATGCGGTAGACCCGACATTAAAGATACCTACTGCTGAAATAAGCCGGAAACTCGGCAGGGGCAGACATACAACACGTCACGCACAGCTTTATAAGTTAGCGGATGGCGGATATATAGCCGATACAGCCGGATTTTCAACTTTCGATACGCATAGTTACGACATAATACGCAAAGAAGAACTTGCCGGATGTTTCAGGGAGTTTCGGGAATATAATGACTGTAAATTCCGTGACTGTTCACATACGTGTGAGAAAGGGTGTAAAGTAATAGAGGCACTGAAAGACGGTAAAATATCGGTAAGCCGACATGAAAGTTACCGTACAATGTACGAAGAAGCGAAACAGATAAAGGAATGGGAACTATGACGGCGATAATATTTGCAGGCGGAGATATACGGAACTATGATTTTATCGATACGGAAGCGAACATGATAATATGTGCAGACAGAGGGATATTACACACCGGGAGACTGCGAATATTACCGGATATTGTGACAGGCGATTTTGATTCATACACGGGAAATATGCCGGTATGTCGTGAAGTGTTCCGGAGTGTACCGGAAAAGGACGATACGGATACAATGTTAGCGTTAAAACTCGCTATTGAAAGAGGTGCGGACAGTATACGTTTATACGGTGCAACCGGTGGTCGTTTTGACCATACTTTCGCAAATATACAGGCACTTATATACGCATATGATAATAATTGTAAGATGACGATATATGATGAGGATAATATAATAACGGTACAGGGAGCAGGTACTGAACAGTATCATAAATATAAGGACTGGTATTTTTCGGTATTCGCACTGACGGAAAAGTTATACGTAAAAAAAATGACCGGTGTTAAATATCCGGTTGAGGACTATATTTTCACACAGAAATTTCCTGTAGGCGTAAGCAATGAAATAATTGATACAGCAGTTGTAAACATTGAAAAAGGTCTTGCACTGATTATAAGGTCGAGAAGATAGGAACAAAACTTCATTTACTGAATATAATAAAAGTATATCAGTAAAGGAGTGATACATAGTGAAAATAGTTGTAATACGCAGTCCGAAGATACTTTCCGGCTTTCTGAGGGTAATTTTCAGGATAAAAAAAGAACAGGATTAACAGAAAAGAGGCTTTTTACAGCCTCTTTTGCTCATATTATGACAATTTTTCTGAATGCCTTTTTACCTTTACGGATAATAATGCCGTCGGGAGAAATCTGTGATTTAGGGTCTGAAACTTTTTCGTCATTGATAGTAATTCCGCCTTGCTGTACTAAACGTCTCGCCTCAGATACCGACGGTGCAAGACCAGCTTTTACAATAAGATTCAGCAGACCTATTTTACCGTCAACGAGGTCAGCGGAAGAGATTTCGGCAACCGGCATATTTTCGTCAGAACCGCTACCGCCGAAAAGTGCCTTGGATGCTGATTTAGCTTTTTCCGCTTCTTCCTCACCGTGTACGAGTTTGGTGAGTTCGTAGGCGAGAAGTTCTTTCGCCTTATTGAAACCTGCTCCCTCAAGTGATTTTTCCATATCCTCTATTTCCTCGACAGGCACGAAAGTAAGCATTTTAAGACATTTTATTACGTCAGCATCAGCGACGTTCCGCCAGTACTGGAAAAATTCGTAAGGGGAAGTTTTGGCAGGATCAAGCCATACCGCACCTTTTTCAGTCTTACCCATTTTTTTGCCCTCACTGTTGAGGAGCAGGGTTATCGTCATAGCGTATGCATCTTTACCAAGTTTACGCCGGATAAGTTCCGTACCGCCTAACATATTACTCCACTGGTCATCACCGCCGAACTGCATATTACAACCGTAATCCTGAAAGAGTTTGTAGAAATCGTAACTCTGCATAATCATGTAATTAAATTCGAGGAATGATAAACCACGTTCCATACGCTGTTTGTAACATTCAGCGGTCAGCATACGGTTTACGCTGAAACACGCACCGACTTCACGGAGCAGGTCAACGTAATTCAGATTCATAAGCCAGTCCGCATTATTGACGGCTATTGCTTTACCGTCGGAGAAGTCGATAAAACGGGACATCTGTTTCTTGAAACACTCGATATTATGCTGAATCGTTTCCGGTGTGAGCATTTTACGCATATCGGTTTTTCCGGAGGGGTCGCCAATCATACCAGTACCACCGCCGAGAAGTACGATAGGTTTGTTGCCTGCCATCTGAAGTCTTTTCATAAGACACAGTGCCATAAAGTGTCCGACGTGCAGACTGTCGGCGGTAGGGTCGAAACCGATATAGAAAGTAGCTTCGCCCTTGTTGATGAGTTCTTCGATTTCTTTTTCGTCGGTCAACTGTGCGAGCAGTCCACGCCGACGGAGTTCTTCAAAAGTCGTCATAAAAAATTCTCCTTTATATTAAATTATTATTTATATACTGCAAATAATCCTTGCGGACTATCAGTTCACGGTTATTTACGTACCATTCATAAGACTGTTTTAAACCGGTTTCAAGTGGTTTGACATCTGATATAAATTCTTTCTGCCTTGTAACATCAAGTATATATTCATAATTTCTGAACGGAAAATACATACGCTGATTAATTTCAGAATTTACACATCTTATATCGGGAATTTTGCCAAGTACTCCGTAACAAAGTTTAACCCATTCTTCTATGGTTACAGTTTCGGGATTGCCTACATTAAAAATATGATTTTGTGGTTTATTCCCGATAATTTTTTCAATAAATAAGCATAAGTCCTCAATATCAAAAAACTGCAATTTCATTTTTTTGTTTTCCGGTACAAAAAACGGCATATTTTTTTCAGCACATTCAAATACAAATGCCTCTCTGTAAAGATTATTCATTTTTCCGTAAAGATAAGGCGGACGGATAATATAAGCATCGGGAAATTTTTCAAGAAGATACTTTTCAGCATTTATTTTATTTATGCCGTAATCTTCCCAGTGAATATTAAATCCGCATTCCTGATTTTCCGTAAATGGTTGTGAATTTGTTTCAGGATATACAGCACTTGAATTAATCATTATATAACTGCCGAAATCGCCAACAGAATTTAAAATATCTTTTATATCGGTTTCGTTGTATGCGGTCACATCAATAACTGTATCGAAACAAATATTTTTCAGCTTTTCACCGATATTATGCCTGTCGCAGTTTATAAGAGTTACATTTTCTGACTGTGGTCTTGTATTTCTGTTGAGTACATAAACATCATGACCCTTTTTCATGAAATATTCCGCAGTATAACGGCTCACAAAAACAGTACCGCCGGTTACAAGTATTTTCATAAGTTATCATCTCCTGAAATAAAAAATCCCCAGACAGCATGAAAAACTGTCTGAGGACGAATAAAATCGTGGTACCACCTCAGTTTATCGGAATAAAAATTCCGACCTCGATAGACGATAACGTGTCAAAACGTCCGCACCTACTCGGTTTCAATGCGGAAACTCCCGGATGTAATTCCCTGTTGTACTTCAACCCCTCACACCAACCGGAGCTTCTCTGTACAAGCATTTCAACAGGTTTAATCCGTTCACAGTCTGTAACAGTATCATAACACATACGGAAAAAAAAGTCAAGAATTTTTAAAGTTAAAATAAAAAAATATCTCCAGACTATTGACATTTCCGGAAAAGCAGTATATAATAATATATGTTGATTGCTGATGTGGCACAGTCGGTAGCGCAACGCCTTGGTAAGGCGTAGGTCGTCGGTTCAAGTCCGATCATCAGCTCCAACAGAAAGCATTTCCGATTTTCCGGAAGTGCTTTTATTTTTAAGGAAAGGATTTATTGATATGTCAGTAAAAATAATGCATGAAATAGATGTATCTGAAAAGAACTGGTGTAATTCTGCGATTATGTTCAGGGTATGGAACGGTAAGGGGATTATTACGCACCAGTGTAGCAGAAATGACGAAAACTATTATTATTACAGTAAATTACTACTTGACGGCAAGCCGATATTACAGGCACATCTGTCAGGGTGTCCGACGTGTACCGGCTTACTTGCGACGGGTTACGGCATAGAAAACATAGACTGTCCGGAACTGAAAGCGGTTCGGGAAAGCCTCAACGGCGAATACAAAGATATAAGGACTTCCGCAGAAATGCTGAAACCGCTTCTGAATCTCCTTGACGACGGTTACTATTTACTGGCAGATGTTCCGCATGACCCCACCGACGGCAACAGTAATTTTTTCTGGTCAGTACCGAATAATCTGACGGAAAATCCTGCTTGTCTTGAAGAATATTATACTTATGAAAACTTTTTTTATAAAGGCAGTTTCCCGAAATATCTTTATCCCACGCAATCGGCAGACCTATGTAATCAGAAACGCATTGAAGAATATGTTGAAATACTGAAAAATAATCCTAATCCGCCGAGGGCTTTGGCGTATCATGAACACGGTTTTATAAGTGCATTGCTTGACGGTCACCACAAGGCGACGGCATCGGCATTACTCGGACAGGCTGTAAATTGCCTTACTATAATGAATGTTGACGGAGTTCATTTTGAAGAATACGCAAAACCAACAATCAGCGATACACGGATAAAATTTATCAGTTTCAGTGATATTACCGTTCCCGTACCTGCCGGAAGTCTTTACGGTGATTACTTCGGATTCAAACCGAAAACGCATGAAAATCTGACGATTACTGAATACAATCTGACCGGAAAAAAGTTCCCACAAGCTGAATCGAATGCGGAAACTTTGTATCTTGATATAGAAAGTCTTATGGGATTATATGATTATGGTATCGAAAATACTGAATTTACTGATGAACTCATTGACGAATGGATAAATAACTGTAATTACGATAACTGTTACAGATTAAAATATACTATCAGATACCTTATGTTGAAAGATAAAAATATGGCGTATCGTACTATTTTGAAAGTTCTTAAAGGCAGTAGTGATTATTATTATGGTAATGGTTATAATTTTCTGCCTGATGTTAAGGACTGGACAGGACTTCATACTGTAGCGTGGACGGCTCTTAAAAAATTCCGTGACGAAAAAACAGAACAGATTTTCATTGATTACATAGTAAGTCACAACAAAAATGAAAGATACTGGGATATAGTCACTTCGTACTGGGATTAGTACGCTTTGCCCATAATTTTTTAATCCAGCCTAAAACGATTCCCACCATTAGCGACGCTATAACCGTACCCACTCCGACACTGCCGAGTGTATGAAGTACTATCAGACAGGTTACGAGCGAGACGATAACCATAGTAACATCAAATGCAACCTTTACTTTTGAAAACTCTACTTTAATAGTATCGGATACCGCCTGCATGACACCCTCACCGGCAAGTGGCATGATGTCCGCCGGAAGATACATGAATATCCCTATCGCAACCAGTACCACACTTATTAAAATCATGCATATTCTCAGGAAATAATTATCAGTTGACGGTAAATATCCGGCGAGTGTGTTACAGAACGTCGTGAAATAGCCGAAAACTATTCCCACCGGTAACTGTAACAGTGACTTTAATTTAAAGTTTTTTCTTAAAATAAGTATCTGTATTACGATAAGTACGCAGTGAAAAAGTATAGTTGCCTTGCCCATCTCGATACCCCAGCAGACCGTCAACGTGTACGGAATGGAACTGACCGGCGACACTCCTAAATCAGATTTTACTGAAAGTGCGATACCGATAGTCATTATGAACAATCCGACAAAATAGCATATAAGGCGATTAGTAAGAGTGCGTTTGTTTTCCATGATAAATCAATCCTTTCCATAGTAAATAATGCAGACTTTCCATAAAAAAACCTCCTTTTGTAAATAGTAAGTATTATTATAATACTTGCAACTGTATTTGTCAAGAGGGGGGATTAGAAATTCTTAATTATGCATTGTAACTTATTTCCCAGTAGTAACGGCGGTTTGATTCGGGGAAGTCGGTTAATATATAGTGTTCGGGGTCATAGAAAGTACCGTCATAGTATAGTGACCAGTGCCAGCAACGTGGTGTTTCGAGACTGAGCAGGCATAAAGTCGGCAAATCCTCTTTGTTGCGTACGGGAATACGGGTATCGGAAATATTGAAGCCGTGACTTCTTAAGAAGAGTTTCATTTCTTTAAGATTGGTTTCACGGTCATTACCGAGATACTCGACTATCTCGCCGACTGTTTTTCCTGTTATCATGGCAAGTACAGCCTGTCCGCATTGCAGGTCAGTAGGTTCATGTATATAATTTATTTTCATTTTGCAAACTCCTTTTCTGTTGACATTTTTGTGATTATGTGGTAAAATGATAAAAAATGTTTTTTCATGGGAGGTAATTATAATATGTCATTTTGTCCGAACTGTGGGAAGGAGATTCCCGACGGCACGGTGTGTAACTGTCAGAGTATTCCGCAAGCTCCGCCACCAAAGCAGACAGGTTTTATTTTACCGGTTGTTGCCACAGTATTAGCGGTAGGGGTCATAATTGGTATATCGTCAGCTGTTTCCGGAGCAGGATATAAAAAAACTGTAAAAGATTACATAAAGGCTATGAACAAGTGCGATACTAAAAAATTACTGTCTGTCACCATGCCGGAAAGCAAACTGAAAGAGATAAAAAAGCAGACAAAAGATAGTGTTGTTGACTGGGACGCTTTACTTGACAAAGTAGATGATGCGTTAGAAGATTCACTTGAGAACCTTGAAGACGATTACGGAAAGAACGTCAGATACTCAATAAAGATAACCAACAAGGAAAAAGTTAAAGGTGACGAACTCGACGAAATTCAGGAAGAATATGAAGAAATTTATGATGCGGAGATAAAAAAGGCATACTTACTTGATGCGGAAGTGACGGTCAAAGGTAAGAAGGACGAGAAAACAAATGATACATCTTTTTACGTCGTGAAGGTAAAGGGTGACAACTGGAAAATTTATGATTTTGAAAGTGGTATGAATATTACGGATTCTTTCAGTTCTCTGCTTTTCTGAAAATAAAAAATGCTGTTCGTAAAAAAGACAGCATTTTATTATTTTTCCGTACAGTCGGAGCATTTACCGTAAAAGACGGTCTGTGAGGGGTCAACCTGAAAGCCGTGATGTTCAAAAATATGATGGTTGATACCGGAAAGACGTTCACAGTTCAGGTGAATAAGTTTACCGCATACGATACATTTTAAGTGGAAATGTTCGTGACAGTCTTTGTGGTCGTCTATGTATTGGTAACACGCCCCCGTTTTACCGTCGAAATTGTAACGCCTTACGATACCGGCTTCAACAAGCTTGTCTAACTGACGGTATATGGTGGCGATACTTACAGGTGTACCCTCTTCCGCAAGGAATCCGCTTATTTCATGTACGTTTGTATGTTTTTCGCTGTTACTTACGAGATAGTCAAGAATTTTTTCTTTCTGACGGGTTTTATAACCGGAATCATTTTTCATAATATCCCCCTGAAAATTAATATGTTTCTATTTTAACATATTACTGAATAACTGTCAATAGTTGATAACAAGTTAAAAGATATTTATAATTTAACTGTAAATATCAACGAATCCGCCGGTTTTCCTGTAAAAATCTATTGACATTTCTTCTGATGTTATGTATAATATTATACAGACACGATAAAAAACGGAGTTACATGAAGTAATTCCGGAAAAGGAGTTTATAGAAATGGCAAAGAAAAAAGTTCTCAATGTCGGGAAAGTAATGGTAATAGTCGGAGCGATAATAATAATGGTACTTGTAGCGTTATGGTGCGGAAGCCTGTTGAAACTCACGCACGACCAGAAAAAACCAAGTAATGCAAATCCTGTATCAATGCAGTCAACAATGTCAGTTAACGTGATAGTACCGCCGGTGACTACAACAACTACTATCTCTACAGAACCACCACAGACAACATTATATGAAGAGATACCGACGGACACCACAACTACTACCACACAGAGTGGCGGAGCGTTCAGGGAATACCTGATAAGACTTGCTAATCCTGAATTAAGTATCTATGCAGAACCTTCGTATAATAGTGCGGTAGCCGGAGTTATTACGGACAGGGGCAGTTATACGATTACAAAGGAGACCATTGACGACAACGGCAATAAGTGGGGCTATATCGATTCTGAAAGTACTTTCGGCTGGATAAATCTTCAGGACGCAAGAAAAACTGACCCTTTACAGGCAGGCAGTGCAACAACAACGGTCACTACAGGTACGAACACCGGAACGACTACAACAACTGCTGACGAAAACGACGATACATATGATTACGACAACAATAATTATTACGGTTATAACAGTGAAGAAGATTATTATATCGGCGTGGATGCTGACGGTGACGGTATAGACGACGGCTGGAATCCTGAGGCATGGTGTATAATATGCGGTTATGATTCTTATTGGAATGATGCTGATGAGTGTTATTACTGTTCACAAGGTCACGCATGGAACTATTAAAAAAATTTTTTAACCGGTACTCATTCAGAGCACCGGTTTTTTTAAAAGATTTCAGAATAATAAAAAAAACGTCCGGAAAACAGACGTTTTAGAGTGGTGGAGCATAGGGGACTTGAACCCCTGACTTCCACACTGCCAGTGTGACACGCTCCCAACTGCGTTAATGCCCCGTAAGTTATTTGTTATTATAACATAGAAGACCGGCAAAGTCAATATTTTTCCGGAAAATATCTTGACAAAAATTTTCAACTATGTTACAATGTTTTTGTTTATCATGAAAGGCAGATGAAAATTTTTATGATTTTTAAGAAATCCGAACTGTTAAAAATAATATTATGTATAATTTCATTATTTTCTTTTATTGTTGCGGAAAAAACATATGCAGAAGAAAATGACAAGTCGGTAACGCTTGTATGTAACAGCGGAGACACTGTACTTGCCGGTATGGAGTGGAAAATATACAGAGTAGGTGGAAAGAGATACAGAAGGTCAGCATTTTGTAAAGAGCGGAGAATTTACCGGAACTCCTGTAAATCTTTCCCGTGTGCCGTCCGACAGTCTGAACAAGACCGCACAGACATTTCAGAGTCACGCAATAGCAAACGGCATACAGCCGGTACAATCAGGTACGGCAGACGGTAACGGAGAAGTTCATTTTTCCGGATTGAATACCGGTCTTTATCTCGTATCGGGCAGACTGTTAAAGATTGGTACAAATTATTACGTTCCTGCCACCACGCTTTTAGAAATAAGTGAAGATGATACGGAGATAATATACAATACCTATCCGAAGTTTGAATATCAGGAGATAAACGGACAGTCAACGAGAGCCCACATAGTATATACGGAGTGGGAAGGAGATACAGGACATACGGATAAAAGACCAGCTTCTGTAACCGTCGACATCTACAGGAACGAGGAATATTATGATACAGTAACACTTAATGCGGATAACAGATGGCGTTACAGGTGGGTAGATACTGACGGTTGTTATAATTGGACGGTAGCGGAAAAGAACATACCGGAAAGTTACGAAGTAATAATAGAATATGATAATAATTATCGCATACTTAATTCATATGATGAATCAATGACTACCGCACCGCCTGCTCAGGAATCCGTTACTACAACAACTGCTTTGTCCGCAGATACCGGGACGGTAACCGGAACACATACAGTTAAATCAACCGCTACAATACAGGACGTAACAGAAACTCATACAATAATTACGGACGAATCGGATACAGATATAACCAATATGGAAGAAATACCAGCAGATACGGTAATATCTGCGGAAACCACTTCCGATAGTACAGATACGATAACTACCATTAAAGAAACGTCAACGGATAATATAGTATTTTCCGGTGATACGGAAACGACGATAACAACAGAAAATACTATACAGCTTTCCGACAAACCGGAGACGATAACTACTGTAAATAATACCGTTTCAGAAGTCACGGCAACCACAACGGAATCCGGAGAAATTACCGTCAGAAAAACCACTGCAGGAACGGTAAGCGAAACAGATAATAATGACATTAATAATAGTAGTGATAAAAAAATTCCGGTAGTACCATTTATAATAGGTGGCGTACTGATTATAGCTGTAATTATCGTGATGAAATCCGTTAAAAAATAGGATAAAAAAACCGTATACAATATGTATACGGTTAATTTTTTTTGTATTTCGTGTGTTAAGAAATTTTCGTCATAATTACTACAGCATGTGCGGATATACCGAGTTTTTCGCCGGTAAATCCGAGATGTTCTTCTGTAGTAGCCTTAACGCTTACCTGCTCCGTATTACAGTTACAGACTTCTGCTATATTTTCACGCATGGAGTGTATATAAGGTGCGAGTTTCGGAGCCTGTGCTATAACGGTGGAATCAATGTTACCGACGGAGTAACCTTTTTCTTTAGTAATACGGCAGACTTCACGTAAAAGTTTCATACTGTCCGCATCTTTGAAAGTGTTGTCAGTATCGGGGAAAAGATGTCCTATATCCCCGATTGCCAAAGCTCCTAACATAGCATCCATGACGGCGTGTACGAGCACATCAGCATCTGAATGACCGTCTAAGCCCTTATAGTACGGAATTTCCACACCACCAAGAATAAGTTTTCTGTTTTCCGTCAGTCTGTGTACGTCGTAACCGTGACCTATTCTGAACATATCAGTCTCCCCTTTCAAGAAGTACTTCCGCAATTTTAATATCTTCCGGAGTAGTTATTTTAATGTTGGAGTAATCGCCGGTGGTCATGTAAATTTTGCCACCAATTGCCTCTACAAGCTGGCAGTCATCGGTAAAATCAAGACCGTGTTCAATAGCGAAGTTGATACCCTCGAAATAAAGATTACGTTTAAAGACCTGTGGTGTCTGCGTAATGTACAGGAATTTACGGGGTGGGGTATCGGTAATAAGACCGTCTTCAACCGTTTTAATAGTATCCTTGACGGGTACGCCCAGAGTTGCCCCACCGAATACGGAAGCGTCCCTGATAGTTTTTTCTATGTGTTCGGGTTTTATAAGAGGTCTTGCACCGTCATGTATGGCGATAAGTTCGGAATCCGGAGATATGCATCTGATACCGTTCATCACGCTTTGCTGACGTGTTTCACCGCCGACGGTACAGGTTTTGAGTTTGGATATACCGGTATTTTCCGCCTCCTGACGTATTACAGGTATATCATTTTCACGGGCTACTACTATTATTTCTGAAACACTTTCGCATTTCTGAAACGCCGACATAGTAACGCCTATCACAAGCCGGTTACCGAGTGGCATTAAAATTTTATTGATACCGCCCATACGTGAAGAGTTTCCGGCACATACGATAATAACAGATGTATTGATAAAAATTACCTCCCTTATGTTTATATGTATAATTATATTATAAATGTGAAAAAAAGTCAAACCAGGTGTGAAAAATATGACGGTAAATTTCACCTTTTTATCAGACAGTGAAAAATCACACACAAAAAATTCCGGAAACCTATACATAAAAAGCAAATGGGTATCACAAAGGGGATATATAATACAATCATACTAAAGAACACAAACAGAGTAACCGAAAGGAACGTGAATATATCATGAATGAATTTAATAATATAAATCTTGATGACAACAAAGACAGCTACACAAAGAAGACAGGAAAAAACAGACCCGGAAAAGTTATGGCGTTTTTAATGGCAATGGTAATGGTTTCCGGTGGTTCAATCGCCGTATACCGTCAGGTTGCGGAAAAACCTGTACAAACTGTCACAGATACAGCCGATACGGTTTCCGATAAAAAGTCTTCACTTATCGCAGACACAGTAAGTCTGATAAATACCGGCAATAATTCCGCCACTGCACTTACGACGGAAGAAGTAGTACAGAAAGTTCTTCCGTCAGTAGTGGGCGTTGAATCCGAATTTACGGTAACATCAGATAATAACGGTTACTATTACGGCTTCGGTATGCCCACAACATCTACAGCAACCGGCACAGGTACAGGAGTAGTAATAACGGAGGACGGTTACATAGTAACGAATGCCCACGTAATATATGACAGTGAATACGGAGCAGGACTTTCAGAGAAGATAACGGTACATATGAGTGATAATAACAGTTATGAAGCGGAAGTAATCGGATATGATACAGACTGTGACCTTGCCGTACTTAAAATAGAAGCAGAGGGTCTGACATCTGCGGAGTTCGGAGACAGTGACGGTTTGATGCTGGGAGAGTCAGTAATAGCAATCGGAAACCCTTTAGGATTTGATTTGATGAATACTGTTACAAGCGGTATCGTATCGGGACTTAACAGAAATATAACAATCAACGATAAGGCAATGAATCTGATACAGACTGATACGGCGATAAACTCCGGAAATTCCGGCGGACCTTTAATAAACAAGTACGGTCAGGTAATAGGAATAAATTCGTCGAAGATGTCGGCAAGTTACGGAGAAGCAAGTATCGAGGGGATAGGTTTTGCGATACCCTCTAATGAGACGGCAAAAATAATAGATGACCTCATGTCATACGGCTACGTGACAGGTAAGCCACAGTTAGGCATAAGCTGTCAGGACGTAACGGAAAGTGTATCCCGTATGTATAATATGCCGGTAGGTGTATACATAACGGATGTATCATCCGGCAGTGCATCGGAGAAAGCAGGATTAAGAGCAGGAGATATAATAATAGCGGTTGACGGTGAAGATGTTTCGACGGCAGAGGAACTCAACGCACAGAAGAATACACATTCCGCCGGAGATACTATAGTTATAACATACGTAAGAAACGGCAACGAAAAAACAGCTGAAATAACTCTTGACGAGATAAAAAAATAAAACAGAAATTTTCTTTTTCCCCTTAATTATATATCAGAAACAGTCAAGACCGCTGAAAACAGCGGTCTTTCTGTGTATTACGGTGGGAATAACATTTTAAATAATCTTAAAGAAAAATCTTGAAATATTTTTGTGGTTCTTGACTAATTGACAATGTTGTGATATAATGAATTTAAGGTGTGGGAATTTATACACCTGAAAATTTTATTAAGGACGTGATTTTTTATGTCGCCAAAAAGAAATTCAATGAATAAAGGTCAGTCAATGTCTGATAAGAAATTGTTGTCATCTCTCGTACAGTTTTATATAAAACTTCCGGAAGAGATTATTAATCAGGCAATTGATCAGCTCAGCCGTCCGGACAGACGGGATGCACAAGGTAAGAAGAAGTTCAATGAAAAAGTTATTTCCGCTCTTAACAGTTCATCTGCCAGCACTTTTGCAGATATTATTTATCAGAGCCTCAGTGGCAGTATGCTTATACCGGCAGATATTAAGTATGAAGATATACTCGCATCTTATAGTAACGAAAACTGTATTATGAACACTGTTTTTATACTGAAGAAGTGTTATGATGGTACATACGGACAGAAGATTATGGCGGATTTCATAAAATCCGAACAGTTTATAAAGACGGTGGAAGAAACGTATAATCTCAGAGCTGTAGAGGTAACGGAGGAAGAACAGTTGACTTTTGAAATGCCTGATATACCGGAAGAAGAAACAGAAGATAATCCGCCAGAAGAAGCGGTATCATTGCCACATATGGTATTGAACGTACCGGAGAAAGTGAACGTAGTACCGGAAGACAACATAATACAGATACCAGAAACACCTTTAGTAGCGGAAAAGATACCGGAAAGAATACCGGAAAAGTTACCGGAGAAAATGCAGGAGAAGGTAACGGAAAAGTCGGAGCAGGCAACCGCAAAGAAGAAGACGAAAGAAAAGATAACGAATTATTATATAGGACATATCGAAAAGCGGGAGACTTATTATAATTTTGCTCCGCAGTACAGAATAGAAGATAACGGAACTTCAAAGAAGTTAATAGAACTGCGACAGGTGGCGGAAACATTCCCACCGAACGGAACTATAAATTTATCTTATGTACGTTCCCTCAATTCACAAAGTCAGAAAATATTAGATTCCCTTGATTTACAATATACATTCGCCATTTCATTCAGTGAAGAATCGCTGGAGGAGAATATAAATTATCTTACAGGTGTTAAGCATACCGACGTAAACCTTAAAATAGACTTGCAGAAGGAATTTGATACAAACCGCAATTCAACAAAATTTTTCCGTAAGATAAGTGAGTTAAGAGTGTTCCGTATAGTCGAACCGGAAGAGTATGTAACAGACAGTCAGTTATTAAGTGGGATAATCGAGATAAACAGTGACTTTGCGAAAGATGAGCTTGTACTTCTGAGACGCAGTGACAGTAACGCAGGAAGCGGTGATATTTCCGGACCTTATAAAGTCTACAAGAAAAACGATATGACATATATTCAGCCGAAAATATCGGAAGAAAGATATTTACTTAACTGCCACAGAGAGGATAAGTTATCATTCGGAGTAAGTGAGAGGCAGGAATTTGACTGTGACCCTGTGGGCATACCGTTTGCGATGATAAGCGACGGTTCAGCGTATAAGAAGGACATCATTTCAGACGACGTATTATTAAAAAGTATGCTTTCGGAGGCATCAAAGGATTTCCTGAATATAATAAAGAAGAAACCGGAAGAATTTATACAGATGTTCAGTAGATCGCCGTTTTTGTCACTGAATCTGCCGGAAAATGTAAGAAAAGAAAGACGTAAAAAAATAGGTGATATATACCGGAATATACAGGAATACACCGAGGAACAGAAACAGATAGCGATAACATTTATTGAAGCATATAATAAAGACAGTCAGATACAGGAAGCACTTTCAGGTATGGTAACATCAAGTCAGGAGTATAAAGACTTACAGAAAGAACTTGAAAAGAAGTCTAAAGCGGTACAGACTGCGAAATCAGAGGCACAGCTTGCAACGGAAACAGCAAAGGCTATGAAAATAAGCGAAAAAAACGGAGAAGTAGAGATACTGGAGAAGAAAATAGAGGAACTGAAGGAACAGTATAAAGTGCTGTCATCATACGGCGATATTCTCCAGGATATAGAACATCATAAGGAAATAAAGGAGCATCTGGAGGCGGAGAATGCAGAATTACAGCAGAAGAACTCCGAGATAAAGGGTCATATAAAGAATACGATAGCCGAACAGGCAGACGAAGTAAAAATAGCATTCGACCCTTATATATCAAATGCAATGCTTGAAGTTGCAGGTGAGTGGCGGAAAAAACAGGAGAACGAGATATACAGTAAAGCCAGCGGAATAATAATGAAGAAGTCGGAAGAGTGCGAGAGACTGGAAAGTAAGGCATTATGTGAGTATCTTGTAAATTACGTGAAGAGATACAGGAACTACAGTACTAATGATATACTGAATATGTATATATGTATAACACAGGGATTTCTTACGGTATTTGCCGGACTTCCCGGAACAGGCAAGACCTCGATATGTAATATAATGGGAAACAGTTTAGGACTTACAGCTTTTGGTGGCGATGAGATAAGTTACGACCGTTTTATATCGATAGCGGTAGAAAAAGGCTGGTCATCGAAGAAAGACCTGATAGGTTATTATAACCCGCTCACAAAGAAGTATGACAAGACAAACCGCCGGTTATACGATTCGTTAATGATACTGAACGAGGAAAGGGAAAAGTCTGAATTTCCATATATGGTACTCCTTGATGAAGCGAATTTAAGCCCTATGGAATACTACTGGGCGGATTTCATGCAACTTGCCGACAGGTCTGAGGAAAGCGGAGACGTATATATAAATATCGGTCTTGAGAATGATATATATATTCCCGATACACTGCGGTTTGTTGCAACTATCAACAATGACCAGACCACAGAAGCACTTTCGCCACGTCTGCTTGACCGTGCATGGATAATAAAATTACCGGATTCAGATATAAATGCAAAGATACCTGCTCCGGATAAGATTATTTTATGGGAGGATTTGAAGAAAGCGTTTACATACCATACCGACGAGGCACTTTATACTATACCGGTACTTGACAGTATAATTAAACTTTTCAACAGTTACGGAATGACGGTAAGCCCGAGAATAAAACTGAGTATGAATAACTATATAGCCTCTGCACGTGAGGTGATGCACGGTATAGGTAGTGTGACTTCGGAGCATATCGCCACAGACTATGCTGTAATGCAGAAACTTTTACCAAAAATAAATTGCAGATTAAAGTTATATGAAAAATTTTTCAATGAATTTATAAGGATATGCAATAATCATCATCTCGACAGAACAAGGAACGCAATTGAAGAAATGATGAAGAATGCGGAAAGAAATATGGGATATTGTCAGTATCTTTCCTGAGCAGGTGTAAAGCTATGGAATTATTATTGAAGGCACAAGGGAATAACGAGGCAGTCAAGATACCGTTGCATAAGGAAGAGGAAGAGAATACAACCACACCGGAAAAAAAAATATACGTTTTCAATGATTATGAATATACATCATTTACATTGAAAGGAAGTATAGATTATGTTTCCGATTTCTGTATAAATGATGAAACCGTACCGATAAAGCGGATTGTGACAGGAAAGAATGATTATCAGTTTGTACTTGAAAAGAGTACGGAAAAAAATTCCAAGGACTATAAAAAAATTTTCATGCAGTGTTTCGGGATAGTACAGATAAAGGTCAGAATATCGGGTGATTATTATGTATCTGACAGTATTTCCATAATGGTTACGGATAATACACAGTATAAGAACATCATACGGATGATAGACTATATCTACGATAAGGGAAATGATTATCTTTATGAGGATTACGTGAGTTTCGACAGCACAGACAATAATGACGATATAAAAATAGAGTCGAAGTTGAAATTTATTGAAGAAGTAATAGAGATATACGAACATTTTGCCGGATATTTTGAAAACTCCCCTAAGACAAGAGCGGTTGCCGGAGAAGTTGTAGGGAAATTCTATAAGCTGGATTCCGTAACGCCCAAGACGATACAGTATATCGCATCACATCCGGAAGAACTGTATGAAGTGGATTTCAACACAGGAATAACATACGGTAACAGACATTTTCAGCCGGAAAATACGCTTATATCGTCAACGGTCTGTACTAATGACGTTTACGAAAACAGGGTGATAACAGGATTTCTTTATACGCTTATTTCAAGGCTTGAAGAACTGAAAGATTATGTAAGTGAGGATAACGCATACAGAAAAGGTAGTTATATAGAGTCAACCAAATATATATATCGAATCCGTACAATGTCAATAGAAGAATGTATGGAGAGACTACAGATACTGTTATATAGGTATCAGAAAATATTCGGGGTCAGGGAGATGTATATAGATTTCATGCCGGAATATACAAATACTTTCCGGCTTGTAATGCCCTACCGGACAGTGTATCAGAAAATATATGAATGGTGTCACGACGAGGGACACAGTACCGCAAAAAGTCAGTTGTTACAGAGTTTCATTTCCACACGGAAGACGACGAGTATAATATATGAGTATTACTGCCTGATAAAGATGCTTGTTACGATACGTGAGGAAATGAAATGTACACTGATAGAAAGCAGGACGGAAAGATACGAGTATAAGAAGACAGGTTCTATGTATCAGAACACTTACTGTAATAACACGTTTTTTTTCAGAGGTAACGACGGAAGCGATATAACGTTATATTTTCAGCCGGTAATATACGGAGAGATAGCACCGCCGAGACCTAACGATATAATGTTGTATCGTAACAGATACGCAAGCATGATGAGCGGTAACAAGGGAAATATATATACGCCCGATTATCTCCTGAAGATAACCCGTGACGGAAAATCAAAGTACGTAATAATGGACGCAAAATTCAGTTCTATGCAGGTGGCGGAAAATGAACGCCTTGTAGAACTTGTATATAAGTACCTGTTTTCAGTAAGTCCGCTGGAGGAAGAGGATAATATAGCCGGATTATACATACTGTGCGGACGTGATACGAATAAAAACCAGATGTGCAATCTGCACGACGTATCGGAGAAACTGAATAAAACAGTCAGTCCTTTTGCGTATATAATAAACCTTTCGGGAGCGGATACAACCGACAACAAAGTAATAAAAGACGCATTTTCAGAACTTTTCACATAAATATACTTGACATATACTGTATAAATATGTTATAATTTAATGAATTAGATTACCAATCATGACGGTGAGGGAAAAATGTATGAGTAAAAACAGAAAAGGTTTAAAAATATCGTATAATTCACCGGTAGTACTGGGATTTAGTATAATATGCCTGATAGCGTTGTTTCTCGACGGCATAACACACGGTGCGAGTAATCGAATGGTATTCAGTGTTTACCGTTCGTCACTGGTCAGTCCGCTTACGTATATACGATTTTTCGGGCATATATTCGGTCACGCTGACTGGGGGCATTTGGTCGGGAATATGACGTATATTCTGTTACTCGGACCGTTACTTGAAGAGAAGTACGGAAAAACCGATATGATAATGATAATAGCGATAACCGCACTTGTCACCGGTCTGATTAACTTTATATTTTTCCCGCACGTCGCACTGTTAGGTGCAAGCGGTATAGTGTTTGCATTTATATTGTTATCATCATTTACAGGCTTTCAGGACGGAAAAATTCCGTTGACGTTCTTGCTGGTTGCGGTAATATACATAGGACAGCAGATATATAACGGAATTTTCACGGATAACAACATTTCGGAACTCACACATATAATCGGCGGACTTATCGGGTCAGTATTTGGTTTTGTGGAAAATAAATACAAGAGGTGAAACGGAAAAATGTTTCAGCATATCAGGACGGATTCACTTGATAGCTATTTTTTGAATCTGAATCAGAGAAACGGAAACAACGTATTTTTTTACAGAATAAATTCATACAGTGACGGTATATGGGATTTTCTGTGCAGATATTACGAACTCGCAAGGAAAAACGGCGTAATAATAGATGGACGTATTCCGGCAGTAGACCAGAACCATATAGCGTACTATCACGAGATGATGGGTGATAGGTTCATGCTGGACAGACAGTTTATAATGACATCACTTCAGAAATGGTTGCCACGTATGAACGCTATACAACGTAATGAAATAAGCCGTTCAATGTATGATACAATAGCAGAGCTTGCGAGTAAGGGAAAGAATCAGAACATACTGAAAAATGCGTATATAAAGTTCATGTGCTGGCTGTACTACAGATTCGAGAGCCTCACAAGCAGACTTGGTGAGAACGAGATACCGAAAATACTGTGTAACGGTATAGGAAGCCATTACGAACTGATGTTACTGTCAATGCTGTCAACGGCAGGGTGTGATATAGTACTTGTACAGACAAACGGAGATATACAGTACAGTAATTTTGACCCTGATTCAGAAATTTCTGATATATGGACGGAAAACGGTATATCATTCCCGGCGGATTTTTCGATAAAGAAGTTACAGCAGACGGTATCAGATAAAATGAACGCCGTCAGTGTATGCGGTGACAGACCTGCTCATGAAGTTGTGACTAATACGTGGACGGTCGGCAACGGGTTAAATGATGTTCTGATTAATTCCGGACAGCGTGGACAGGATAACAAAATCTGTAATATATTCTATCAGCTGAACGGCGTATATAGTCGTTCAGAGTACGTCAACGAACTTATAACTTTCCGGAATGGTATAAATAATCAGAAAAGGGAACTGATAATATTAAATAAGGAGATAGCAGAACCCACATACGACGAGATTTCCGATATAGTCCGCAGTAACTACAGTACGCCGGTTATGGCGGTAACGGGACTTGCACGGAATATAAACCTGCCCGACAGTTCATTACAACAGACTTTACGTTATCAGTTTTCACAGATAATGCCGAAGTATGCGGTTGATTGTTCGATAAATAAGTTTATCAATATATGCGTATACGTAATATGCTGGATAAAGAGATGGCAGAAGAAACTGTTTTCCGACTGGAAAGCGGATAATATACCGTGTTTCGTACTGTTCAACTGTAAGGTAGACGATGAAGCACGGACAGCATTTCTTGAAATACTGTCGAAAATGCCGGTAGATGTAGTAGTACTCAATCCGGCTATGGATAGCATTTTTATGACATTCAGTGAAATGTGTAAAGTATTTACTTATGCAGAATATTTGAATATAGAAACTTTCCCTGACGGCGTATCCATGCGAGCCGGAACGGTTGCATATCATGCAGAGCGTGAACTTGATACGCTGTTGTATAACGATACCGGAATATACAGAAATCACCAGTACACGAAAGCGTCGGCGATAGTACTTGACACTATGTTTGAAGAGATAGAAATTCTATGGAACGAAGAACCTAAATACAGACCGAATTTTTCAACAGATAACGGAGAAGTAATAATACCGGTATTTTTTGCGAAAGTATCGGGAGTGAAAGAGGGAAATCAGAAGGCTTACTGGCAGTATATAAAGAAACTGAATACCGACGATACTATTATAATAAACGGAAAGTCAACGAATTTCACACGTCAGGTAAATGCGAATCCGTATAACGCACTTGGACGTACATTAGGCAGTATAAATCCTTATTCACTGGGTGGTGGAATGAATCCGTATTCCGCCAATAGTTTACGTAATAACGGTACACCGGCGGAAAGTACCACACAGAACGCTGTAGCATACTGGAAAAACGGTACACTTCAACGTACAGCGATAAAGAACAGTCCGGAATATAAGTATAAGGTACTGCGTGAGGAGATGCAGAATCATATATTTGACAAGTTGCAGATGCTTATAGAAAGCCGGATAATAACCGGTACTTTTGAAAACGGTATGGAATATAAAATAATATCAACAATACTGAATCTTGACAAGGACATAATAAGGAAGCTACAGAATTTCGATTTTACCAAAAAGAATCCGAAAATAATATATATAAATACGGGAGATAATACTATAACTCAGGAGCAGGCGATAACGCTTGAATTTCTCAGTATGGTAGGATTTGACGTTTTATTCATGATACCCACCGGATATAATAACATTGAAAATTATTATAGCCGGTCAATAATAAGTGAACATCAGATAGGGACGTATTTATACGACATGAAGATACCTGATTTTTCACGTATACGCCTGCCATGGGGCAGAAAAAAATATTAAGATGAAGAGGTGTTTTGAAATGGGTATAGACCTTTCGAGAGCAAAGCCACAGACTACCGAAAATGAGGTAATCGCACCTGCTCCGGTTGCACAGGTACAGCCGGAAGTGGAGGTAGTACAGCAGTACGACATTGTAGCGGACAGAAACCAGATGAATAATCAGTTAGTAGGTTCGGAGGAGGTCGACAGGTTAGCAAGTCAGATAGTCCTTGACGATTTGACAACAATTGTATCATTCGGTGCGGACGCTGCCGACGAGATTTCCAAGGCTTCCGACGTCGTACTAAACAGTATGAGCATGACACAGATTAACGATTCCGGAGAGATGTTAAGTGCACTCGCCAAAATAATGGGACAGTTTGACATTGAGGAAATCAAGGAAGACCCCGGATTCTTCAAGAAACTTTTCGGAAACGCAAAGAAACAGCTTGACAAGATACTGAAGAAGTATCATACAATGGGCGACGAAGTAGACAAAATATACGTACAGTTAAGGAAATACGAGGACGAGATAAAGCAGGCGAACAGAAAACTTGACCAGATGTTCAATGCAAACGTTGAATATTATCATAAACTGGTAAAGTATATACTCGCCGGTGAGCAGGGTTGCCGTGAGATTGAAGCTTATCTTGAACAGAGAAGACAGGATATGGCAAATACCGGTGATAACTCTATCCAGTTTGAGATACAGAACCTTGAACAGTCACTTTCTATGCTTGAACAGCGAACACAGGATTTACGGACGGCGGAGAGTATCGCAATGCAGTCCGTACCGATGATAAAAATGATGGCGTTCAGTAATATGAACCTTGTCAGAAAAATAAACTCCGCATTTATCGTAACGTTGCCAGTATTCAAGCAGGCACTCGCACAGGCTATGATGTTAAAACGTCAGAAGATTCAGGCGGAAGCTATGTCGGCACTCGACGAGAAAACAAATGAAATGTTAATCAAAAACGCACAGAATACTGTGGAACAGTCTAAAATGATAGCAAGAATGGCTTCCGGCAGTTCAATAAAGATAGAGACGTTAGAGAAAACATGGTCAACAATCATGACAGGTATCGACGAAACCCGACAGATTCAGGAAGACGCACGCAGACAGCGTAACGACGACAAGGTAAGACTTGAAGCTATCAAGCAGGAATATAATAAAAGGTATAGTATGCCTAAGAAATAATAACAGGAGGATATAAAAAAATGCCGATTAATCTTTCAAAAGGTCAGAAAATAGACCTTACAAAAACAAATCCGGGACTGAAGAATATAATGGTAGGTCTCGGCTGGGACGTAAATGTTTTCGATTCAGGGGCAGCGTTTGACCTTGACGCCGCCGCATTCATGGCAGGTGCAAACGGAAAGTGTCAGAAGGATACAGATTTCATTTTCTACGGAAACCTGAAACACGATTCAGGCGCAGTTGAACACATGGGTGATAACCTCACCGGTGAGGGTGAAGGTGATGATGAACAGATACAGATAAATCTTTCAGAAATGCCACAGGACATTGAGAAAGTCGCATTTACGGTAACGATATACGACGCTGACGTAAGAAGGCAGAATTTCGGTCAGGTATCGAACGCATATATACGTATCGTTAACATTGACACAGGAGAAGAGCTTATCAGATACGATTTAGGCGAAGACTTTTCAATAGAAACAGCGGTAGTAGTCGGCGAACTCTATAAGCATAACGGTGAATGGAAGTTCAACGCAATCGGAAGCGGATTTCAGGGCGGACTTGCTGCGTTATGCGGACATTACGGCTTAGATGCCGAATAATAAAAAGGAGATTTAAAAAAATGCCAGTAAATTTAAGTAAGGGACAGAAAATAAGTCTCACGAAGAGTAATCCGGGACTGAAAAAGGTTGTAGTAGGTCTTGGCTGGGATGTGAATGCATTTGATACCGGTTCAGCATTCGACCTTGATTCATGTGCATTTCTGCTTACGGAGTCCGGAAAGGTTTCTAAACAGGAAGACTTTGTATTTTACGGAAATCTGAAACACGATTCAGGAGCAGTTGAACATATGGGCGATAACCTCACCGGTGCAGGTGACGGCGACGACGAACAGATAAAAATTGACTTGTCAGCGATACCTTCGGAGATAACAAAGATTGATATTACCGTTACAATACACGAGGCGGAGGAAAGAAAGCAGAATTTCGGACAGGTAAATAATTCATTCATACGTATTTACAACGAAGAAACAGGAGAAGAGATTCTGAGATATGACCTTGAGGAAGATTTTTCAATCGAGACAGCGGTAGTATTCGGCGAACTCTATAAACACGGTGACGAGTGGAAATTCAACGCTATCGGCAGTGGCTATCAGGGCGGACTTGCTGCACTGTGCGGAGCTTATGGGGTAGAAGTAGAGTAAATGGCGGTAAGTTTAAAAAAGGGGCAGAAAATAAGTCTTTCAAAGGAGAGTGCCGGACTTTCAGCGGTAACGGTTGGTTTAGGCTGGGACGAGGCACAGAAGAAAAAGGGCTTTTTTGCGAGAAAAGAAAAAGCGATAGACTGTGATGCCTCTGCGGTACTGTTAAGGAACGGCATACTTACCTGTAAAGAAGACGTTATATATTATGCACACCTGAAACATGATTCCGGAAGCGTGGTACATAAAGGCGACAATCTCACCGGAGCAGGTGACGGCGACGACGAACAGATTATAGTTAATCTTACGGCATTGCCTCAGGACGTCGACAGGATAGTATTTGTAGTTAATATTTATCAGGCTGTCGAAAGAAAACAGCATTTCGGCATGATACAGAACGCTTTTATCCGTATAGCAGATAACAGAAACAATACTGAAATATGCCGTTACAGTCTCACGGACGATTATTCCGGCAGTATGGCTATGATTTTCGGTGAAATCTATAAACATAACAACGAATGGAAATTCAACGCAATCGGACAAGGTACGACAGATGCAGGGCTGAACGACGTTATAAAAAGATTCAGATAATACAAAAAATACGGCACGGGATTTTTTTTTAATTAGTCCTGTGCCTGTTTTGTGACAGAATAATGTTAAAGAAGTGATTTTTTATTAAATAAATGATTACAATTTATGTACTGCCTTGACAAATCGTAATTGTTTGTGTATAATTATTATAAGGTAAAGGGTTCACGCCCTATAAAAGAAGCAAATTTTGTTACGAAAGGGAATAAAATATGAATAATTTCAGGAAAAGAATTATCGCAATTGTTTCACTTGCTTGTGTATCACTTACAATGATTACTGGTTGTGCGGGCAATGACGAAAGCGGTGATAACAGCGGTACATTGAAGAATTCAAATAATAGCGGAGAAAGCAGTCAGTTGCAGGATATAGAACCTATAACCGCCGTACCGTTCAAGTGGGGCGGTCAGGACGAAGATACAGGCTTGACGATAGATGGTGTGGATATAAACGTTGATGACCCTGTAAAAGCAGACCACGTTGACCCTACAAAGGCTACAGAAGAATCCGAGGCGGAGACAACAGCTAAACCGGTAACCACTGCATATATAGCCGGAGAACCTATAACAGAATTTGTACCGGTAACCGAGGCAAACGGTGAGGCGGTAACGGATGCTGTAGGTCAGCCTGTAACGGAAGTAAAGATAATAGCTAATGCTATGCCTGAAACTGATAACTCTGTAAATAATACCGCCGGTGATAACGTTACTGATAATAACAATACGGAAAACAGTACACCGGACGAAAACGCACAGAATCCGGAGAGTACAGAAGCTGAAAATAATCAGAATCCGGAACAGACACCTACAAATGCACCGGAAGCCACTTCAGAATACGTATCGAATACAAAAGGTATGTATGCAATGTGGATTGACATTTCAAAAAATGAAAACTTTGTATTCAACGGTTCTGTAATAAAGGTAACGTTCAAAGTAAAAGAAGATGCCCCCGACGGAATATATAATATCTCACTGAATCCCGATTTGTCGTCAATAGATGGTGTTACTATAAATCCGGATACAATTCTTAACGGTTCTATCAAGGTAGGTGAAGGTCCGGCAGATAATGTTGACCCTTCCACAATGAACGGATACGCTGTTTACGGCGATAATCTGACCGCTCAACAAGGAGATACCGTAGAATTTTCAATCAACATGAAAGATAACCCCGGACTTGCCGCACTTGTAATATGGTACTATTATGACAGTAACGCACTTGAAGTAGTAAACTGCGTACCTGACGGTGAATTTGCGGAGGTATCAAAAAACAGCACTCAGACCGGTGAACAGGCTGAATAAAAAAATCATTATCGGCAACGGAGACTTTAAAAAAAAGTTTCCGCTGTCGAAAAAAACTTGACAAAACGTGGCAGTATCTGATATAATTAAAACATACTATTTATATAGGCAATGTATAATAATTTATCAAGGAGCGTATATATAATGAAGATATACAGTACAATAACCGATTTAATCGGAAACACTCCGTTACTGGAGCTTGTGAATACGGAAAAGGCAAATAATCTTGAAGCAAAGATAATAGCGAAACTTGAATATTTCAATCCGGCAGGAAGTGTAAAAGACAGGGTAGCAAAAGCGATGATTGACGATGCGGAAGCAAGAGGGGTACTGAAATCCGGAAGTGTGATAATAGAGCCGACAAGTGGAAATACAGGAATCGGGTTAGCGTCCGTATGTTCGGCAAGAGGTTACAGACTGATAATAACTATGCCGGAGACTATGAGTATAGAACGCCGGAATCTCATGAGAGCATATGGTGCAGAGGTAGTACTGACAGACGGTACAAAAGGAATGTCCGGAGCGATACAGAAAGCGGAGGAACTCGCAAAGGAGATACCGGATAGTTTTATACCGTCACAGTTTACAAATCCTGCGAATCCTGAGGCACACGAAACCTCAACAGGTAAAGAGATATGGGAAGATACTGACGGAAAAGTTGATATATTCGTATCTGCGGTAGGTACAGGCGGAACGATAAGCGGAACTGGTGCTTACCTGAAGTCAAAGAATCCGGAAATAAAAGTAGTGGCGGTAGAACCAACAGGTTCGCCGGTAATATCAGGTGGCAAGGCTGGAAGTCATAAAATACAGGGAATCGGAGCGGGATTTATACCGGATACTCTCAACATGAACATTTTTGACGAAATAATAAAGGTCACCGACGAAGACGCTTTTAAACAGGGCAGACAGATAGTAAAAAATGAGGGCGTACTTGTGGGCATATCATCGGGTGCGGTATTACAGGCAGGTATAGAACTTGCGAAAAGACCCGAAAACAAAGGAAAAAATATAGTAGTACTTTTCCCCGATACCGGAGAACGTTATTTATCAACTCTTATGTTTGCGTAAAAAAGAAAGACTGTCAGAAATGGCAGTCTTTTTAAGATTATATACAATAGTTATCTGCAAAATCTGTGTACTGGTTGGCGATATCCTGTATGGTTATACCATCAAGATAATCGGTAACCACTTTATAGAGACCCTCCCAGACAGGAAGAGTGATACATTCATTTATACGTTCGCAGTCGTTAGGATAGTAATCAAGACACGCCACCGGTGCGAGACTTCCTTCAGTAGCACGGAGAACATCGCCGACAGAATAATTTTCAGGATTTCCGTTAATTTTGTAACCACCACGATTACCACGTGAGGCTTTAAGGATACCGCTTTTATTGAGTAACGGAACTATCTGTTCGAGGTATTTTTTTGAAATATTCTGACGCTCGGAAATATCTTTCAGTGAAATATAACCATCATTCTGATTTAAAGTAATATCGATAACCATTCTTAAAGCGTAACGACCTTTTGTTGAGATTTTCATAAATAATACTCCTTTCGCTGATATGTTACTATTATACCATAGGTTTAGTATGACTTCAAGGGGATATTAAATTAAAAAATAAAATAATATCATATCGCTTGACAAACCGGTTACGGCGTGATATAATGATAGATAATATAAACCGTTGACGTGAGAGTAAAGATAATTATGCTTCCACAGAGAGCCTGCGATTGCTGAGAGTCAGGTGAAAAACAGATTATCATAATGGGTCACTGAGGGTACGGTCAAATGATGATAAGTCAGAGTATTCCGTAACGTTAAGATGTGCGTTAATCATCAGGGGTATGTCAGTACTCCGGTAAAGTGCGTGACGAAATGTCATGAATCAAGGTGGTACCACGGATAGATTATTTTATTCGTCCTTGACAGATTATGTTTATCTGTCAGGACTTTTTTTGTTTTATGAAATTTTTTGGAGGTGCATTAATGAATTTTTTACCTGAATTTGAGAAAGTAAAAGAAATCGCCGAGACCGGAAAATATGACATTCTGCCGGTAAGTTGTGAAATACTGTCGGATATCTGCACACCGATAGAGGCGGTAAGAATACTTAAGAACATATCCGCACACTGTTATATGCTTGAATCGGTTGCGGACAAAGAGAAATGGGGACGTTATACGTTCATGGGTTTTGACCCGAAACTTGAAATAACCTGCTCCGGAAACGATATATCGATAGGCGATATAAAAATGAAGACTTCCGACCCTCGCCAGCAGATAAGACAGATTATGTCATCATACAGAAGCCCGAAGTTTGACTATCTGCCATCATTTACCGGCGGACTTGTAGGTTATTTCTCGTACGATTTCTTAGGATATTCCGAGCCGTCAGTGCGAATAGATACGGAAGATACGGAAAATTTCAAGGACGTTGACCTGATGTTATTTGATAAGGTCATAGCATTTGATAACTTCCGGCAGAAGATAATACTGATAGCAAATATGAACCTCAGCGAACCGGAAACTTCCTACAAAAAGGCACAGCTTGAACTCCGACAGCTTGCGGAACTGCTCCGGACTGGTGAGAAGTCGGCAGAACCGGCAGGACATCTTACAAGTGAGGTAAGACCGCTTTTCAATCAGGAGAAGTACTGCGAAATGGTAGAGACCGCAAAGCATCACATACACGAGGGTGATATTTTCCAGATAGTACTATCAAACAGATTAAGTGCCGGCTTTGAAGGAAGTCTTTTCAATACTTACCGTGTACTGCGTACTATTAACCCGTCGCCGTATATGTTTTACTTTTCAGGAACGGATGTTGAAATTGCAGGAGCATCTCCGGAAACACTGGTAAAACTTGAAGACGGCGTACTGCATACATTCCCATTAGCCGGAACACGTCCGAGAGGTAAGACGGAAGCGGAAGACCTCGAACTTGAAAGGGGTCTGCTTGCCGACGAAAAAGAACTTGCGGAACATAATATGTTAGTGGATTTAGGACGTAACGACTTAGGAAAAATAAGTAAATTCGGTACTGTACAGGTGGAGAAACTCCACAGTATAGAAAGATATTCCCACGTAATGCATATAGGTTCGACGGTCAGGGGTGAGATAATAGACGATAAATTTGATGCTCTTGATGCGGTAAGTGCGGTACTGCCTGCCGGTACACTTTCAGGAGCTCCGAAGATAAGGGCGTGTCAGCTTATAGCGGAACTGGAAAATAATAAGCGTGGCATTTACGGCGGAGCGGTAGGATATATCGATTTTACGGGAAATCTTGATACCTGTATAGCGATAAGGATAGCGTACAAGAAAAACGGTAAAGTATTCGTACGGAGCGGAGCAGGTATAGTAGCGGATTCCGTACCGGAAAAGGAGTATCAGGAGTGCATAAACAAGGCAAAAGCGGTTGTAGATGCTCTTAAACTCGCAGAGGAGGCGGATTTATGATTTTACTTATTGATAATTATGATAGTTTTTCGTATAACCTGTATCAGCTTATAGGGGAAATAAATCCGGATATAAAGGTAATCCGCAACGACGAAATGACGGTTGAGGAGATAGAAAGACTATCGCCGGAAAGAATAATAATATCACCAGGTCCAGGACGTCCGGAAGATGCAGGAAACATAATCGGGTGTGCGAAAACGGTATGTCAGAAAATCCCGACACTTGGCGTATGTCTCGGACATCAGGCGATATGTTCGGCATACGGTGCGAAAATAACATACGCAAAGAAACTCATGCATGGCAAACAGTCGGTGATAACTTTTAAAGAAGACTGTCAGCTTTTCCGTGGTATCGATACAAACGCACCGGTTGCAAGATACCATTCACTATCCGCAGACCCTGAAACTATACCGGATTGCTTAGAGGTAACAGCGATTGCAGACGACGGGGAAATCATGGCGGTAAAGCACAGGGATTACAACATTTTCGGCGTACAGTTTCATCCCGAATCTATAATGACGCCGGATGGTAAAATAATGCTCACAAACTTTATAAAGGAGATTGATTTTTAATGATCAAGGAAGCGATTATGAAAATCGTCGATAAACAGGATCTGACGTATGATGAAGCGTATCAGGTTGTATCGGAAATAATGTCAGGACAGACTACGCCTACACAAAATTCCGCATTTCTCTCGGCACTGTCGACGAAAAGTACGAAAGCAGAAACCATTCAGGAAATAACAGGTTGTGCGGCGGCTATGAGAGATTCCGCCATACCGTTTAAAAATGACCTTGATTTACTGGAAATAGTGGGTACTGGCGGAGATAACGCACAGAGTTTCAACATATCGACTACTTCGGCAATAGTAATAGCATCGTCGGGTGTACTTGTCGCAAAACATGGAAACCGTGCGGCATCTTCACTGTGTGGAACGGCGGACTGTCTGGAGGCACTCGGAGTAAATATAAATCTTGAACCTGAAAAATGTCACCAGTTACTGAATGAAGTAGGATTCTGCTTTTTCTTCGCACAGAAATATCACACATCAATGAAGTACGTCGCACCGATAAGAAAGGAATTAGGTATCAGAACGGTTTTCAACATCTTGGGACCTCTCACGAATCCTGCCAACCCTAAAATGCATCTGTTAGGCGTTTATGATCGTTCACTGGTCGAACCGATAGCGGAAGTCTTAATGAAACTGGGTTCACAAAAAGGTATGGTAGTATACGGTACGGATAAACTCGACGAGATTTCAATGAGTGCGTCAACGGCGGTATGCGAGTATCAGAACGGCTGGATAAAAAATTATGAGATAACGCCGGAAGATTTCGGATTTGAAAGATGTACGAAAGACGACTTAAAAGGCGGTACACCGGCGGAAAACGCAGAAATCACGAGAAAAATATTAAGTGGTGAGATTCGGGGACATAAGCGTAACGCCGTACTTCTCAACGCCGGAGCATCAATATATATCGGTGGCAAGGCTGAATCCATGGCAGACGGTGTCAGACTTGCCGGGGAGATTATCGATTCCGGAAAGGCAGTCCAGACCCTCGAAAAACTGATAGAAATTTCCAATAGTTGAGGTGTGGGGTATGACAATTCTTGATAAACTCGCTAATCATGCACGTGAACGTGTTGAACTTGCAAGACAAAGAGTTTCCGCCGGTGATATGAAATCTATGGCATTTGCCGTACCGTCGGGAAATTTTGAGTTTGAAAAAGCACTGTCCGGAGATGATATTTCATTCATATGTGAGTGTAAGAAAGCGTCGCCGTCAAAGGGTGTAATTGCGGAAGATTTCCCGTATCTGCAAATTGCAAAGGATTACGAAAAAGCCGGTGCGGATTGCATTTCCGTACTCACAGAGCCGAAGTGGTTTTTAGGCAGTGACAGATATTTAAAAGAAATCGCTAAAAATGTTTCGATACCGTGCATACGCAAAGATTTTACGGTAGACGAGTACATGATTTACGAAGCCAAAATTTCAGGAGCGAAAGCGGTATTGTTGATATGTTCGATTCTGACAGGCGAACAGATTAAGGAATATATAAAAATATGCGATAAACTGGGAATATCCGCACTGGTCGAGGCACACGACGAATCCGAGATAAAGACCGCAGTACAATCCGGTGCAAGAATAATAGGTGTAAACAACAGGAATTTAAAGGATTTTTCAGTAGATACCGGAAACAGTCGGCGTATGCGTGAATTAGTACCGGCGGATATAATTTTCGTATCGGAAAGCGGTGTAAAAACTCCGGAAGATATAAAACTGCTCCGTGAAGCCGGTGCGGATGCGGTATTAATCGGTGAGACTTTGATGCGTGCAGAGGATAAGACGGCAAAACTTGCGGAATTGAAGGGAAATTTATGACGAAAATAAAAATGTGTGGTCTGAGCCGTCCGATTGATATAGAGTACGCAAACCGGATTATGCCGGATTATGTAGGTTTTGTATTTGCGGAAAAAAGTAAGCGTTACGTATCGCCGGAAAAAGCGGTTGAATTGCGTAAAAATCTTGACGATAACATAATTCCGGTTGGAGTTTTCGTCAATGCGGAAATGGATTTAATAGTAAGACTGGTGGAAAATGAAGTCATTGATATGATACAGTTGCACGGTACGGAAGATGATAATTATATAAAAACTCTCGGTCATATGGTTGATGTTGCCGTAATGCAGGCTTTTGTGATAAAATCGGAGGAGGATATTAAAAGAGCGGAAAATTCTGTAGCGGATTATATACTTCTCGATTCCGGACTTGGTTCAGGAAAAACTTTTGACCATTCGCTGATAAACATAAAACGTCCGTATTTCCTCGCAGGCGGACTTACTCCGGAAAACGTCGGGGAGACAGTCGAAAGATTACAGCCTTACGCAGTAGATGCAAGTTCGTCACTCGAAACGGACGGATACAAAAATTTTGATAAAATGACTGCTTTTGCGGAAGCGGTCAGAAAGAAAGGATTGATTTAAAGATGTCAAAGGGAAGATTTGGCGTACATGGTGGGCAGTATATACCGGAAACTCTTATGAATGCGGTCATTGAACTCGAAAACGCCTATAATCACTACAAATACGACCCCGATTTCAACCGTGAGTTACGTGAATTACTTGACAATTACGCAGGCAGACCGTCAATACTTTACTATGCGGAAAAACTTACCAGAGAACTCGGCGGAGCTAAAATATATCTGAAACGTGAAGATCTGAATCATACCGGTTCGCATAAGATAAACAACGTACTCGGACAGGCATTACTTGCAAAAAAAATGGGAAAAACACGTCTCATAGCAGAAACCGGAGCAGGTCAGCACGGTGTGGCGACTGCTACGGCGGCGGCGTTACTCGATATGGAATGCGTTGTATTTATGGGTGAGGAAGATACAAAACGTCAGGCACTCAATGTATACAGAATGAAGTTATTAGGTGCGGAAGTAATACCTGTAAAATCAGGTACTGCGACGTTAAAAGATGCGGTATCCGAGGCTATGAGAGAATGGACTTCACGCATAAGTGATACGCATTATTGCTTAGGTTCGGTAATGGGTCCTCACCCGTTCCCTACTATTGTACGTGATTTTCAGGCGGTCATTTCTATGGAATCGAGAAGTCAGATACTCGAAAAAGAGGGCAGACTTCCTGATGCCGTGATTGCTTGTGTCGGTGGTGGTTCTAATGCTATTGGCAGTTTCTACCACTTCATACCCGACGAAAAAGTACGTCTTATAGGTTGTGAGGCTGCCGGACGTGGTATAGATACTTTCGAGACCGCCGCAACAGTAAATACCGGAAAAATAGGGATATTCCACGGTATGAAGTCATATTTTTGTCAGGACGAGTACGGACAGATTGCACCGGTTTATTCGATTTCCGCAGGTCTCGACTATCCAGGGGTAGGACCTGAACACGCACACCTCCACGATACAGGACGGGCGGAGTACGTACCGGTCACAGACGACGAAGCAGTAAACGCTTTTGAGTATCTCTCACGGACGGAGGGAATAATTCCGGCTATAGAATCCGCACACGCCATAGCGTACGCAATGAAACTCGCTCCGACTATGGACAAGGAACAGATTATTATTGTAACAGTTTCCGGACGTGGTGACAAGGATTGTGCCGCTATAGCACGTTACAGGGGGGAAAATATCAATGAGTAATATAAAAAAGGCTTTCGGGAACGGTAAAGCATTCATACCATTTATCACGTGCGGAGACCCTGATTTAGAAACTACCGGAAAAGTTGTACGTGAAGCGGTTGCGAACGGTGCGGATCTGATAGAGTTAGGGATACCATTTTCAGACCCGACGGCAGAAGGTGTAGTGATACAGGGAGCTAATATAAGAGCGTTAGCAGGCGGAGTGACTACAGATAAGATTTTCGATTTTGTCGCAGAACTCCGGAAAGATGTTAAAATACCTATGGTCTTCATGACTTACGCAAACGTGGTATTTTCGTACGGTGCGGAGCGTTTCATGAAAAAGTGCGTCGAGACCGGTATAGACGGAATCATATTACCAGATATACCGTTTGAGGAAAAGGAAGAATTTACGGAAATCGCTGACAAGTACGGTATAGAAATGATTTCTTTAATCGCTCCGACTTCCGAAAACCGTATAGCGATGATTGCGAAGGAAGCCAAAGGATTTATATATGTTGTATCAAGCCTCGGCGTGACCGGTACGAGAAGCGAAATAACTACAAATATAGGCGATATAGTTTCCGTAATCCGTGAAAATACAGATGTTCCATGTGCGGTAGGTTTTGGAATCTCTACGCCGGAGCAGGCAAGGAAAATGGCTGGACTTTCCGACGGTGCAATAGTAGGTTCTGCGATTATCAAGATTATCGCAAAATATGGCAAGGATTCTCCGGCATATGTCGGTGAGTACGTAAAGAGTATGAAAGATGCACTCCGATAAATAATTAAAATCCCCTTTAAACAGGGGATTTTTATTTAAGAATTTATATTGTTTTTATTCATTTCCTTAATAGCTTCTTGTACTCCGTATATCAGAAATTCCGCTTCTACATTTGCTTGAAATATTAATAATGAATTTGCATTTGGTGACTGAACTGGTTCGGTCTGCATATTTTTTTCTATAAATAACTGTCTTAAAAGTCCTAAGTCGAAACTGTCAAGTGTACCGTCCTCGTTTAAGTCGTATGTGGTATAATTTTCCGCCGTAATCTGATGATTTGAACGTCCTAAAACGTAGTTAGACAGTGAAACAAGGTCAGCAATTCTGTATGGTGCTTCAAGTTCTGAATCAATATTCTTGAATAAAAGATATTTATAAATTGTTTCCGCCCATTTCAGACCCATTTGTCTGTATGTTCTTTCACTGGGATGTACACCGTCTTCAAGAAGATTTTCCTTTTCTATAGTAGACTCCTTGTCTATACGTCCGTAAATATCCGCAAATTCAACATTTTTTCCCTCAGACTGTAATTTTTCCACAAGTACCGGAATTGATGCATTATAACTATCGACGTAATTATTTATTATCACGTTGAAATCTTCCGGCGTATTACTGAATTTTTCGTCACCGTATGCCCAGCACCAGTCGTACACCTCGACGGCATCTATATGAGGTATGTTACTTACGAATATTACCGTATCTTCGCCGGTGTTTTCGTCGATATAGTTTATCAGGTTTTCGAGACGTTCCGTTATGCCGTCATTGTAGGCACTCAGAATATCATTAGTTCCAATCTGTAACATTATAATATCAGGGTCATAAGTCTGTAAGTAGTCGCCGTCTCTGAGGGTTTCGAGGATACCCTGACGTGTTTCCGTGCCGTCCATGTACTGTATGGCGTATCCGCTATATCCGCAATGGTTCGTATCGTATTGTACTTCTTCATCTAACCACGTAAAAGTATCGGGATAATCGGAGTTCGGACCTACCATATCCACATTGAAATCGTCTTCAAGAAAATGATAGAAATATTTCCTGTAGCCTCCCGACGACTGGTAACCATGCGTTATTGAATCACCTATCGGCATTATTTTTACCGTATCTTCGCTTATTCTGTCGGCGTAAGTATAAGTAGTGAAATTCTGTACTGTCATAGCAGATACTGTCACGGCGGAAATCATAAGCGATAAAATTTTTCTTTTCATGTTATTAGCTCCTTATATGTACTTATTGTTTTCTTCTTTTTCTGAAATTATGATTTCAAAACATTCAGGCGGAAACAGATAATCTTCATCAATTTCAGTCATAATCCTATACCAGCCTTTTTCAATTGAAATTACTTCATAGATTTTTCCATACCGTATAGCAACAAGGTCTTTACCAATATATTTTACTTTCAATTTAACATCCTATAGTAATTTACTTTTACTTATTCTAACACTTTTTTAAAAATTTGTCAATAAAAAAATTTCTGATAGCCACAGCAAACAACTTGAATTTTACAGGCAAAATATGTTATAATATACATAGTGC
>JAIDCY010000021.1 GCA_029055625.1 Ruminococcus sp. | reverse complement strand
AAACAATGTAATAATACTATATTTCACAGAAAAGGTATATTCAATTCGGGGAACATAAGAGCAGGTATAGAACTTGAAAACGCACGGAAAACTTTATGTAAAACCACAAAAAATCTGTATCCGTTTATGAATGCCATGAAATATATAAAATAGAGTAAAAAAACGATTGGAGAGTTTTGTTTTATGAAATGGAATGCTTTTGTTTATGCCAGGGGCATACAGCGTACCGACGGTTACAAACTGCGGGTACAACCGAGGGAATTTCCGCCTGCTCTTATTCAGGGGTGTCAGACGTTTTTTAATATGCGGTCTGTCAATGAGAAACGCTGTACATGGAAAGAAATTTTTGAAAATGACCCTGATGCGTGGAAGAAATCGTTTATGTTTATAGTAAGTCCGAAACTGAAAAGCTGTATTCTTATGAGAGCAACAAAAGTTGAAACCCCCGACGGTAACGACATACTGCTTGACTTTGAAAAGCGTGAAGTATGGTCACTGGAGGGTATATGGTGTCCTTACGAACAGCTGGAAATATTTTTTGCATCTCTGCCCTCGGTTCTTATGTGGTTTGCGAATAATAAGAAATCGTTGTGTGCGTACCTGAAGGATAAAAATGATACCTTTATAGAAACAGGTAACGAATATTATTATAATCCCTATGATGACAATATGAAACTGCCACCGGTTGCGGAGGCTTTCGGAACAGATGCGGAAAAAACGGCGTTCAGAAATTTAATACAGAAAATAAAGTTTTCCGCCGAACCTTTTTCTTTCGTCTTCGGACCTCTCACGGATATGATAATGAAAAACTGTTCCGGACTGTATAACATAAAGGAAGCGTTTTCAACTGTTGACCCTTCATCACTTGATAGTGCCGGTGAAGATTATTTCAGCAGGATTGAAAAAGCAGAACTGGTTGAAACTAAAACTCCGAATGAAACAATAACTTACATTCTGCAGAGCTGTACAGAACCAGCAGGAAAAAAACAGTCTGTATTCAGGTGGCGTATATCTGAAGCAGTCAGCAGAACGGGCAGAAAAGAATTTATTTCCGGTGAACCGGTATATTTCAGTGAGGAGAAAGGACTGAATTTTTCAGACCTGAAAGCAGAGGCGGAAGCTATAAGATTTTTTGCCGGAAATATAGGCTGGAATGTAGAATCTCAATCTGATGACAATGACAAGATGTATAAATTTTTTAAGGAGAAGTAATATATATGGCTGAAATTTTCAAACTGGTGATGTATCCGCTTATAAAGCCTTCAAGTCCGGAATTTTTCAAAGCTGAAATATCAGATAATACAAAAAATATAATAGATACTCTCTATAACTCGGCTAACAGCGATTTTGTAAGTGGCAGGAAAAATCTTATCATGAAACTTAACCATAGTTTTTTTTGTTGTTGTTTTGAAGAAGGATTTATTATATATACATTTTCACCGGAAACAAGCCACGGCAGGCTTGCCATGAACGGCGTATTTGTTCCGGCGGAGTATATCAGGACGGCGTGGAAACTGTATCTGAAAGACATTTTGTATATAGTTGCCGGAGATGTGATGGGAAGAAGCGTATTCAGGGGAGAATATGATGTTATAAATGAGATGTCGGCAAACGCAAGGGCAAAACTTGACGAAAATTACCGTAACAGAATAGAAATCTGTTACGGAAAAATAAAGAAAGAACGTCCGTATAACTTTGCGATGACGTCGTATCCACGGAACAGTTTACCGGTGAATTTTGTCATGGAAAATGCGGGAAATGATGTTATACCGGAAAGCGATTACGAAAGCGGACAGATAAAAATTCACGAACCGGTAGTGAAGAACGCAAAGGAAAAATACATTTCCGAAGAACCGATAATAAGAAATATATATATCCGTAAATCGACAAAGAAAGGTTTTCTCGACATCAGGAAGAATATGATGATTGAACAGGGTTACAAGAGAACGGAGATAAAACAGTTTCTTGAGGATACGGAACGGTCAATACAGACGGATAACGTATGGTATATAATCAACGAAGATACAGAAGACAGATTTATATGTGCACTGGATTACGTAACTATAAATTCGCTTGAATCGGGAGTCATTGACTTTGCGAAATTATGTTCTGCGGTGGAGCAGGCAATAACAAGGTATAAAGACAATACAGAAAAAACGGAAAGCTCTTCCGGACATAATGACAGAAAAGACGAGTTCAAGGAAAAAGTTCTGAGATTTTTCCGGAAAAAATAAAAAAACAGTCCTCCTGATGTAATATCCGGAGGCAGTTTTTATTTTAATTATTATATTAATATTGTTATGTGATTATTCACAAATATTTTATATATATTTTGTAC
>JAIDCY010000020.1 GCA_029055625.1 Ruminococcus sp. | reverse complement strand
CTGAAAGCGTTTTCGGACAAAAATAACATATGTCTGCTACTCGTTCATCATACACGCAAGCAGAAATCAGATGATAACTTCGACACAATTTCAGGAACAAACGGACTTCTCGGAGCTGCTGACGGTGCTTTCGTGATGTACAAGTCAAAGCGTACTGATACTGATGCAACGATTGAGATTTCGAGACGTGACCAGCTTGACAGAAAAATCCTGCTGAAACGCAACACGGAAACACTCTGCTGGGATTTGGACAAGGTTCTTGATGATAAATTCAAAGCTCCGCCTGAGCCACTCCTTGAAAAAATCGCCGGACTTGTCAATGAAAACAATCCTACATGGCAGGGTACGGCAACTGAACTTCTCAGTAAGCTCGAAATTGACGATATAAAGCCGAACACACTTTCTCTGAAACTCAATGTCAACGCTGGCAGACTTTACACTGAATATTTTATTAAATATTTCAACAAGCGTTCACATGGTGTAAGGCGAATTGAACTGAAATATGACCTTGACCACCCGATTATCAATATTCCTGATGATATTATAAATCAGCCTGTAGATTATGGTGAAATGATGATTACGGCGGATAATATTGATGAAATTGCTGGTGTAGACTATGATGAACGCTATCAGGATATGATTAATAACTGTTTAGGGTGACGATGGTGACGGTCTTTTTGATACCTCTGAAATCATCGTCACCATCGGCACCCGTTTTTTCGGCAGCTTGTCTGCCGTTAGCCTCGCAGAGTGCCGTGTACTTGTGATATTAGTGGTCACACTGATGTCGCAAGTACTAAGACGTTACATTTGACCTCTGGCAAATGTAAATCCAGCTATCAAGCCGTTCCTTGCGATAGCACCTCCCTCAAAATTTTTAGTTAAATTGCTTACAGAAAGGAAAAATATGAAGTACAAGAGAATATTATTTGGACAGGGCAAGGGTTCAATTACACACAATAACAGAACGTTCATTGCAAATAACGTTGACAGAAATCGTATTGCCAATAATGTGACATTCATTTCTATACCTATCGGTGAAGTATATGAGGAACTTTTCGGCGGAGCGGTTGAGAGATACAATGCCCGACAGAAAAGAAATGACCGTAAAATTCATGGCACTTACTATGAACATTTATTCCACTGCAAGCCGTCAAATTCAGTGATTACTGCAAGTGATAAGCGTAAAAGTTTCTATGAAGATATTGTCTAGATTGGAAAAATGGAAGATTCGGGATTTGGAACGGAAGATTTTCAGTTTGTTGCGGATTGCCTCACGGAGTACATGAACGGTTTTCAGGAAAGAAATCCTAACTTTCGTGTATTCAATGCAGTTCTGTACATGGATGAGGCAACTCCGCATTTACATATTGATTACATACCTGTCGGACATTATAAGCGTGGAATGGATACTCAAAATGGCATCGCTCAGGCACTCAAAGAAATGGGTTACGGTGAGGGCAAACAGGCGATTGCACGTTGGCGAACTGCGGAAGTTGAAGTGTTGAATAAAATTTGTCGTCAACACGGGATTGAACCGTTACCGCCCGAAAAAGCAAGAGGCACATTGGAAGTTGCCGAATACAAGGAGCAACACCGAAAAGCTGAACAATTGGCGGTTGAAAATGAAAAGTCGCAGTCTGAACTTGATGCACTCAATAGCGAACTGAAATCAGCTACTGAAAAGAAAATTAAAATCGTTGAAATTGACAGCATTGAGAAGAAAAAGTCCAGATTCAGTAAGAAAATTTCTCTTTCTGAGGAAGATTTTGAAAATCTTACGGATTTGGTGAAAAAACAGGTGGCGAGTGCGAAAAATACAAAAAAGCTGAAATCTGACAATGCTGAATTATTCAAGAAAGTCACTGATTTGGAAGTACAGGTTAAATTTCTGACTGCCGAACTTGATAAATACAAACAGCCTGCTGTTTTTTCACGTGAACAGTTGAGAAAGAGTACTGAAAAAGTTTCGGAACTGGAGCAACTGAAATCAAAATACCGCAAGGCTTTGGAGTTTATTAATACTCGTGCTTTGGCAACGGAATTTGAAGTGTTTCAACGTACTACAACAAAAAGCAAGCATTTAGAATAATATTTCTTTTTCAATAGGAAAATAATTCCGAAAATAACTTGTTTTCTTCACGGATTTATGCTATAATAATATAAAATGCACATAAGAGAGGTCTAAATAAAATGGCTAAGGATAATAAAAATCTGCACAAGGCTAATAAATCAAAGAAAGACGAATTTTACACTCAGCTGTCTGATATTGAGAACGAGTTAAGGCACTATAAAGCTGAATTTAAGGGAAAAACTGTACTCTGCAACTGTGATGACCCATACGAAAGTAATTTTGTAAAATATTTTGCTATGAATTTCAATGCTTTCGGACTGAAAAAACTGATTGCAACAAGTTACGCAACGTCTCCGGTTATGTACACTCAACTATCCTTTTTCGGTGAGGAAGTCGAGATTACAGATAGTTCAAAAAAGCCGTATGTGATTGAGATTACGGAGGTTACAGACCTTAACGGCGATGGTGCGGTAGATTTGCAGGATTTTGAACTTATGTTAAAGAAAAATCCTCCACGGATTCTTAAAGGTGACGGCGATTTCCGTTCCGCAGAGTGTATAGAGTTCCTGAAACAAGCCGATATAGTCGTGACTAATCCGCCGTTCAGCCTGTTTCGTGAGTACGTCGCACAGCTTATGGAGTATAACAAGAAATTTGTCATAATAGGCAATCAGAACGCCATTACATACAAGGAAATATTTCCGTTAATAAAAGAGAATAAAATATGGCTCGGTTACGGTTTCCGTGGAAATGTAGGCTTTTTTATCAATTCGTGTTATGAAGATTATGCTAAATCCAGCCAACATATAGAGGGTATGATAAGAGTATCAGGTGTTATGTGGTACACAAATCTTGACACCAAAAAAAGACACGAAGATATTATACTTTACAGATTTTATAATCCCGAAGAGTACCCACACTATGATAATTATGACGCTATAGAAGTAAGCAAAACCGCTGAAATACCTTGCGATTATTACGATGTTATGGGTGTGCCGATAACATTTATGGATAAATATAACCCTGAACAGTTTGAAATACTGGGAATTAATGCCGGACGAGATGAATTTGAGGTTAGACCGTCAAAACGTTATATCAATCCTATTCAACATAACAAGGACGGCTCGGAAACAAACGGAAGCAAGGCAAATACTCGTTCTACTTTGATTTTAAATTCAATTCCTGACGGAATATATTATACTGCTGAAAATGCAGATAAACCATTTACCATTACTTATGCAAGAATTTTTATAAAAAGAAAGAAGTGACATCATGGAAATAAAACTTGAAAAACATAAAATATCGGAAATATTTAACGGCTACAAAAACAACGACGAAAACGGCGTAGTAGGTTACGGCGGTAAACTGAATATAAGACCGGCATTTCAGCGAGAGTTTATATACAAGGAAAAGGAACGCAATGCGGTAATAGAAACGGTCATGAAAGGATTTCCGCTGAATGTTATGTACTGGTGCGAGGACGATAACGGAAACTATGAACTTCTTGACGGTCAACAGCGTACTATTTCGATATGTCAGTATCTGAACGGCGATTTTTCGATAAATTCCCGTGCTTTCGCCAATCTTACGCAGTTTGAACGTCAGCAGATTGAGAATTACGAACTTATGATATACGTCTGCAAAGGTAACGACAAGGAAAAGCTGGACTGGTTCAAAATCATCAATATTGCAGGCGTGAAACTTGCGGAGCAGGAACTCAGAAACGCTATATATACAGGTACATGGCTTACGGACGTAAAAAGATATTTTTCTAAAAATGGCTGTCCTGCACACAAAATTGCAAATAAACATCTTAAAGGCGAAATGCTCCGTCAGGATTATCTTGAAACGGTTCTGAAATGGATTTCCGCAAAAGAGAATATTTCGATTGAAGATTATATGTCTGAACATCAGCACGACAGTGACGGTACTGCATTATGGCTTTATTTTCAGAATGTCATTACATGGGTGCAGACGATATTTCCGAAATACCGCAAAGAAATGAAAGGTATTGAATGGGGACTGCTTTATAATGAGTTCAGCAACGGAACATATAACCCTGCTGAACTTGAAAAGCGTATCGCTGAACTTATGGCGGATGATGATGTGACTTCCAAAAAGGGTATATACGAATATCTGTTAAGCGGTCGTGAGAAGTCGCTTAGTATCAGGGCTTTCACCGATACGCAGAAACGGACTGCTTATGAAAATCAGCATGGTATCTGTCCGATATGCAGGAAATCTTTTGAACTCGAAAAAATGCACGCAGACCATATTACACCTTGGCACGCAGGCGGTAAAACCGTTCCGGAAAATCTGCAAATGCTCTGCCGTGACTGCAATTTGAAAAAGTCAGGGCAGGAATAATAGAATTTAAAGCGAAATTTCTTGAAATAATACGGTTACTGTATAACGTAGATAAAATATATAAATCTTATTTTTTTGAGGGGATTATTATGAATAAAATACATGATTTAAAAAACCATCTTAATTATCTTTCTTCATGCATTTTGATACCTCCTAACCAAATTCATACTTCTTATGTATCTAAGGTTAATGAAACCATATCCTTGATAGCTAAGGCTAATGAATTGACTTATCCTAACATAAGTAATAATTTGATGTATGAAAAAGAACAATTATTTGTTTATGATAGTTTTGGATATGCTCACCCTAATCCTGTCAGTTTGGGAAAAATTCTTGCTTATATTGATTTATTACTTGATAGAAAAAATAATAAAAATTTAAATGAGTGGAGTTGTATACATCCATTGATAGTTCAATCATCTCAAAAACTTTATGTTGATGGTAACTATGCCGAAGCAGCAGTAAATGCTTTTATTGAAATCAATGCTCGAGTGAAAAGACTATATAAAATAGTTCGACCAAATGAGACAACTATTCCTGATGGTGTAGAGGCTATGAATAAAGTGTTTTCAGAAAAAAATACTATAATTGAAATCTGTGACCGTACAACAGAAAATGGGAATAATATACACAATGGTACACGTTTTATGTTATCAGGAGCAATGTCAGCATTAAGAAATCCCAAATCACATTCAAATGATGAACGAGCTACTGTAACAAAAGAAGAAGCTATGCGACGATTGATGTTGGCAAGTTTACTTATGTATAAAATTGATGATGCAGTCAAATATTCGGGCATTACAGAATAAGTATGGTATACTGAGCAGGCAAAAACATATGAATTTGTTTTAAGACAAATACAGACTTGAAATATATGAAAAAATGTTTCAAGTAATTATTGACAATCTCACTAGCTTGTAATATAATTAGATTGTACAGTGGCAACACTTTGGCAACAAAAAATCAGATACTCTAAATCTGACTGACAATTCAAATAATAGAGATACCACAAGCGATAAAACTTAACTGAAATGCGTTAATATTGTAGTTAAAGGAGCGAGTGGAAATAAATTTTAAGGAATTTTAATTATGACAGTAAATTATTATTTAAAATGTCCAGTATGTGGTTCAGTTACACTTATGCGTTCACCAGCTGGATATGTTGAAAAGACTCCAGTAAGAGTACATTGTGGAGATTGTGAAACTCTTATGACAGGTGAGTTTATAGCAAATAGCAAAACTTTATCTTGCCATTTTGAACCTATAAATTGTCCACTATCTACAACCAATTTTGATATCAGTTATTATGGCGAAGCATCTGGTGAAATGCTTGTCCATAAAATATGTGCTTTAGATACTGATGTTTCATTTATTCTTCCAACTCCTGTAATTATCAATATGTTCGACATTGAAATCGAAGATAGGGAGAACTATGTGGATTATGTATGCTATATATCAGACCTCAGCTCGAATTGGGATAAACACTCAATACTTTATCAACTGTTTCAAAATGAAAAGTACGATTTAATTAAATCAAAATATCTGGATGCTGCTCAAGAATGGAAATGTGATTTATCAAGTGATTATGAGATTCAACGTTTCATTCATTTAGAATATTTGTATGATTTTAATTATCTTTTTGGCAAAAAAAAGTTTAAATCTATTTTAAGTCAAATCAATTACGAGATAACTCATTTGGATAAAAGAGCTTTAAATACTTTTATTCTTGATGTATTAAGTAATGAGAAGATAAAATTTGTACAACAAAAGATGTTTAAAATTATGAACTCATATATTTCAATAGCTTTAAATTTAATGCCTGCTCTTTCTGTTAATTTTTACAAGAAAGAAAGACAACCAAATTTAGAGCAATATGGTATGTCTACTTGTTCTTTTTACGATATAAAGAACTTTTATTTAGATTCATTCGAATCTTTAGCTACATGTTGCGATATAATAAAGTGTCTAGATAACATTAAGTATCGAGGGGGATATGATGAATTTGGTACTAAGATGAATTTAGATAAGTTCAATAACAACACAAAGAATGGAAATAGGGTAAAGGAGTTGAAAGAGAAAGAATTCTTTTCAGAAATATTTGGAGTAACTGATAAATCATATGAATTAAGAAATGCTATAGGTCATGGAGATTTTGATTATAATGGATTAAGTCAAAAGATAAGCTATAAATCCAACAACCAGCAACAAGAGAATGATTGTTGTAAATATCTCGTTGATGTTGCAATTGAATGCATTGAACAAATGAAAAGTTCAATTGTTTTAGAGTTAATTATGTTTGAGTTAATTCGCGAAAAATGTAGAACAGCGAACGAAGTGTTTAGAATTCATCCGGTTTTCTACAAAAAAGTACAAGGAAAAAATCATTGTCCATGTGGCAGTGGAAAAAAATATAGTAAATGCTGTAGAATGTGGAATGAAAATAATGCTAAATCAATAAAAAATTTCAAACTTCCTTCAAAATCAAATATGAGGTTTAGCATTGACGATTTGCCCAATCTAATCAAAAAATACAATAAAGCAATTGAAAAATAACTTAATTATATGTTATACTATAACTGTCATCTTTGTTATCAAAGCTGATAACAAATTGATAACAGAACGATAAAAGCAGGACCAACAAAAGATAATACAGATAATCAAAGACAATATCGTATATATTTTCTAAACAGAAAAGTTTAGAAAAAGCTGTTCCGTATGGAGTGGGAATAATGCCAGAACACGCTGAAAAGGCGTAAATACGTTGTTTTTGCTGTTATCATTATAACATTGACAATAGTTATTGAAAATTCTGTCAGAAATATTTAATAGCTGTTTTTCATTACGTTCTGCTTTAATTCTCATATTAACAAAGAAAATAAAGCATATAGATTCAGATTTTTTTAATGAAGATGTATAATAAATATTTACAAATACATTTTTTATCAGACGGATAATTTTAAAGAGTATCATATTCTGCAAAGATTAATGATACTCTTTTTTTTACATATCCATTCTGAATATAAAAGGATTCCCCCGGCAGAAGTTATCCTGCGGAGGAACCTTTTACCCCAATTATTTAACTAAAAGCTGTTTCATAAGAACAAGGTCGAATATATCAACTCTGTTATCGCCCTTTCCGCTGATAACTGTTACGCTACAGTTCTGCCGTTTTCCTTGTAACATATCTGAGTTCTTGCAACTTCAACAATATCATATGCATAATTTCCGGTGTTTATATGGATATTTTCATATGAAGTACCGGAAATTTTCACCGGTGAAATCGGGCATACTGAAAACATCATGACTAACGCCATAAAAAAAACTACATAGACGTTTAGTTTTTATAATATTAATCCTCCGGATTATTTCCTGTTACGTTTCCTGAACAGTATTACACCAAGACCGGCAATCGCAACAGAAGAAAATACTTTAGCGATATTATCGCCTGTGGCAGGTGCGGACTTTCCGGCAGATGAACTGTTTCCGGCTGAATTGTTACCCGATGGTGTGTTATCAGATGTACTACTGCCGGATGTTGTAGTAGTTGATGTGGTATTGACCGCTGAACTATCCTGAATCGCTACAAACTTTAATTGTCCGAATACATCTTCTATATTATTTACGTTATTCACGTATTTTTCTGCTTCCGAACCTTTATAACCATAAACAACAAAACCGTCTACAACTCCTAAACCACTGTTTCCGTACTGTCCGAATGCTCTGTCACCTATTTCAGTTACATTTTTAGGGATTCTTATTTCTTTCAGATTTTCGCAGTCATGAAAAGCAAGAGATTCAATTTTTTTAAGTGATTCTGGAAGTTTTACGCTTTCTACCGCTGAACCATAGAAATTATAAACGCCGATACCTGTTATACCCTCTTCAATGACGATATTCTTTATATATGAGCCGTAATCTTTGTCATCACACCACGGCGGAGACTGTGTTTCATATGCCCAGTCACCGTAATCGTAAATATCACCTTTACCGCTTATAGTAAGCTTGCCGGTTGATTTGTCAAGTGTCCAGTATGCATTATCACCACATTTGCCGGATGTAACATTTTCTGAAACGGAATCATTCAGACGGTTTCCTATTTGGAACTGTTTGTCAGTGTTGTTATAAATCAGTTCGTAAGTGTGTCCACTTCCTACACGTCCTTCATCGTGCAGCCATGCACTGAAAGTATTATTTTCATGTTTTTTAAAACTGCCGTTTATCATTCCTGAAATATCAAGTTCATAAGGTATATTATTCTTAACACTGTAAAGTAATGTAAATGAAGCCGCCCCACCTGTCATATCGGCAGAAAAGAATCCTTGTCCGTCACCTGTTTCTGTATACTGACCAGTTCTGTCTACATAATCCAGAAAATCACCTTTGTTCTTTGGTTCGGACATTTCCGTTATATTTCCGTCCGAATCAATAAAAAGCAGATATTTTATTTTTGTCTCTTCTGTAATCAGGGCGAACGCTTCATTTGTTCCGTTGTTGTCATAGTCGTGATACTCCCATGCTGATACATTACCATATTTTTCAGATTTTTCTTTCAGTTCTGATTCACTTAATTTATCAGGAACAACAGGTTTATCATATGTTTCGAGAACAGAATCATAATTTTCAAATTTATATTTTCTTCCCAGTGGTGTTACTGAATTTCCTTGAACATCATATTTACTGTAAGGTTCATAGGCTTTGTCGTAATCTTCTTTAGATACTTTTTTATTATTCACATAAAAATTTGCGGAATCTTCACCGACCGCACCGCTGTTATTTTCAAAAGTAATGTCTGTTTTCAGATTGTTTCCGTCGAGAGTGAAGAAACTGATTACTTCCGTTCCATTGTTAATATCATATGTTTCAAACTGATTTTTTCCGTTGATAGCATAAATTTCACCATAGTGACCAAAGCTGTTCTGTTCATTGCCATAAGCATTGACCGTTGACATCATAACGAAATCTGAACCGTCATAAGCATATACTTCACAGTAGGACACATGACTGTTTCCATAGGATACGATTAATTCCGGAATACCGTTACCGTCAATATCATACAAATCCCACATCATATCAGATGAATTATTTAAATTTTTCAGTATTTTCTTACATGAATCTTTCCAGTCAGCCGAAATATCGGAGGTATCAGAAGTATCAAGAATTTCCGGTTTAGAAGTTTCATCAGGTTTAACAGGTTCATCCGGTACGGAAGAATCAAGTGCCACAAATTTAAGCTTGTCACCGTTTCTGATAATATCATTTATATTATTTACATAATCTTCCGCTACTGAACCACTGTAACCATATACCGTAAATCCTGTATTGCCGGTCAGTCCGCCTTCATAAGCTTCATCACCTGTTACGCCGAAAGCATAAGTACCTATTTTCTTTACATTTTTCGGTACTGTTATTTCCTTTAAAGAAGAATTATGAAAAGCAAGGTCGCCGATTTCTTCCAGAGATTCAGGAAGTTTTACATCTGCACTTTGACCGTAGAAAAAACTATAGCCGATTTTGGTTATGCCTTCTTCAACAACAATACGTTTTATCTTGTAACCTGCCGTACCCGTCCACCAGTCCGGATTTTCGTCACCTAACCAGTAATCATATGTACTTCCTGTTCCGCTTATAGTAAGTGTACCTGTTGATTCGTCGTAATTCCAGTACGCATTATCACCACATTTGCCGGATGTTTCTTTTTCATCGCTCTGTGTATCAATTGAAACACCAAACTGTGCGTTAATGTTTTCTTCGGTAATATGTAACATATCATGATAATCAATAACTGATGTTATCTTATTTTCATAATATGATAATTTTTCATTATATTCTGATTCAGTTACTGTGTTACTATCAATTGCATATTCAAATACCGGTTCTCCGTTCACATATTCAGTATCATAACGATAAAGAACAGTTTCCACCCCAGCTGTTGCACTATTATTTACATTATAAATTGTCCTGTAAGCATACTGCATACCGTAAAAATCAGGGTCAAGCAGACCGCCTTTTTCAGCGTATCTGAGTTTTCCCGATGCTCCGTAAAAACCATTTGTCGTATCGTAAGTATTTGCAGGACCTGCTTCAAAAGCTTTCACAGGAGTAATTTTTCCGTTTTTAAATGTTGCAACAAAAACGGAATCATCCCATTCCGTACCTGTGGAAAGTGCAAGTTCCGGTATATCGTCCCCATCGATATATGCGGTTGTAAATTTCGTTACCTTGCCGGAAGTTATATACTGTCCGTAACCCCCGTTTTTAAGAAAGTCTGCATACGCCTCCTGCCAGTCCGCACTGACAGCCGATGCGGAAACAGGCTGAACCCCAAATCCGGTATTACCTGAAGCCATAGAAGAACACATAACCGCTATCATAGCAGTTGAAATAAATTTTTTCATAATATTATTACTCCTTAATATTTTTTATATACGGTTTATGCCGTTACATTTTAAACCCCATTATATCATTAAAATTACAGTTATTTCATACATATATTCTGTATTTAACTGTTAAGTATAAATTGTCAGAATTGATTATCACACACCTTTCATTTTTTATGTTGTATTAATTTTCTTTTCTATGATATAATAATTATATGGAACATATAT
>JAIDCY010000002.1 GCA_029055625.1 Ruminococcus sp. | reverse complement strand
AACACATTTCAAAGAAATTTACAATTATATCTTGCAAAAAACGTGAAAATATAATATAATAGTAAGTGTAAAAAAATTTCTGAGGAGGTATTTTATCGTGAATAAAATTCTTGTGACAGGTGGTACAGGATTTATCGGCAGTCACACCTGTGTGGAGCTTCTCTCCAACGGATACGAGATTGTAATTGTGGACAACCTCAGCAACTCCAAGATGGCGAGTGTCGGAAGGATAGAAAAAATAACAGGAAAAAATGTAAAATTCTATAACGTCGATATCTGCGATTACGACGCACTTTCCGGCGTTTTCAGGGAAAACGATATAGAAGCGGTGATACATTTTGCCGGTCTGAAAGCGGTGGGGGAATCTGTCCGGAAACCGCTTGAATACTATACAAACAACATTTACGGAACACTTGTTCTGTTAAAAGTAATGCGTGAAAATGATTGTAAGAAGATAGTTTTTTCATCATCTGCGACGGTTTACGGCATGAACAACACCGCACCGTATACGGAAGATATGCCAACGTCCGCAACAAATCCTTATGGATACACGAAAGTGATGATTGAACAGATTTTAAAGGATATGTGCGTTGCCGACGACGATTTCAGCGTGGTTGCGTTGCGTTACTTCAACCCGATAGGTGCACACGAAAGCGGATTACTCGGCGAAGACCCTAACGGCATACCGAATAATCTTGTGCCATACATTGCACAGGTAGCATCCGGCAAACTCGAAAAACTCAGTGTATATGGTGACGATTACGACACACCCGACGGTACAGGCGTAAGGGACTATATACACGTAATGGATCTGGCGGAAGGTCATGTATGTGCGATAGATTACGCCATGAAACACAAGGGATTTGAAGCGGTAAATCTTGGTACGGGGAAGGGGTCAAGCGTCCTTGAAGTGGTTACGGCATATGAAAAGGCTTGTGGAAAACCGATACCGAGAAAGATTACCGCAAGACGTGCCGGAGACATTGCAACCTGTTACGCCGACGCTACGAAAGCAAGGGAGATTTTCGGCTGGGAAGCAAAATCGGATATAATAAAAATGTGTGCGGACAGCTGGAACTTCACTGAACTTAATCCCGAGGGCATCCGGTAAACAGAGAGAGATAAGGAAAGGAATGATAACGATGTCACCGGAGATAAGAACTATTCTTATTATGTTCGGTGCAGTTGCCGTGTCATTGATTTTATTGATAATAACTTTCGGGGGCAGACATCCTCTTGAACGTTTTGCGTGGTTATTTTTCGAGGAAGTACCAGATGAAGTAACGGAAAAACAAGCGGAATCATCTGTTGAGATGGCAACGCTGATAAGTAAGAGTGATGACCGCCTCCGGATAATCGAAAATGACGGCAATGTTAAATTTATTGATGAATACTATGAACTCACTTTCGTTACCCGTAAGGGAAAAACTTTAAAAATAGAGTGTTCTGTAGATGCTTACGAAAAAATGCCGTTTGACGAATACGGGTCGCTTACATACAGAAAAAATAAACTTGTGAGATTCAAGTATCTTGAAGGCATCATAAACGATTAAAAAGGAGGATATATGGTGAATTTCGGTAACGATTGGGACGAGCTCCTGAAGAACGAGTTTGAAAAGGAATATTATATAAATCTGCGTCAGAGACTGAAGGCGGAATACAGTACAAAGCGTATTTTTCCCGATATGTACGATATTTTCAACGCTATGAAAATAACGTCATATAATGACGTAAAATGTGTGATACTGGGTCAGGACCCTTATCATGGAGAGGGTCAGGCACACGGCTTAAGTTTTTCTGTAAAAAAAGGTATAAAGCCTCCGCCTTCGCTTGTGAACATTTTCAAGGAAATAAAAAGCGATACCGGAATTGATAACTCAGGAAAGCACGGAGACCTTACAAGATGGGCGGAAAACGGCGTACTTTTGCTTAATGCCGTACTTACTGTGCGTGCGAATCAGGCGAGAAGTCATCACGGTATAGGCTGGGAAATTTTTACTACTGATATTATAAAGTTACTTCTGTCTCTGACACACATCTCCGCACCCACGAGAAGTAGAGGAAGATAGTATGCAGTATTCTG
>JAIDCY010000019.1 GCA_029055625.1 Ruminococcus sp. | reverse complement strand
GATATAGTTTTGAGTATTTTTATAGGTTCAGTACTTGACGGAATACGTGAATTTTTACTTGGATTCGGATTTTAAAATAAACATAAAGGAGATGTTTTATATGTCGGATATTATATTATTTATAGGAATACCAGCCGGAATAGTGATATTTTTCATAGTATCGCTTATCCTGCTGAAAAGAACTCCGGTAGACAGCGATAAATATAAAAAAAGAAAGACGGTTTATATGGTTTCGTCGGTACTTGCCGGAATAATATTTATTTCATTTGTTGCATTGGTTATAATGATTTCAATTTCACTTACGTATATGTAAAGGAGATTTTTATATGTTAGATACTGTATTTGCTTTGTTGCTTATCGGAACAGTGATATTTTTCAGAACATCATTTCTTGAATTTAAGGGTACGCCGAAAGAACATCTGTATTATAAGAAACGAAAGAAAAATCTGATAGTATCGGCGGTACTTATGGGGATAATTCTGGCATCAGTTGTAGGATTATTTATAATAATTTTTTCACTTGCACGTATATAAAGGAGAGTTCAGAATGAGTGACAAGCTGTTTCAGAAAATACTGATAATAATTTTAATAATAGGTGCGATAAGTACGGGTGTACTGGTAGCGTATACGTTTTATCTGCATGAACACTGTTCTATAATATCGTACATCGCAAACGGAGGCTGATTATATATGAAACTTTTCCGACAGCTTACAGCTATATTATTAATAGTACTGGTTTTTGTAGGATTCGATGTGTCCGTGTATAACCTGTTCACGAAGCGTTATATAAACGACACAAGCGAACAGATGCAGGCGAAATCCATAGAACTTGACAGATATTTACCGTTTGAAGAGGATTCGGAAGTTGTAAGAGTTGAAACGGATTTCAGACTGACCGAAAATCTGCCGGTTATAGACGGTGCGGCGGCATTGTATCCGGTATTTTCGGGGTTCGTGAACGCTGTATATCCACCGGACAGCGTTATTTTTGACGGTGAAAATTTCACTCCGGAAAGTGCGTTACATTATACGAATACTTTAAAGGCGTATCAGGCGGTAGTAGACGGTACAGCGGATATTATTTTCTGTGCGGAACCCTCACAACAACAACTCGATTACGCAAGGGAGCAGGGTATAGAACTGGAGTTTGTCCCGATAGGTCACGAAGCGTTTGTGTTCATAGTAAGTAACGATAATCCGGTAGACAGTCTGACCGTCGAACAGATACAGGGTATGTACTCCGGAAAATATACGAACTGGTCAGAAGTCGGCGGTGACCGGTCAGTAATAGACCCTGTACAGCGTATAGAGGGTAGTGGTAGTCAGTCGGTGATGATGTCGTTTATGGGTGATACGCCTATGAAAAAAAATCCTTTCGGATTTATGGGTAGGGCTATAGGATTTTCGTTCAGATACTATGTTTCCGGAATAGTCGCAAACGGTGGTGTGAAAATGCTGTCAGTGAACGGCGTATATCCGGATAAGGAAAATATATCTTCCGGAAAATATCCGGTTACAGTTGACTTCTATGCTGTATACAGAAAAGACAATACCAATCCTAATGTAAAAGCATTAACTGACTGGATTCTGTCTGACGACGGACAGGAAATAGTCGAAAAATCGGGATATATTCCGTTACAGCAGGAGCAGGTGAAATGAAAAATATTTCTGAAGATTTAATAACCGGAGGTGGATATAATGATTGAATTTTTTTGGGACTTAATTTGTGACTTTGAATGTCCGCAACTGTTTTTTGCATTGCTTGCGGTTATGGTATTATCAGGTATTTTAATAATTTTTTCAACCCGAAGTATTTTTACTAAATTTTTCATTGTAACAGGGGAAATTTTTCAGATTTATCTGGAATATTTAATATTGATGTTTTGTGTGTTTTTGTCATTTCCACGTACTGTTTACTCTGAATATTGTGATGGAGAAGTAGTTTTTGAATATACATCTGAACATTTTATCACGTTGATTATATTGATACCTATATTTTATTTATTGATATTATTTCCGTACAAGGTAACAAGATTTTTATATAATAAATGTTACAGGTACAGGAAAATTTCTGAACGCTGGATTATACCGTCAAGAATAATCAGCCTTATGACTTTTTTAATATATTCGGTAATAATCATATATTATTTTATTGAGAGTACAGGGAAATTTTATGCGATAGTGCTTGTGATACATACAATAATATTCATTCTGATTACAAGACGTTTTTTCCGGAATAAAAAATCATGCGGAGATTATACAGAATACACTTCAATTATGAAAGTTCTTTCTGTTGTAATAAATATAACGTCCGGAGTGATGGCGTTTATCGGTGTGAGACTGGGTGGCGTGATAACAGGTGAAGTAGCGGTATTTTTTCCATACGTAATAAATTTCCTGTTATACAGACGTTTATATAAGAAAAATGGGCTGTCTGAATGGTGGACGTTTCCGGCGATAATTATAAGTATCGGAGCATTTTTAATATACTGGTACGGACTTACGGAGGTTTTTATATGACAGTAATTATTTTTTGTTTTGTGGTAATGGTTAATGTAATCGGATTTTACTTTATAGTAAGAAATTTTTTCCGGCAGGAAAGATATACCGGAAAAAGTTCCGTATGGAGTACGGTTACGAAAATTTTTTCCGTCCTGTTGAATATTGTAATTGCTTATGGCGTATTCTGGGGATTTTTTATAAGTTTAATGTTCATGTCAACACGAGGTATTTTTGTTAATCATCATAAAATTTATGTATCTGATTTCTGTATAGGTTTTGCATTACTGGAAGCGTCAATATTTTTACCGTATGGGATAAATATGTTATTATATAAAATATGGTACAGAAAAAATAATCTATGTAAATGGTGGATATTTCCGGCATTACTGACAGGTGCGATAACTTTTTTAATGGCTGTATCAGGTTTACTTACAATCGGATATATAAAAGACTGGTCAACATCTGAATGGTTGTAATCATACGGAAATATTGTACTCATCTTGCAGACCGTCCGGAATATCAGTAACATTAACTTCCTTGAAAAGCATCGCACCGCCGTCCATAGTGAGATAGTTAGCTAACCACTCATCAGGGGAGAGGTCTTTATACTGACTTACGACGTTATTTTTTTCGCCGTTGATGTATCCTATTTTCCTACCGCAATCGCTTTTAGATACCACACAGAACGGTACATATTTTTTATCGTCCCATACTATAGAAGTATATTCGCCGTTATCGGTACTGGTCATATTCACGAGTTTTTCGTTACAGGAACAGAACAGCATCATTACCGACGTAAATATAAGTAAAAATTTTTTCATAAAATACCCTCAGCAGTTGCACGTATATTAAAGAACGTCCGGAAAACTTCGCCCTCATTATGTATGGTATCTTTCATAGCACGTAACCGCCTTTTACCTGTGCGACGGTCAAGAATTGCAAAAACTCTTACGATAGCGTTTTCACTGGACAGACTTTTTTCTATTGACTGATTATCAAATTCGTCAAAAGCCCTGTAAAAGCAACTTTGGTCAAACTGTCCGAACTGTAAAGCTATATCGTCCATAATAGGAAATTCGCCTAATCTTCTGATGCGGAGTTCAAAATTTTCGTCTTCAGGGAGCAGGTCAGCTTTACTCCACTGTTCGCCGTAACTGCCTTCTATTATTTCCTTACCGTCAAGCAGTATGGAGGCTCTGCCCTCATTGTCAGGATATTTATTGTAACTTGTCGCAAAGTATTTTATATGACCTCTTAACGATTCGGCAAGATATTCATTTTCAAGTTTATGTCTTATTGCAGACCATCTTATTGCAAAACATCTTCTCATGTAATCACACCTTTCATTATTTTCTACATTCTAACACATAATTACGTAAAAATCAATAAATTTATATAAATTGTTGATTTTCTTTGTGTAAAACGTCATAAAGCTTGTCAGTTTATTGGTTAAAATGACAGAATTTGTTGTAAATGAATAAATTTATTACGTTTTCACTTGACTATCACGAAAAAATAATATATAATAGATACAGTGTAAAATAATTTTTTGTTATTTACACTCGTTTTGTTGTCTCCTTTCTTTTGTTCTACACATATTTATTTTGAATTTATCTGTGTGTGACAGGGTAATTATATACCCTGTCTTTTTTTATCGGAAAACGTAATAAATCAGTCCGTAAAGTACAGCTGATGCAAGACCGTATAATATTACCGGTCCGGCGATAGTGAAAATCTTCGTACCTACTCCGAGTATAAAGCCTTCCGATTTGGCTTCTATAGCGGAAGAACTTATAGCGTTTGCAAATCCTGTTATAGGAACAAGCGTACCTGCTCCGGCGTGTCTGGCGAGTTTCGAGTACCACCCGAAACCTGTACATATCGCACTTGCGGTAACTAATATTATAGAAGTCCATGCACTTGCGGAAATCCTGTCGAGACCGTAATTTTGTAGTATTGACATGATTATCTGTCCGATAACGCATATCCCACCACCTACCGCAAAGGCTATACTTACATTTACTTTCACGTTCGACTTCGGCGATGCCTGTTCAGTCATTCTACTGTACATCTGAGGGGTTATGTTCATAAAAAAAATCAGCCTCCTTACGTGTTATTATTTACGTAAAAGACTGATTTATACTATTTTTTTGCGTTTTGTATGTGAGATTTTCACATGGTAACCACAAACGCTATACTTTTTTCCTCGACGTTCTCGACGCTTATTTTAAACTTATGCTTATCCACTATAGATTTTGCTATAGCGAGTCCGAGACCGTAACCACCAGTTGCCTGACGTGTTCGTGAATCGTCTGTCCGGTAGAATCTTTCAAAGATTTTGTTTTTTTCAGAATCCTTTACGCCTGTACCGGTATTATATACGGTCAGTATTTTTTTGTCGCCCTGTTTCCGGAGTGTGACTCTTACTATACCGCCGTCATTGGAGTATTTCAGGGCGTTATCTATGAAAATAGCTGTCAGTTGTCTGATATGCTTTTCGCTACCGGTTACCGTCAGACCATCTTCAACATCTACTATAAATTTTTTGTTTGTCTCGAAAGCCTGACACTCAAACGGCAAAGCGGTATTAGTAACAGCCTGACTTAAATTGAACTCCGAAACTATAAAATCTGAAGAATTGTTTTCAAGCCTCGTGAGATTGAGTAAATCGTTTACGAGCAGGTTCATACGTTCCGTCTGTGATTTTATGTAGTTAAGCCATCTGTTATTACCTATTTCACCGGAAAGAACATCAGCATTTGCGGATATGACGGTGAGTGGGGTTTTTAGTTCGTGGCTTGCATCTGATATAAACTGCTTCTGCTTGTCGAAGGCAAATTTAATAGGTTCGATACTCTTCTTACTCAGAAAATATCCGGCAAATGACAATAATATTACGGTCAGAGCTCCTATTATTATAGTAGTACGTATAAACTGCTTCATGACTTTTGTTTCTTCTGTCTTATCGGTAAGGGCTATTAGATAACCGTTATTTTTGCCGGTTTTATAGAACTGATAAGAATTTATCATACCTGTCGGGTGTCTGAGTTTCAGAATATCGTCGATATATTTCTGTGCGGTATCTTCTGTGAGTTCGTCGTTATTCATGCAGGCGATAAAATTTCCGTTACTGTCTGCCATTATGGCGAAAAATTCAATAGAACCGAAATTTTTCGGAACAGGTTCTTTTTTATGTTTGTCATAAGGTGGGAAGTCGTCGGGTTTATCAGGTTTATCGGGAATATCCGTATTATCCGGAGCAGGTGGCTGATTTTTTTCCTGTGGTATCGGATTACGTTTTTTGTGTAACTCTTCAGGTGGTGTGAAGCTGAAAGTATCGGTTATATCGTCGTATTCTGTACTGATAGCTATTTTCTTAAGTACTTCTTCTGACTGTCTCTGCATAAATGAGCGTGTAACAATGTTTATAGAACTGAGTACCGCTATAAAGATAGCAAGTAATATACTTGTTATTACGGCGAAAAGTTTTAACTGTGCCTGTCTGAACATGATGCGTCACCTATTCGAGAGAATAGCCTATACCTCTTGCGGTTTTAATCTGTACGGGTGCGGATATGACCGTTATTTTTTTTCGCAGAAATGATATATAGACCTCTATATTATTATATTCCACATCACTTTCATAACCCCATATTTTTTCTATAATGCGTTCTTTCGGCAGGATATGGTGAGGATTTGCTATAAGCATTTCCATAATCTGATACTCTTTCAGACTTAATTTTACATCATTTCCGGCGTAAATTATCGAACACGTATTTTTATTTAATTCAAGTCCATTGAACTCAAGTTTATTGTTATCGAGTATCTCACCTTTCCGGCGTGTCATGGCACGTATACGGGCGAGCATTTCACCGGTAACGAATGGTTTAGTGAGATAGTCATCAGCTCCGCAGTCGAGACCGTTTATTTTGTCTTCGATTTCACTTCTGGCGGTAAGTAGCAGTACTGGTGTATTTATCTTTTCCTTGCGTATATTCCGGAGTATCTCGATACCGTTCATACGAGGTAACATTATGTCAAGAATTATACCGTCATAAATACCTGTCAGTGCATTATCGAGACCGTCCACGCCGTCGTAAACCGTATCAACAGTATACATATTACGTTTCAGTATTTCAGATAAAGCATCCGCTAACTGTATTTCATCTTCCACTACAAGTAACTTCATAAAAATAACTCCTTTCATTGTATGTTATTTATCATAACATATAAATATTAAAATAGTCTTAAAAAATAACGGTTCTGTAAGAAGAACCGTCATTTTATTTATATTTTGGATTTAAGTTTTCTTATCGTGTAACCCTCTTTTACTTTCATTATTCCACGGTCTATAACAAGTGCGTAATCTGGCACGTCTTTGGTTACGGTAGTACCGGCGGCGGTGTATACGGCTTTACCGAGTTTAACCGGTGCTATCAGATTGGTGTTACAGCCTATGAAGCACTTATCACCTATATTACAGCGACTTTTTTCTATACCGTCGTAATTTACCGTTACCGTACCGGCTCCGATATTTACCTTTCTGCCGACGTCACTGTCGCCGATGTATACGAGATGCGAAACCGCTGTATTTTCGCCTATCACGGAATTTTTTATCTCCACGAAATCGCTGAGGTACGCACCTTTTTTAATATGGCTGTGAGGTCTTATATGTACGTAATGATTGATTTTTACATCATCTTCAACGACGGAATCGTATATCTTGGCGGTATCAGTTTCTACATTGTCTCCGATTGTACAGTTTTCAATGGTGGTATCCGCACCTATTTTACAGTTCTTGCCGATTTTCGTATTACCTCTTATAATCGTATTCGGCATAATTTCCGTACCCGTACCGATTTCAACATTTCTTTCTATTATTACACCGTCGGTACAGATAAAGCCTATACCGTTTTCAAGATGTTTTTCAATAATCATCATACGGGCGTATGTATTGAGATTAAGTAAGTCCTTGCGGTCATTCGCACCCCTGATAATATCCGCATTATCCGATTTATACGCACCGGCGTTCAGACCTTCGGAAACAGATATTGAAACGGTATCTGTTAAATAATACTCTTTCTGTACATTTGAGCAGGTTATTTTTCCGAGTAGCTTTATTAAGTCGGCGGTTCTGAACCAGTAAGCACCGGAATTTACTTCTGTTATTTTACACTGTTCTTCTGTAGCGTCTTTCTGTTCGACGATACCACTGATACCGTTTTCAGTACGTATTATCCTACCGTATCCGTATGGATTATCGAGTTCGGCGGTAATAACCGTCACGGCGTTTTCATGTTCTACGTGATATTCGAGAGAATTTTTAATAGTCTTGCCGTCTATGAACGGAGCATCACCACATAGAACGAGAGTATTACCGGAAATGTCATTTTCAAGAAACGGTATCGCCTGCATTACAGCGTGACCTGTCCCGAAACGTTCCGCCTGTAGTACCGTTGTATAACGTCCGTCAAGATATTTATCAATCATCTCACCCATGAATCCTTTGATTATGCAGATGTCCTTTACTTCCGCACTCTCACACGCCGAAATCACCCATTCAAGCATAGGTTCGCCGAGGACTTCAAAAAGCGGTTTAGGTATATCCGCTTTCATACGCTTACCCTGTCCGCCTGCAAGTATTACAGCTTTATTCATATCATTCAACCCCTTTACTTTTTTAAATTAACAATTAATAATTATTCATTATTAATTTTTAATTGACAAAATTTTTCCGCTTACTTTTATTATGACAAATATTAACAATAATTTCAAGCCTTTTTTGCAAAAACGTACTTTTTTTATAAATTTTTGTGTATTATGCTACAAAATCACCATAAAATTTTTACTAATGTATATATGGTAATTTCTTCCGGAATGTGTTATAATATATATAAGTCGGAAAGATGTTACAAATCTTTTCCGGTAATGTTTAAAAACGGAGGTATAAACCAATGGCAAACAAATACTGTTACCTTTTCTCTGAGGGTAACGCCAGCATGAGAGAACTTCTCGGTGGTAAGGGTGCTAACCTCGCCGAGATGACTAACATCGGTCTCCCTGTTCCGCAGGGCTTCACAATCACAACAGAGGCTTGTACTCAGTACTATGAGGACGGCGGTATCTCTGATGAGATTATGGCTGAAATCAACGAATATATCGTTAAAATGGAAGAAATCACCGGCAAGAAATTCGGCGATAAGGAAAATCCGCTTCTCGTTTCCGTACGTTCCGGTGCAAGAGCTTCTATGCCTGGTATGATGGACACAATCCTTAACCTCGGTCTCAATGAGACAGTTGTTAATACAATCGCTGAAAAGTCCAACAATCCGAGATGGGCTTGGGACTGCTACAGAAGATTCATTCAGATGTATTCTGATGTAGTTATGGAAGTTGGTAAGAAGTACTTTGAACAGCTTATCGACGCTATGAAAGCTGACAGAGGCGTTACACAGGACGTTGAACTCAATGCCGACGACCTCAAGGAACTTGCTAACCAGTTCAAGGCAGAATATAAGTCAAAAATCGGTTCAGATTTCCCGGATGACCCGAAAGAACAACTTATCGGTGCTATAAAAGCCGTATTCCGTTCATGGGATAACCCACGTGCTAACGTTTACAGACGTGACAATGATATTCCGTTCTCATGGGGTACTGCCGTAAACGTACAGTCAATGGCATTCGGTAACATGGGTGACGATTGCGGAACAGGTGTTGCATTCACACGTGACCCTGCAACAGGTGAAAAGAAGCTTATGGGCGAATTCCTTACAAACGCTCAGGGCGAAGACGTTGTTGCCGGTGTACGTACTCCTATGCCTATCGCTCAGATGGCTGAGAAATTCCCTGAAGCTTATGAAGAATTTGTAAAAGTCTGCAATATCCTTGAAGACCGTTATCACGATATGCAGGATATGGAATTTACTGTTGAAAACGGTAAGCTTTATATGCTCCAGTGCCGTAACGGTAAGAGAACCGCTCAGGCTGCTTTAAAGATAGCTTGCGACCTCGTTGACGAAGGAATGAAGACAGAACAGGAAGCTGTTGCAATGATTGACCCGAGAAACCTTGACACTCTTCTCCACCCGCAGTTCGATTCTTCCGCATTAAAGGCTGCTACACCTATGGGTAAGGGACTTGGTGCTTCACCTGGTGCTGCTTGTGGTAGGATAGTATTCACTGCCGATGATGCTGTAGAATGGGCTGAAAGAGGCGAAAAGGTTATACTCGTAAGACTTGAAACATCTCCTGAAGACATCACAGGAATGAAGGCTGCACAGGGTATCCTTACAGTACGTGGCGGTATGACATCACACGCAGCGGTTGTAGCACGTGGTATGGGCGAATGTTGCGTATCCGGTTGTGGCGACATCAAGATGGACGAGGAAAACAAGAAGTTCGAACTCGGCGGAAAGACATTTGTTGAAGGCGATTTCATTTCAATCGACGGTACAACAGGTAACATCTATGACGGCGTAATCCCGACCGTTGACGCTACAATTGCAGGCGAATTTGACAGAATCATGCAGTGGGCTGACAAGTATAGAAGACTTAAGGTAAGAACCAATGCAGATACACCGGCAGATGCTAAAAAGGCTCGTGAACTCGGTGCGGAGGGTATAGGACTTTGCCGTACAGAGCATATGTTCTTTGATCCTGAAAGAATTGCCGCATTCCGTGAGATGATTTGTTCAGATACAGTAGAGGAAAGAGAAGTAGCACTCGCAAAGATTGAACCTATGCAACAGTCCGACTTTGAAGCACTCTATGAGGCACTCGAAGGAAACCCGGTAGTTATCAGATTCCTTGACCCACCACTTCACGAATTTGTACCGACTGAAGAAGAAGACATAAAGGCACTCGCAGAAGCACAGGGAAAAACAGTTGAAGCTATCAAGAACATCATAGCAGGACTTCACGAATTTAACCCGATGATGGGACACAGAGGCTGTAGACTTGCCGTAACATATCCGGAAATTGCCAAGATGCAGACAAACGCAGTAATCAAGGCAGCAATCAACGTTAAGAAGAATCATCCGGACTGGACAGTAAAGCCGGAAATCATGATTCCGCTTGTAGGCGACATCAAGGAATACAACTTCGTAAAGAAGGTAGTAGTTGCTGCTGCTGACGCTGTAATCGCTGAAGCTGGCGTTGAACTCGAATACGAAGTAGGAACAATGATTGAAATCCCACGTGCTGCTCTCACAGCTGACGAAATCGGTGCAAACGCTGACTTCTTCTGCTTTGGTACAAACGACCTCACACAGATGACATACGGTTTCTCACGTGACGACGCTGGTAAATTCCTTAACGCTTACTACGACAAGAAGATTTTCGAGAATGACCCGTTTGCGAAACTCGACCAGGTAGGTGTAGGTTCACTCATGAAGACAGCTGTTAAACTCGGCAGAGGTGCAAATGAGAACCTCCAGTGTGGTATCTGTGGCGAACATGGTGGCGATCCGACATCAGTAGAATTCTGTCATAAGATAGGTCTCGACTATGTATCATGCTCACCGTTCAGAGTACCGATTGCAAGACTTGCTGCCGCACAGGCTGCTATCAGCGAAAACAAGTAATTCATAATTACTTCAAAATTGGCGGATTTGTACTCAATATCAATGATGCAAAAAGCTATCTGTACGCAAAAAACACAAAAAGAAGAGTACTCTATTGGCGTGATATTATCGTTAATGTGTATATCTGAATAAAAAACAAGCCCCTGCGGAGAAATCCGTGGGGGTGTTTTTTTATTTTTCTACTAAATCTTCAATAATTGCCGAAATATTCTGTAACTGTCTGCGGTTGAGTTTTTTCAGATTTTCAATAGTATGATTAAGAAATTCAGGCTGTTCTGAATCTATATCAAAAAATTCCTGCGGTGTGATATTCAGGTAATCGCAGATAAAGAAAAATCCAGCCATTGACGGCAGAGCCTTGCCATTTTCGATATTGTTTATATATCCTGCGTTCTGCCCGATTGACAGGCTCATATCCCTTGCCGACACGCCTTTTTCCATTCTTAGTTTAGCCAGACGTATCGGAAACTGTTCTTCATACATAATAAACCGCCTCCTTGTATTCTATTGTATAGCATACAAGGGGATTTTTTATGTGAATATTTATGATATTTCTGTTGAAATGTGTGAAATAATATGATATAATAAAACTATATATGGGATTTAAAATAATAAAAAGCCGGTACCAGGCATATAATCGGGTAAATATAGGCTTAAAAT
>JAIDCY010000018.1 GCA_029055625.1 Ruminococcus sp. | reverse complement strand
TTCGTTGAACGTACAAAAAAGAAAAATTCAGATACGATGCAATTCGTGGAAATCGTGAAAAAGTACGAAAAGATAACAGAACTTACAACAGAAATTTTACACGAATTTATCGAAAAAAATCGTTGTTCACGCTCCCGAAGGTGGCAGGGCAAACCGTACTCAACAGGTTGATATTTACTTCCGTTTCAATGTTGCAACGTCCACGGCAATCGCTGATTTTAGGAAATATTACGCAAGAAGAAAGGCTGTGTAAGAACATTCACACAACCTTAAAAATTTAAACTGAGATACTTCTATATCACTAATCACCTTTGCTCTCAGCCTTGTTTGAGGTACACCTAAATCCGAGGAATCAATTATTTTACCCTCTATGTCATATTCTTCTGAAAACATATCATTCAGAATGTCAAGCAATGACCGCATATCATATTGCAATTAGGGTATAAGATCCGATATAATTCAGCTCGCTTAGGTATGATTTCATTAGCGACAACAATATCTACACCAATACGAGATAAATATGTACCAGCACTTGCAAACAAAGATACGCCTTTCATAGCATCCTTTCCTTTCTGCTTGTATTTTAATAATTATATCATAAATGTTGACTGGTGTCAACACCAATATAAATGTATAGCTTGCTGTATTGTCTTTGCCTAAAACTTCTTTATTGCTACAGTCCTAAGATGCCGGGGTTGAAACAGTCCGTTTCGATAACAGAATTTATCGTGAAAATGCTCTTACACCGGTTGATATACGGCAGTCACCAGCAATGCGTCGAACGTTGGAAGCCGGTTACAGAAAAACTCTCGGCGACATGAAAAATCTGACTATGACTATCGCTAACACATCGCAGACAGTGTACATAAATGCCTGTAATCAGACATATCTTATAGAAAAAGTTTTTGAAATTAATCCGCCAAAGCAGAAAGAATCATTTATTAGCGACATTCCAAAGACGAATGAAACAGTACCCGAAGTATCAGAAGATGATACTCCGCTTTTTACAGATGCTGATTCAAAGTTTACACAGCAAGTTGTCCATGATGTTGAGGAACTGCAAAATTCAGAGGATATGGACGTTGACAAACCGCTTTTTACAGATGCGGACGTGATTGAAGCAATCGAAAAAAGCGAAAATTCAACGGATAATAGACCATACTGGGAAACTCCTGATATTAGCGGTGAACAGCTTTCAATGTTTGATGACTCAGTTCCGATTGCTAAGAGCAGACGACCAAAAGAAGAAACTTTTGCTGAAGGACTTTTTGTAGGCAATGTGAATCGTTATAGTGCACTTCATGATGAAATTATGAGGGGTACTGGATTTCAGGGCGGAAAATCACGTGTTCAGAAATTCTATGACGAAAAAAAGCCTACAAATAAAGAATTTGCAGACTTTCTCAAACATGAATACGGTATCGGCGGTCACAGTGGGAGCGGTGAAATTTCACTTGTTGACCATGATGCAAAAGGAATGTTTTTCACACTTGACAGCGGAGAAAAATTCAAGTTTACGTGGTCTGAGATTGCGGCAACGACAGCGGAATTAATTAATAAAAATGAATATATCATTCAGACCGATATTTCAGAAAAAATTGAATCAGACAGAAACAATGTTACGGAAACATCAGAACAGCTTGAAGATAATGTTACAGACGAAAAGCATGATACCGTTGAAATCGAAAATGGTGAAATTATCGCTGAAAAAGCTGAAATTCCGGAAAAAACAGATAACAAAATTGTCTTTGAGATGGTAGGTGGCGGTACATTTGTATTTAAGGATAATGAAATGGAAACTCTTGCTGAAATTGATATGTCAAATGGAAAAATCGCCTATTTTTCGGACGATTTATCCGAAAAGGACAAAGAGAAGATAGCTGAAAAATCGGAGCAGTACAAGCCAAAGGAAAAACAGTCTGAAAAGTCGGAAAATTTCACAATAACAGATGATGCCCTCGGAAACGGTGGTGCAAAATCAAAATTCAGGGCGAATGTTGAAGCAATAAAAACGCTGAAAACTCTTGAAAAAGAACATCGTCCTGCAACCGATACCGAAAAGGAAACTCTTTCAAAATACGTCGGTTGGGGAGGTATTCCGCAGGCGTTTGACAGCGAAAATAAGGCTTGGAGTAATGAATTTTCGGAATTAAAAGAGCTGCTGACCGTCAAGGAATACAGTTCCGCAAGAGCATCTACTTTGGACGCATTTTTCACATCTCCGACGGTTATTGACGGAATTTATCAGGCACTCGAAAACTTCGGATTTGAGGGCGGAAACGTTCTTGAACCGTCGTGTGGTGTGGGTAATTTTTTCGGAAAAATGCCCGATGAAATGCGTGAAAACAGTAAGTTATACGG
>JAIDCY010000017.1 GCA_029055625.1 Ruminococcus sp. | reverse complement strand
CAGTAAGTTATACGGTGTGGAAATCGACAGTATTTCAGGAAGAATCGCACAAAAACTCTATCCCGATGCTGATATTGCAATTCAGGGTTTTGAAAAGAATAATTTTCAGAATGGCGGTTTTGACGTTGCTGTTGGAAACGTTCCGTTTGGTGAACTTTCTTTCAAGGACGATATTCACGGAACGTCTAAATTACATGATTATTTCTTTGCGGAATCTTTGGAAAAGGTCAAAAATGGCGGAATACTGGCGTTTGTGACATCTGCCGGAACACTCGACAAGCGTGACGAATCAACAAGGAAAATGCTTGCGAAAAAAGCTGATTTTATCGGTGCAGTCAGACTTCCAGGCGGTAAAAATTGTTCGTGGCAACGTGCGAAAAAGATTGCTGTCGAATATTCGGAACATTCAGGCACATGGCATATCGACAATAAAAGTCAGGACGGTTCAGTAATTGCCAGTCAGCAGTTCGGTACGAAAAGAATGAATGCTTATGAAATCATTGAACATCTGCTGAACCTGAAAGAACCGAAAGTTTACACAACAATTGAAGTTCCTGACGGTATGGGCTATTTCAAGGACAAGCGAATTGTGGATATTGATGCGACAAAAGTTGTACAAAGAAAAGCTGATAAAATCCGTGACGCCTTTAAAAAATGGATTTTCAAAGACCCTGCCAGACGTGAAGAACTTGTCGCAAAATATAACGAACTTTTCAATTCCGTCAAACCTCGTGAATATGACGGTTCGGCTCTTGCGTTTCCGATGATGAACACTGAAATTAAACTTCATGAACATCAGAAAAACGCTATTGCACACGCACTTTTTGGCGGTAATACGCTTTTTGCCCACTCGGTAGGAGCAGGCAAGACGTTTGAAATGATTGCAACCGCTATGGAAAGCAAACGTCTCGGACTTTGTACAAAATCACTGTTTGCCGTTCCGAATCACCTCACAGAACAGATTGGCGATGATTTTCAGAAACTCTATCCGAGTGCGAATATTCTTGTTGCGACAAAAAAAGATTTTCAGAAAGAAAACCGTCAGCAGTTATTCGCAAAAATTGCGACTGGTAACTTCGATGCGATAATTATCGGTCATTCACAACTTGGTATGATTCCGATTTCAAAGGAACGTCAGGAAGCGGAAATTAAAGCCCAGATTGACGATATTATTTGTGGAATTGCTGAATTAAAAGCAAGTGATGGTAGTAAATTTCAGGTCAAGGCTATGGAACGTACTAAAAAATCTCTCGAAAAACAGCTTGCAAAACTCGAAAAAAATCATGATGATACTATCACATTTGAACAGCTTGGTGTTGACAAATTATTTGTCGATGAGGCACACGAGTTTAAAAATTTGTTCACTCCGACAAAGTTGACTAATATATCCGGTATCTCAAGCAGTGCGTCACAAAAAGCACTTGATTTATACCTGAAATGCCGATATTTAGACGAAAAAACAGGTGGTAAAGGCATAGTTTTTGCCACAGGGACGCCTTTGAGCAACTCCGTTACAGAATTACATACAATGATGCGATACCTTGAATACGATTTCCTGAAATCAAAAAACTTACAGCACTTTGATAACTGGATTTCTGTTTTTGGTGAGCAAAAATCGGACTGGGAGTTAGCACCTGCCGGTAATAAATTCAAGGAGCGGACCAGGATTGCACATTACAGTGGTCTGCCTGAACTTATGTCAATGTTCAAACAGATTGCGGATATTCGCACGTCTGATACTCTGAAACTCGATGTTCCGGAGTGTGAGTATAAGGTTGTAAATGTGGAAGCTACTGAATTTCAGAAAGAACTTGTCGAAGAACTTTCCGACAGAGCAGATGATATAAACTCCGGCAATGTTGACCCGACAATTGACAATATGCTGAAAATCACGTCGGACGGACGTAAACTCGGTCTTGACCCACGACTTATTGACCCGTCATTTGAGGATAACCCTGATACAAAGCTGAATCAGTGCGTTGAAAATGTTGTCCGTATCCACGCTGAAACTGCTGAGGACAAACTTACACAGATTATTTTCTGCGATTTAGGCGTACCACATAAAAATTCCGCTGATACTGACAAGTCGGATGGTGCAGAAGAAAAAGATGACAGTAAATCCTCTGCTGAAAGAGAATCACTTGAGGAAGAGTGCGATTTTAACGTATATGATGATATAAAATCAAAACTTATTGCCAAAGGCATACCAGAAAGTGAGATTGCCTACATTCACGATGCGAAGAATGAAAAGCAGAAAAGTGAACTTTTTGAAAAAGTACGTTCAGGTGAAGTGCGTGTATTGTTGGGTTCGACGGCAAAAATGGGTACAGGTACTAACGTTCAGAAAAAGCTGATAGCCGTTCACGATTTGGATATACCGTGGAGACCGGCTGATTTGGAGCAACGTGCCGGACGTATCATCAGACAGGGCAATGAAAATAAGAATGTGTCCATTTATCGCTATGTCACTAAAGGCACGTTCGATGCTTACAGCTATCAGACTCTCGAAAACAAACAGAAATTCATTTCGCAGATTATGACATCAAAAACTCCTGCAAGAAAATGCCAGGATGTAGACCAACAAGCATTGACTTATTCCGAAATCAAGGCACTCTGTACCGGTGATGAACGTATCAAGGAAAAACTTATGCTTGACAATGATGTAAAAGAACTGCGTGTACTTTCTGCCGAACACCAGAACACTATCTTTGAAATGGAGGATAAAATCAAGGCTTTTCCTGAAAAGGAACAGAATTTACTGACCGCACTTGACAATCTTCATTCAGACAGAGAACATCTCCGTAAACTTCCGATAGACGATGAAACGAAATTGCCCATATTCAGAATTACTATCGGTGAAACAGAATACACGGACAGAAAAGAAGCAGCCAAAGCACTTGAAACGGCTGTACTTTCAGTCAGACAGGCTGACAGACCTGTAAAAATCGGTGAATTTCAAGGATTTCCGCTGTCGGTTACAATGAACAGTCCTGCGATGGGCGGTGGAGTATCTTCCACAATCAACGGTGCATATCCTCACACAACAAAGATGATTGAAAGTTTTGCACACAATCTCAAGCGACTTGAAGGCTGTCTGTACAACGTTGACCGTAAAATCAGCGATACAAATTCACAGCTTTCCAGACTGAGAGTTGATTTCAATGAGGCACAGAAAATGATTGCTGAACCGTTTCCACAGGAACAGGAACTTGCCGAAAAAGAAAGTCGTCTGAAAACGCTGACAGAAGAACTTAATGAAGCTGCAATTGAAGCTAAAAATAACGCTCCGCAAAAAGTAAAAACCTGCTATTTTGAGCGTGCCAAACTCAAAAAAGAAGCTATGCGTGTATCAAAGCAGAAGTCAGACAAGAGCAAGGAAAAAACTAAAAAGCCTGAATCAATTGACTAATAACTAAAAACAGGTAGATAACATAAAAAAGTTATCTGCCTGTTTTTAATGATATAAATGTATATGTTTATAAATTATTATCTTTTGCTTATCCATAATACTATCAAAGTTTAACATAATTCACAAAACAGTTAATGTTTCATGAAAAATAAAGATGCTTGATTTTTAGGATATCAGATTGCCAATAACACAAATTCGTTGTGTTCCGTCATCATTACAAGTAATAACTGTAATTCTATTATCTCCAAAGTCATTAAGAATATAAGTATCATCAGGATTTATCGTTTTGATTTCTGTTACCGCATATGAGTAACAGATTTTATCCTTACTATAAAGATACATTTTCATTCCTGTTTCAATGTTTTTTAAGTCATCAAATACACAAGCGTAAATTGTACTGCTATGTCCGATAATACAATAATTACCTTTTCCTAAATCTCCGGTATATGGAAAATGTCCTGCCGAATATTTCAATGTTTCTGTGTCAGTACCTTCAAGTACCGGCGTTCTGATGTTCAAATCTGGTATTTCAAAAACAATGCTCGTTTCCAATAATTTTTTCTTATATATTTCTCTGTTGATTTTATTATATCCGAAATATCCTAAAAGTGCCAGCCCCACTGCTATTGCAGCAAGACCAGCACAAAGCATCAGCTTATTACGCTTGTTTTTTAAATCAGCCTTCATTTCTGCGAGACTTTACAACAAGCATTGTACCGCTAGCAATAAGCATTACTGCTAAACCTTCAACAGTTCTTGCCCAAGGCATACCAGCCTGCGGAAGTTGCTCATCTGTTGATGTAGTCGTTGTCTCCGAGGAATCAGTTATATCTGTTTCTGTTGATGTGGTAGTTGTTTCTGAGGTATCAGTTACGTCTGTTTCTGTTGATGTGGTAGTTGTTTCTGAGGTATCAGTTACGTCTGTTTCTGTTGATGTGGTAGTTGTTTCTGAGGTATCAGTTACGTCTGTTTCTGTTGATGTGGTAGTTGTCTCGGAGGTGTCAGTTACATCTGTTTCCGTTGATGTGGTAGTTGTCTCGGAGGTGTCAGTTACATCTGTTTCTGTTGATGTAATAGTAGTAGTTGTTGTTTCTATACTTGTAGAAGTTATAGCTGTTGTTGTTATAGGTTCTTCTTCAAGTGCTATAAATGTGAAACCATTTTCAAGAGCATATGTTTCAGCAGTTGAGCCAGTATATCCTTTAATAATTATGTCATCATACGGCTTTAATTTTGTTGAAAATCCTAAACAATACTTTTCTAATATAACTGTTTTAGATAATATTGTAATCTCTTTTAATGAATCACATGCAAGAAAAGCACCATCAGAAACAGAAACAGTATTTTCAGGTATTGTAATAGATTTAATATTGTCACAATCTTCAAATGCACCTTGTTTTATTTCTTTCAGCGAATTCTGAAAAATAATTTCGGTTGCTTCTGATTGAAAAAAACTACCACCTATTATTTCTACTTTATTGCCAAATACTATTTTCATTACTTCCCTATGAAATGTAGATATATAACTATCATAAATTTCTGTTACATTATCAGAAAATACAAGTTCGTTAATAGGATTGTTGGTTATCCACATTGCCAGTTGTTCAAATTTTTGTATATTAATATCCTCAGAATCTAAGATGTTATTTTTAATTATGTCACCATCAATATATCCAATTTTATCATGGTAAATTTCTTTACATTCATTAGGATGTATAATAATAAGTTCATCATCCGTAATAG
>JAIDCY010000016.1:10499-23133 GCA_029055625.1 Ruminococcus sp. | reverse complement strand
TTATTATACTGCACAAAAAATTTATAAATTTCAAAAAAGACCTCCTTTATAATCCGGACAAATCAAAATCCGGTACGTACTTTTCACCGACTGCTGATTTCTGTTGCGTATAGCCGTTTATGCCGTGATTTTCGGCGTATCTGATAACGCTGTTGTATTCCATTTTAGTTACGTTCCGTTTCAATTCGCTGTATTTATCGTCAATGAAGTCAAAAGGTGTGTACTGATTCATGATACTTACAAGAGCATCGGAAACATTTGCAGAAATCCAGTCAAGAATTTTCATAGAATCGTGTCGGTGAGCAGGCAATACAAGATGTCGTATCAGAACACCCCTGACAAGTCCGCCGTGTTCGTTGAAGATGTTTTTTCCGGTCTGTTGTATCATGGCGAGTACAGCAGATGATGCATATTTAAAATAGTCCGGAGCGTTTGAATATCTTGCGGATACTTCCGGCGAAAAGTATTTTATATCCGGCATATAAACATCTATGTAACCGTCAAGAAGCCGGATAGTTTCGGGTAGTTCGTAACCACCGGAGTTATATATTACCGGAATGTTTAACCGGTGTTTTATTAAGTCAAGAGATTTGATTATATCCGGTACAAAATGCGTAGGCGTAACGAGTTCGATATTATCCGCACCCATATCTTGAAGACGTAAGAAAACATCTGCAAGCTGTGTGATAGTCAGTGACTTCCCGAAAAGTTGGTTACTGATTTTGTTATTCTGACAGTAACAGCAATGCAGACTACAACCGGAAAAAAATACCGTACCTGCACCGTTTTTGTAGGATATACAAGGTTCTTCCCACTGGTGAAGCGTTGCCTTTGCGGTGAGAATTTCCGTACCTGCTCCACAGAAGCCGTTTTTTTCGTGACGGTTTATACCACAACGTCGGGGGCATAACTGACAGTTTTCGTAAATATCCATAAAAAAATCACTCCCACGGATAATTATATCATATTCAGCGGATTTTATCAATATTAAATTTCCGATAAAATTCATAATTTTAACACGCCAAATACAAAAAATTACGTTATTATGGTAAAAAAATACAACCGGAGGAAATCATGAAAAAGAAAAAATATATAATTATTCCGTTGATGTTAGTCGCCTTTGTGGTGGGAGTTCTGATAATCGATTCAATCCATATGCATTCGGCTTTTTCAAGAAACTGGGATACTATATTAGAACAATTTGAAATTGTCAACGATTACGCAATGAAAAAATTTCAGGCTGAAGGAAATTATTATATTCAGCTTTCAGACCTTGACGACACAAACGACGATAATATAAATAATGCGTTGTCGGCAGTACAGGAGTATTTCAATACACATTACTTTGATGTTGGACATGATATTCAGATTTCAAATAAGGGTGATTCTATTGAATATTCTCATATGGAACGTCACAAACATATTTTAGTACATATAAACTCAAATGAAAAAGATACGCTTAAATACTATAAGAAACTTAAATTATGCGGTGGAAAATATAGTATAGACAAATTAGGTGACGGCTGGTATTTTGTATTTCTGCCATGTATATTATAAAAATATAGTACCCGAAAAAAATTCAGGTACTATGTTTTTTTTTATTGTTTATGGCTTTTTATTATGGACTTGCTACAGAGATAAGTTATCAGGAAATAGCCTCCGTAAATCAGCAGAATCATAATTGAAGTAAAGCCGATTGATTCCGCCAGTTTTTCAGTACCGAAAGTCTCCAGTATAAACGTTGAGAACTTCATACCGAATACCGAATGTACGCAGGCGAGAAGTAGCGGAAGGAGGAAAAATATACCTGTTTGCCTGAACAGTGATTTTGATAAATCGCTTTCTTCTGCACCTATTTTGCGTAACATTTCGTATCTTGAAATGCTGTCGACGCTCTCGGAGAGTTGTTTAAGGGCGAGTATCGCAGCACATGAAATAAGGAAGATAAGTCCGATATACAGACCTATGAATGTAACCATCGCACCTAAACCGACAGTAGCTTCTGCGATGTCAATTCTTGTATTTATGCCATACATATAACCTATGTTGCTGTCAGTTCTGTCTGATGTATATTCATTGAAGAAACTTTTATATTTCTCGTTTATTTTATCTTCAATGATTTGTTTATCTTCTTTTGTTTCTGCATTGTAATTGCCTATGAGGAAATCTGTAGTTGCGTAATTTTCGTCAACAACGCTGTCCGGTACTACATAGAATCCGCTGTTGATATGTTGTGAGGATATTTCTATGAAACCGTCCTGACACTCGTCAAATTTTGATACTAAAGTATGTCCGAAAATTGTTATAGCCTTGTCCTTGGAAATGGCTTCGTCACGGATTGCCTTTAAACTCTTGAAATCGCACATTACAGCGTATTCATTATCATTCAGTGTGATTTCACTTTTGCCGTAAAGTCTGCGTACTGCGTTGTAGTCGCTGAGTCTTACAATATCTTCCGGTGTCTCGTATTCCATGTATTGATACCGTTTCTTAATTTCTTCGAGATGACTGCCAAGAGATTCAGCGAAAGTAAAATTATTGTCGCCGTAACTGTGGAAGTGTACGGATTCGCTTAAATCTTCCTCAAAGTCGTAACCGTATTCTTTAGCAGTTCCCACAAAATCAACGTGTATATCCTCATCTGTCTGATTATTGTATAGAGTAATTTTTATTTCCATATCCGCCGGACACATTTCAGATAAATTAGCGTTCATGGAGTTTCTTATTGAAAATGCGGAAGATAACGTACAGATAGTCACGAAAAGCATCAGACATATAACGGTCATGGAAGCAACTGTTGTATTGATTTTACTGCTAATCTGTCGGAAAGTGAAACTGTTAAGACCTTTATAATATTTTTTCTTCATTGACATTACAACTCTTAACATCATACCCGATACAGACCAGAATATTAAAAATGTAGATACCGCACCGATTGCAATAAGTTTTAACAGTTTTTCATTATTCATATCGTTTGTTTTCCAGCCGGCTGTATAGTAAGCGTATCCCAACGCACCGGCGGAAATAAGAAATATAATCACACAGAGTACCGGATTTTTAAGTTTAAGTTTTTCGGACTTCTTCCCCGACTGCATAAGATTTATAAGTTTACACTTGCTAATCATGAAACTGTTAAAGAACATCACTACAACGTACATAATACCGAAATATATGGCTGTTTTAATAATAGCGTCGGTAGATACCATGAAAGTATATTCCGTCATATCAGCTTCAAAGAGATTCGCAACAAGTGTACTCATTAATTGTGATAATCCGATTCCTATAAGCAAGCCGACACCCAGCGAACCGATACCAATTATGATAGTTTCTATCAGAAGTATTGCGGAAATTTTACCTTTTCCCATACCTAATATCAGATACAACGCAAACTCTTTGTTTCGTCGTTTCATAAGAAACCGGCTGGCGTATACGATAAGCAGACCGAGTACGAAGGAAACAAATACGCTTATACCGTCTAACATACTTGTGAGCAGGTCAATGATGTCCCTTGTATTGCTTGATACCTGTAAAAAAACAGTCTGTTCACTGATGGCGTTGAATACATAGAAGACGGAAACGCCGATAATCAGCGTAAAGAAATATATAGCGTAATCCCTGAAACTTTTCCGGATATTGCTTAGTGATAGTTTAAAGAGCATCGTTAACATCACCTCCCAGCAGTGTAACGACATCTATAATCTTATCGAAAAACTGTTTTCTGTTGTCGTCACCACGGCTTATTTCGTGGAAAACTTTGCCGTCCTTGATAAACAGTACACGGGTTGCGTAACTTGCGGTGAAACTGTCGTGTGTGACCATCATAATAGTAGCCTCGTGTTCGTGGTTGAGATAGTGAAAGCGTTCCAGTAACATTTTAGCGGCTTTCGAATCCAATGCACCGGTAGGCTCATCTGCGAGAATAAGTTTCGGATTTGTAACGATAGCACGAGCAGATGCTACCCTTTGTTTCTGACCGCCTGACATCTGATACGGATATTTCTGTAAAACGCCGATTATGTCAAGCTGTTTTGCGACGTTTCTTACAGCGTTATCGATTTCCGCCGGACTTACTTTCTGTATCGACAGTGACAGTGCGATATTTTCGTAAGCGGTGAGGGTATCGAGTAAGTTGAAATCCTGAAAGATAAAGCCGAGTTTTTCACGTCTGAACTGATTCAACTGTTTGCCCTTAAGTGTAGTGATGTCGATATTCTCGAGATAGATATGACCTGATGTCACACGGTCAATAGTGGAGATGCAGTTAAGCAAAGTAGTCTTGCCACTGCCGGAAGCTCCCATTATTGCGACAAACTCACCCTTGTGTACAGTAAAAGAAATATCGTCGATAGCCTTAGTGAGACTGGATTTACTACCGTAATACTTTTCAATCTGCTGTATTTTTAATAGTTCCATTTGAATACCTCCTTGTGTTTATGAATTAATTATACAACAGATTTCCGGATTTGTCGTGTGTTTAATATTACGGAATGTTACAATTTTGTAATGTTAAAATTTAACAAAATTATTTTTACCGAAACTGATTGAAATATCCGTAAATTCACCCTGTACCGATTCCGCTTTTACGTCGTGACCGAGACTATCGCAGAGATTCTTTATTATATACAATCCCATTCCGGTAGACTTTGCGTGTATACGTCCGTTAGAGCCGGTGTAGGACTTTTCAAAGATATACGGTAAATCAGCTGCGGAAATGCCTACGCCGTTATCACGTATGTGCAGAGTAGTTTTTTCTGCGGAATCTGTTGTATATACGGATATTTCCGGCGTACGTTCTTCGGAAAAATATTTCATACTGTTTGCGATAATCTGACCGATAATATATTCTAACCATTTACTGTCAGACATTACGGAGATGTCAAGATTTTCAGTTTTTATTGTAACGTTTCGTTGCTGGAGTTCCTCACGGTTTTTGAGGGCAATTTTTGAAAATGTCCGTTTCAGCGATACCTCTTTTATGAGATAGTCTTTCTTTACGTTTTCGCTCCGTGCGTAATACATAACGTTTTCTATGCAGTCGTCGATACGCCGGAGCTGTTCACTGTATTTGCCGTCAGTATCGGGATTATTATGACACATCAGGAGCAGGCTTGCTACAGGAAGTTTAATCTCGTGTACCCATAATTCTATATACTCCTGAAATTCCGCCGAACTTTTCCGGTATTCTGCGACGTTATCGCACATGGATTTATCAGTTTCACAGAGAATTTCATAGAAAATCTGTCCCTCATAGAAATCCGGTACTTCAACCATTGACGACAACAGATATTTTTTTTCAAGATTATCACAATCGGAAGTCATATCGGTATAGAATCTGCATCGCCGGAAGTATTCCCATAGAATATTTATCGTACCGGCAAGGAAATATACAAATCCGATAATAAAAATCTGACCGGCTTTTATGTGGAATGCGGAAAGAAAATCCCATATTATAAGCCATGCAATTATATTTACCGTGATAGTTACCGTTTTATCCGCAATAAATTTACTGAATTTCATGTCAGAATATACCCCTGTTTCTTACGTGTTTCAATGGCGTTCTCGCACCCGAAATCAGACAGTTTATTCCTTAATCTGCTGATATTGACGGTCAATGCGTTATCGTTGATATACTCATCATTATCCCACAGAGTAGTCATTAAGTCATTACGTGAAACTATCTGCCCCTGACGGTCAAGGAGTAACTGAAAAATAATCATTTCATTTTTAGTCAGGATAATTTCCGTATTGCCGTCGGACAGGCTACCTTTAGCGGAATTTATCTGTAGATTCCGGTATGACGTCTTGATAGTATCCTTATGGGTACGCTTCAGGACGGCGGAAATTCTTAACAGAAGTATCGTCGGATTGTAGGGTTTTGTGATGTAGTCATCTGCACCGTAACTCATGGAAAGTACTTCATCAGTTTCTGAAGTCCTGCTCGTCACCATTATTATAGGTATATCGGTTTTCTTCCGGATATTTCTTAAAAGCATTTCACCATTGACGAACGGAATATTAATATCAAGCAAGATTAAATCAGGTTCAGCATTTAAGATACTGTTTTCAGCGGCGGAAAAATCCGTCATGTATTCCGTAGCGTAACCTGCATTGTTGAGAAGTTCCGCAAGTTCCGTACGGATTGACCGGTCATCTTCGACTATATATATTTTGTGCATTTTCTTCAACTCCTTTAAGGCGTATTATATCATATGACGTATTTTTTGTCAAATCATGCACAAAGAAACGGTAACCGCATAATATAATTATGAGGTGATAATTTTATGATTATGTGTGCAGATGTAATTGAAGTAAATGATGACAGTCTGCTTGTCCGTGACATACGGACACAACAGGAAGTTATAGTCAATACGCCGTGTGTATGCCGACTTGATGCCGGTGACCGTATACGGATTGTGTATAACGGTGCGATGACGAACAGTTTACCACCGCAGATAAGTTCACGGAGAATATTTAAAATATCCAGTCAGTGTATATAAAAATATCCGGACATCATAAAAAGATGTCCGGTTTTTAATCAGTTTTTGCGGTAAAGTTCCGGATTGAAGTCGGGGGCGATTTTATGGATTTCCGCAATAAGCCCCTCAAACTCTGCCTTATCGAAAACACTTCCGGAGCAGGCTATTTCAAATTCAGTCTGCATATAGAACTGAAAATATCCTGTTTCATGGAAACCGTTTCTGTAATAGAAATTCCGACGGCGTATTCTCTGTGAATTGTTACCGGAATTTTCGTCAGGTGCTTCAAAGTCAACGACTATCTGACAGTCCGGATAGTATTCTTTCAGCATTTTCAGAGCCTGTCCGCCTATGCCTCGTGAACGTTTTTCCGGACATACCGCAAAGTAACATATATATACGCATTTCCCGTACTTTATAGTTATAATGAATCCGGAAAATTTATCGTCAGTATATATGCCGAGGACTTCTCTTCTGGATTCTTCCGGAAAACTGAACATATCATCAATTTCAATGCGTTCATTATCCGGAAAAGCCTGATTATTAAGATTTTCCAGCTTCGGAATATCTGCGGAATCTTTATCAAGTTTTCTGAAATACATAAGTAAAACCTCTCCAATCTGGAATTAAATTAATAATTATGAATTATGCATTATAAATTATGAATTGCATTACTTCCAGAACATGAATATTTTTTCGAGTTCGTAAGCCATTTCCGGATAATCAAGATGAGATTCACAGTAACGGAATACCTGATTGAATGACTGTACACCACTTGCAATTATCGTCCATACCATTGATACACAGAAAATTATATTTATCAGTCTTCTGATAGTCGGATTCTGTGATTTTGCGTATATACAGAATATAATTACGTATGCACCGGTGAGCATCTGCCATGCAAAGTCCGTCATGTAACGTATCGAGTAACCGCTTTCCCATACAGAGCAGATTATTATAAGCGGTATCGCCACACACGGAATAATTACGTACATTAAATTTCTGAGTACATTTTTTCCGTCGGAAATAGTCCTGATAGCCTTACCGCTGAATATGTACGCAAACATAGGTAACGCAAGGAAAAATAATCCGCAGACGTTATGTGTGGAAGTAAAATCATTGTAAAAGAATCCGCCTACGTTCATATCCTGAAACTCCGCCGATATGAACGGGTATTCCGTCGAAAGTACCGGTACATTGAAAAGATAGTTCCATAACGGAATCAGTGACAGTCTCCAGTGAAACTGTGTATTCCGGAAGTCGTTGATAGTAAGCGAGTATTGTATTCCGAACTCAAACGGCGACCTGAATCTCACATAGTTGTAAATCATCTGTATAAGTCCGAGACACGCCATAGGTAGTAACGCACATAAAATATAGTTTCTGCTCTGACGGTTTATAAGTTTCTGCTTTTTCTTATTTTTCCGCTTACCGTCTGCGAACTTTGATACGGCAAGTAACATGAATACGAATACGCAGATACAGTAAAGTACTATAGTAGGTCTGCAAAGTACCGCTACCGCAATAAGTAGCGACGATACAGCAGTTTTTATCAGCGATATTTTACCCTCACCGATTATGTTAGAGGAGATAAGGAAGTAAAATGACCACGTCATGAATGCAAATCCGGCGGCCATCGCCACTTCATAGAAAAGCGGTCTTCCTACGCTGTACCATATTCCGCTTGTCATCTGCATTATTATAAGTCCTGCTATGTACATACTGGTTGGCAGATCCGGGAAAAATTTTCCTGTAAATTTAGTAAAGAACATCGAAAGACCTATTATTCCGATAATTGCAAATATAAGGACCGCTATCGATTCCGGAAAATAATAACCGGTCAGGACGTTATATGGCAGAAACAGTAGTATAACCGGTGCGATACCGTAATAAGAATAGAATTTACCATCAAAATAGACGTGATCCCATGCGGAGTTTTTAGCGTAATCGTTATCCCATAGCGGTACGAGTTTTGATTCTCTGTGCTGATTGTCATATGGATTATCAAAATTTATCAGATTTTCGTCAGGTTGCGGAAAAAGATAAGTTCTGCCGTCCTCGAAAGCCTCAACAAGTTGCTGTGACAGCTGACTTCCTGAAGTTCTAGACAGTTCTTCTTTCCACGTCCTGCCGTCGAACCGGTAGTGAGTAACCCATACAGCCCATACGCACGCAAAAGCCGTTATACAGACTACCGCTATACGACAGAATTTTCTGTTTTCTTTGAAACTTCTGTTAAGAAACGTGCCTTTTATTACTGCGTGTATGAATATACCGAGCAGGACTATCAGTAAAAACCTGACCCATGAAATCTCAATCGGAACTGACTGATTCAGGGTAATACTTTTCACGTGTGCAGAACCTGAATTTACAGGTTTTAACCTTATTGTAAGTTCGCCTACTTCTCCGGAAAGTTCACACTGCAGGTAATGGGTTTGTGGCTGACTTCTTGAAATTATTGTCTTTGCGATATTCTGACGTGGTACGTAAGACTGCGTTTCATCGGTGGCATCTATGGAAAATTCCGCAGAACGTGTGCCGTTATCGAGGTACATATCAAGGTAAACTGTACTTACCTGCCTGTTGACATCGGGTATCTTTATTATGAGTTCCTCACCGTTGCGTACGCCTATTGAGTTATCGTTACGGCGATATATACCGCCCTTGTCGAGTAATGCACGGCTTGCTTCATATGTAATCTGCGGATAGTCTCCGAACCACGTTCTGTACGCTGAAATGTTGAATACAGTCAATTCAAGTATAAGAGCTGTAATTATTATCTTTATCGCAAACGTTATTGAAGATATTTTATGTTTTTTGTTTATCTCACACAGAATACAGGTCACGGGACAGACCAGCCCCATAATGAAATAAGTACCGGAATATATCCCGAAGTCTATAAGACCGGATTTATCTGATATTCCGACGATAAACATAAATATTGAGATACCCCGTGCAATACTGCGGATATTCAGGGTCAACGGCGAAGGTGATTTGTTATTTTCCGTTATTTCATGCAGGAAAACTAACGAAGTTGAAACAGTGATAATAAATGCAGTCACGAAAAGAAACGTATTCATTTACTTTGCCATTACTGAAAAATTTTTCAGTAACGGTTTTCACCTCACTTTCTTAAAAAATTTTTGATTTTATGGTATATTTCAGAATAATATCAGCCTCCTTATCAGCATAGATAATCATATTATATAATTTTAAATACATTTTGTCAACACTGTACAGGAAAAAATAATTTCCGGAAATTTAAAAAAATGTTTGACAAACGGAATTTTTTGTGATATACTAAATAAGGTTTAAGTCTATCCGCTTTAAAGCGGTAAAATATATATCGAAAGGATTGTTTTTTTAGTGAAGGAAATTTCAAAGTTAATGGACTACAGACCGGATATTAAGGTTATCGACGCAACTTTAAGAGACGGCGGACTTGTAAATGAGTTCCGTTTCAGTGACGAGTTTGTAAAACATCTGTATAACGCAAATCTCAGAGCAGGCGTTGACTACATGGAGTTCGGTTACAAGGCAGACCGTGAAATGTTCGATGAGTCAAAATTCGGACCATGCAAATTCTGTGATGATGAGTATATCCGTTCAATCGTCGGTGAAAACAATACGGATTTAAAAATTGCGGTAATGGCAGACGTTGGACGTTGCAACTATAAGCAGGATATTCATGACCGTTCAGAAAGTCCGGTAGACCTCATACGTGTAGCAACATACATACATCAGATACCGACAGCAGTCGATATGATAGAGGATGCAAAGAGCAAAGGTTATGAAGTAAGCTGTAATATAATGGCAATCTCCAACGCACAGGAGGGCGATATAAAAGCAGCACTCGATATACTCGGCAAGTCACCGGTTGACGTGTTCTATATCGTGGATAGTTTCGGCTCACTCTATCCGGAACAGATTGCACGTATCGCCGATATGTACTGCAATATGGCGGAGAAGTACGGAAAGAAGGTCGGAATACACGCACATAATAATCAGCAACTCGCATTTGCTAATACAATAGAGGCAGTCGGCGACGGTGTAGACTGGTTAGACGCTACATACTCGGAAATGGGCAGGGGAGCAGGTAACTGTGCTATGGAACTTCTGTTAGGATTCCTTAAAAATCCGAAGTATAACGTATATCCTGTAATGCAGTTTATCGAGAATCATATGTTAAAACTGCGTGAGGACGGCATTGTATGGGGTTATGACTTACAGTACATGATGACCGGTCTTCTGAATCAGCACCCCAGAACCGCTATACAGTTCACCAACGAAAAGAGAAAAGATTACGCAGAATTTTACAAGGAAATACTTTCACAGGAATAATATTAATGTGGTTAAGATACGGCTACAGAAAACATCTACAGAAAATATTGAAACAACGACGTTTCAGAAAAACAATCAAACACGAGTATAACTATATACAAAGAATAAACTTTTATTCTGACTATAACTATACTTTTAACGGATATTTTTTAGACGACAGAGGAATTATCCGACAGGTAAACAAGTACAGCCCACGTTATGAGTTTAAAACTCCGAGATATTACCGACGTGTCCGCCGACGTTATTTTAATAAAGCTGTCGGAGATGTCGATATGACAAGTTTAGGAAGAAATTATTATAAAGTAAGAAGAAAAGCCTGATAAGGTTGTGATTTAATATGCAGTTTAAGATAGCCGTCAATGAACCGCCGGAAAAGATAGTTTTTCTTATGGAAAGCAAATATAAAATATTAAGACTTTCGGCAGAAACTTATTTTATGTCGGGGAATGTAGTTGAAATATATTATAATGATGACTATGATAAAATTCTTTCGACAGGTGAGGACGGCTGGTTTTACTACAATACGCATATGGATTTTTTCCCGATTGACGATGAAATTACAGTTTCACGGGAAATAGAAATCGCTGAAAATATTAAGAATTTTTTTGATAGTTGTTGTATACGGTCTGAAATCATATTCGATTCAGACGAGTATCAGACCTGAAATATCTTTGAATCCGGAAAATTTTTCCGGATTTTTTTTATGTCTGATTTTTAACGGAAAATGTCTTGATTCGTGAGTGCAAAAAATCCCGTAGCAATGATATAATATAACCATAGTAAGGGAAACGAAAGAAACCCGAAAAACAAATAAAAAGATATTTTGGAGGAAATTATTATGAAAAAAATGTTTAGAAGAATCGTAACCGCTCTCACAACAGCTATAATGACGGTATCCGCTACAGGTTTAACAATGACTTCAAACGCAACATCAGCAGAAATCACGGACTATCAGGCAATGACCGACAGAATCGTATACCTCGTAAACGAAGCAAGAGCAGAAGCCGGTTTAGACCCGATATATGCAGTACCGTATCTCAGCGATCTTGCAGAAGAACGTGCAGAAGAATGCGTTGGAACTTTCTCACACGTAAGAGCAAACGGCGACAATTTCTGGGACATTATCGACGTTGACAAAGCACCTTGGATTAACGCAGGTGAGAACATCGCCTCCGGTATGAGCACTCCGGAAGCAACTTTCGAGCAGTGGAAAAATTCCCCGAGCCACTGGGCATCAATCATGAATCCGAGTTATACACATATGGGCGTTGGCATTACATACGAACCAGACAGCAAATATGGTTGGTACTGGACACAGCTTTTTATCGAAGTGGACGAATTTGACGCTCCAGAGGGCAAACTTGAAGGTCAGTACTATCCCGACGAATACCAGATGATGCCTTGTGCAACCGGTGACATCAACGGTGACGGTATGGTTGATTCTTTCGATTTCGTAATGCTCTGCCAGTACCTCAACGGTAAAGTAACTCTCAATCCGCTTCAGGTTGAAAGTGCTGATATCCTCGCTGATGGCGTAATCACATACTCTGACGCTGCATATCTCAGGAAATATATACTCGGAGCAGTTGAGACAATCCCAGTTAAATTATTTTAATTAACGAAATTTCCTATCAGAATATCTTATAAAAGAATCCGGAGGGCAGAAGTTCTCCGGATTTTAATGTTTTCGTGTCTGTTTTTTACCGGAAAATGTCTTGATTCGTGAGTGCAAAAATTCCGGTAGCAATGATATAATATAACCATAGTAAGGGAAACGAAAGAAACCCGAAAAACAAATAAAAAGATATTTTGGAGGA
>JAIDCY010000016.1:0-10399 GCA_029055625.1 Ruminococcus sp. | reverse complement strand
AACGGTAAAGTAACTCTCAATCCGCTTCAGGTTGAAAGTGCTGATATCCTCGCTGATGGCGTAATCACATACTCTGATGCCGCATATCTCAGAAAATATATACTTGGTGCAGTAGAAACTATTCCAGTAAAATTATTTTAATTAACGAAATTTCCTATCAGAATATCTTATAAAAAAATCCGGAGGGCAGAAGTTCTCCGGATTTTAATGTTTTCAAGTCTTATTTTTGTTGAAATGTTCGCAGAAATAGTTTAACGAACATTCTTTACACTTCGGACTTCTTGCAATACAGACATCACGCCCGAATTGTACGGTCTGGTGACAGAACCGGTTTGATACTTCCGGCGGTAAGACTTCTGCAAGGTCTTTTTCCACTTTGGCAGGCTCTTTATTTGTAGTAAGTCCGAGACGTCCGGTTATGCGTATGCAGTGTGTATCTGTCACTATCGCCGGTTTACCGTAAACGTCACCTAATACAAGATTGGCTGTTTTTCTGCCTATTCCGGATAGTGTAAGCAAATCATCCATATTATCGGGTACTTCACCATTAAAGTTATCCAGTAGCTGACGTGCCATTTCTTTCAGACTTTTCGCCTTCATGCGATACAGTCCGCACGGTTTTACAATCTGTTCCAGCTCTTCAATGTCCGCATCGGCGAACGACTGTAAATCAGGATACTTTTTAAATAATTCCTTTGTTACAACGTTTACTCTTGCATCCGTACACTGTGCCGCCAGTCGGGTAGCGAACATCAATTCATAGGGCTTTGCGTACGTCAGGGAACACTCTATATCCGGATACAGCTTTTCAAGTTCCGATATAGCAAGTTCAGCTATTTCATTTTTAGTCATCTGATTTCCTCCTGCATTTTCAGAATTTTGTCATAAATTTTGTACATTTTCTGTACGGTATTTTCAAGGAAATAATAATGTTTTATGTAGAATATCAGCAGAATCAGAATTATCGTCACAAGGACTGTCAGCATGATGTTCTCCGTGATAAGCAAGCCGATTATGAATATCGAAAGTACTATCGCAAACATCATAGTGACCAGAAAATGTACTATTCTTTCGTGTTGCATGAAAGCTATCTTGTCCATGTGTTCCGATAGTATGGTGGAAAGCTCTGACCGCTCCGTACAGCTTTCCAGACGTTCAGCGACGGTATTCATGTAGTCTGTAAGATATTCTGTCATATTTATACGCTCCTTTAACATTGACTGCGTAATTTTTCTATTTCGTCGAGAAGTAATATTACATCCTGTTTTGCGTGTGCGATAAAATCATAGTCTTCTACAGTAGCACCAGTTATTTCCAAATCTTCACCGGCAGTCTGAATAAAACTTGAACCACATTCAATATCTCTTCCCTCTATGTATGCCGTCCACTTTCCGCCGGTAGCTTTTTTGCATTTGTTGCGGATTTTTTCAAGTTCATTATCATTCAAAGTATATTGATTGCTATGTATATTTTCGATTTCATTAAGAAGTGTTATTACGTCTTGTTTTGCGTCTGCGATGAAATAATAATCTGCTTCAGTAGCACCGATTATGTCTAAATCTTCCTCACCTGCCGTCTGAATAATATACTCATTTCTACCGAAATAAAGCAAAATCCAAGGTTCGCCGGTAGCTTTTTCGCATCTGTTACGGATTTCATGTAATTCTTCGTCAGTCATTAATATCACCTCTACTGAAATTATACTATTTTTCCGGTAAAAAGTCAATATATAAATTTTCCGTATTTATTTTATAACTCCTCAAAAAGTTCCGGCGGATACAGATAATCTTCACCGCTGTTGTCTGTAATACGAAACCAGTTCTTTTCAGTAGAAATGACGTTGTATATTTTGTTGTGAGTCAGCATTAAAGACTTAGTTTCACCGATATATCTTACAAGATTTATTTCATTAAAGAATTTATTTCCCCGTGATGTGTTAAGATTTTCCGGCAATATATTATATTTCCGTCTGAATATTTCAAGGACTTCCGGAAGAGTTTCATATACTTCAAAGTGTTCGTTTATTTCCGGATTGTCATAATCTTCATTATCAAGAAACATTTCCTGAATACATATGGCGTAACGGTTATTTACTTTCTTTATCACGTGTTTATGTACGAATGTTCTTCCGTCACGTTCTTTAAATTCTTCAATGCCGACCTGTTTTCCGTTTTCGATTTTCTGTATAAGTTTTGAGTATTCCATAAAAAAACTCCGCAGATATTTATTACTATTCTATCACGGATATGTTTTATTGTCAATAAAAAAACGGCTGATTTTCCAGCCGTTGTATAATTTATATTTAATCAAAAGAGTTTTACAGGAACTGCTTCAACTTCGCCGAGAATGTATTTTCTTAATACTGTTGCATCTGAATAGCCTACATTGCCGTCTCTGAGAACGTCTGCATTTTTAATCTGCTGTGCATCTAATGTTACCTGATTGTTGATGTATCTGCAAACAAGTATGTAATCGAAAGCATCTACAATACCGTCATTGTTTATATCGCCTGTTACCTGTTCTTCTGTTTCAGACTGGCATTCTACCGGAAGATACTGACCTTCTATATCGCCGTCAGGTCTTTCGAAAACGTCAACTGCTATGAAAAGCTGTTCCCAGTACCAACCGTTTTTACTTTCAGCGTCGTATACAACGCCAACGCCTATATGTGTAAATTCAGGATTCATTATTGCTGCCCACTGTGCCGGTGATTCTTTCCACTGTGCAAATGTTTCTTCTGCTGTTTCCGTACCGGACGCTGTTATCTCGCCTGCTGTAGACCATGGAGCTATCTCATAGTCAACTATTGTTACGAAAGAGTTACCACCAATTTTTGTCTGTAACGGAGCATTTACGGATTCTTCCGCTCTGTCTTCGGAAAGTTCGTTGAGATAAGGTACTGCGTAAACAGGTGCTAAACCTGCTTCTGTTCTTGCTTCGTTTACAAGTGCTACTAATCTTTCAGCTTTTGCTGTGTTATCGGAAGATTCATTTGAAGCGTTTGTTGAGACTGCGTTACCGCTTACTGCCATTATTGCTGTTGTTATTATTGTAACTGCTTTAGCGAATATATTAGTTTTTTTCATAATGATTCCTCCTTGAAAACTCTTTCTTTCTTTGATTATATTCTATCATTTATCAGATATTTTTTAAACTGTTAAAATCAGTGATTTTACTGTATTTTTCAGATTTGTTTACGGGATTTTTTCGTTTCCCTTACTGTGATTATATTCTAACACACGAAACGCAAAATTTAAACCGTCAAAACCGGACATTTTACCGTTAAAAACAGACAAAATAAATCCGGTACATGATACCGGATTTGTGGTAGTATATCAGTTTATGAATATCAGCGAAAATTCCGCACCTTTTCCGACTTCACCGTATGCCTTTACCTCACCGTTATGACGTTTCATTATACGGCTTACCAGTGCAAGACCCACTCCGCTACCTTCAAATTCTTCTTCCGAGTGCAACCTTTGGAATACCTGAAACAGTTTACTTGCATATGCCATATCGAAACCGTCGCCGTTATCCTTAATCTTTATTATACGGTTATTCTGCGTTACGTGACCTGTTACGGTAATAACAGCTTCTTTCTTCTTTGCGGAATATTTTATAGCGTTCTGGAGCAGGTTTTTTATGATAATCTGTATCAGCACGGGGTCTCCCTTTATTTCCGGTAACGTCTCGCACTTCAATTTTACGTTGCGTTCGGGGCAGAGGTCATGCAAATCCTTGAAAGTCATTTCTATAATCTCCTGTATGTTTACCATTGTCATACGTGGCGTTATGTTGCACATCTTTGAAAAATCGAAAAGTCTTTCAATCATCGTTTTTGTCTGCGTGGCTTTGGATGTAATCATTTCAAGTATATTCTTTACGTCATCTGACTGATTGTCACCGAGTTCACTGGCGAGCATTTCTATCAGCATATTTATTATGTTAAACGGTGCTTTTAAGTCATGTGATACCGCAGAACAGAACAGATTCAGTTCATTATTTGCGTCGGCAAGTTCTTTTTGTTGTCTTGAAATCTGTAAATGCGTTCTCACCCGTGAAAGATATTCTTCTTTTACAAATGGTTTTTTTACGTAATCGCATCCACCAAGTGAAAAGCTTTGCTGTATTATTTCCGGACTTGTTTCAGCGGTAAGGAATATTACAGGTACATTTTTTATTCGCCGGTCTTCTTTCAGCATACCGCATAACGTCAGACCGTCTATATCATCCATCTGAATATCAAGCATTATTAAATCCGGTATCCGCTTCTCAAGAAATTTAAGGGCAGCTTTACCACTCGTCGCCGCAAATACTCTGTAACCCTCCGCACGTAATATAGTACCGGAATAGGCTATATGGTCGGGCATATCGTCGACAACCAAAATTTCAGCATAATTAATAGTCATCTTTCTATCTCCTTAACGTCCGTCTAATTTCGCCTTGAATTTTGATGGCGTTTCACCGGTTATTTCCTTGAAAATTTTCGTGAAATAGTCTACAGATGCGTAACCTAATATATCGCTTATCTCGTAAGCCTTGTAATTGCCGGTACGTAACAGCTTTATCGCATAAGCTACTTTTATTCTTGAATACACTTCATTGAACGTCATATTGAAATGTTTCTTGAAAATTTTTCCGAAATAGTCTTTACTGTAACCCTGCTCCACTGCAACGTCGTCAATAGTGAATATCTCGCCGAAGTGCTTTGAAAAATACAACGCACAATTATGTACGAACGGGCTTGAATCGGGGTCAATTTCAAGCTGTCGGAACACCTCAACTACTGACTCATCAATTTTTTCTTCCTGAGCCATCGCCTCTATGTGTTCCTTGAGCCGTCCTAATACCTGTGCTAACTTCTTCTCATCAACAGGTTTGAGCAGGTAATCGAACGCACCTAATATTAATCCCTGTCTTGCGTATTCAAATTCATCATAAGAACTCGCAAAGATGACCGGTATTTTGTTATCACTTGAAGCGAGTTTCCGCAACATCTCTATACCGTCTACAAACGGCATTCTTATATCTGTGAAAATCAGGTCAAAAGAACGTGTTTTCAGTATCTCCAGTGCATCCTTACCGTTGCTTGCCTGTTTAGCTATCGTGAAACCGCATTCCGTCCACGTTTTCATTTTTGAATAAATAAATCTCAGTGCCGAATCGTCTTCAACTAACAGTACATTATACATATAATCCCTCCATATGTTCGGAAATCCACAGAAAATCATATTTCATGACAGCCTTTTCAAGTTGCAGAAATGATTTGTTTTCCATGTTTCCGGAAAAAATCTGTTTGTTTTCCGTAAAAATATCTACCGCAGATATATCAAACTCTGTACAGAGTTCAAAAAATTCTTCCCATAACTCCCGGAAACTCTCCCGAACCGGTACAGCTCTTGTAGTTTCCTGTACGAGACACGCTTTAAGTTCCGCAATAGTTTTATCCCATATCTCCTCGAAAGTGTCGAAACTGTCGGGATAATCCTTTTTCAGTTCGCTACTTATCCGGCACGATATACTGTAAAGTTTCTTACAGAAAAGGTTTCCCGATATACCTATTATGTTATGCAGTATCTCACGTGCTGGCAGATACTTTCCGGAAAATATATATTTCCCTAAAATTTCACAGTCATTTTCATGTGCGGACAGGAATTGTTTTATCAGTCGCTGAACCGCTTCCGCATCATTGAATACCGCATAAAGTGAATCGTAATCAAAATATTTATCTGACATCTTATTTTCACTGGAAATAGTATGTATATTCAGATGTTTCTGTAAGAGTTCCTGAAGTTCGTCAGGTTGTATCGGTTTTGAAAGGTAAGCATCTATACCGTTTTCATTCAGTTTCTGCTGTACTTCGGAAAATTCGTCGGCGGTGAGTGCGACTATCGGGACGGATTTATTAAACTTCCGTATAAGTCGTGATGCCTCGTAACCGTCCATTTCCGGCATATGAATATCCATGAATATCATGAAAAAATCCTGTTCCTCCGCCATTTTTACCGCATCCGCACCGTTTGAGGCAGTTTTTACCGTTATGCCATTACTTTCAATCATCATCTTCTGAATTTCCATGTTAATTTCATTGTCATCAACAAGTAGAATTTCCATATATAAAAATCAACTCCGTTCATGGGTTATAATATTATTATACTTATTATCACGGGTTTGTCAAGAAATTTGTTTCAAAAAAAGGGTTGAAAAATATACGGTAATGCCTTATAATAGAAATGTAATATTTTTTCAGACAGGAGGAATTTTTTTTGAAGAAAAAACTGAAAAGTATGCTTCTGATTTTTTTAGGGTTTTTGATTATAATGAGTACGGCGGTTATGATGTTCCGTTACATGAACCGGCGTGTTACCGAACTGAATCATGAAACAGTACAAGATGTAGGGTATACATATCTGTCGGCTCTTACCGCACAGACCGTCAATCACTCCCGAACTTATTTCAGCAGTAAATTCAACAGTCTTGACCATATTCTTGATGCCGTCGAGGGTCTGAACCTGACAGAGGAAAAGGCACAGGATTACATAAAATCTGAAATAGAATCGGGTGCTATTTATATAGCACTTCTCAAGGAAAACGGCGAAAGAGTTACATTGCGTGGCGATGATACTTTTGAACCTATTGACAAGGAAAGTTTTGATTATACTATCGAACACGAAGAAGATAAAGTTTTGCTTGTTGAAAACAGTAAGGCAGAACGCATGATTGAAATGGTAAATATGCGTTATTTCACATTGGGTGATACCAAATATAAGGCTGTACTTTGCGGAATACATCCCGATACGTTAAATACGGTACTTAATCTTTCTTACGGTCAGGAAATGGTTTATTCATTCGTGATACGGCGTGCGGATACCGCTTTTGTGGTACGCAACGAAAATGCTGATACAGACACTTATTTCCAGCGTATCAGTAAAATGTACGAGGGTTACAACGGTATGACTACTGACGACTATATTTCACAGCTCGGTGATGCACTTTCCAGAAATGAAACATATCAGACCGCATTTGTCATTGATGGTGATATACGTATGATGTACGCAAGACCTTTTTCTTATTCCAACTGGTACATTGTCACGTTTATGCGTTACAGTGAAATAAATCAGATTATAGAAATAAACAACGAAAAAACCAGTAAAATATTTAATATGTGTCTTATCGGTCTTTTTGTGGTGTTTATCACGGTATTTACTGCTTATGCGGTATTCGCTTACAATCAGATAAAAAAACAAAATGAACTCCGGCAGGAAGCGGTATCTGCTAACAAGGCGAAAAGCGAATTTCTTTCCAATATGAGCCACGATATACGAACTCCTATGAACGTCATAATAGGTATGACGGATATAGCTATAGCGAATATCGACGATAAGCAAAGAGTACAGGAAAGCCTGGGTAAGATAGCCCGTTCCAGTCACCACTTACTGTCACTTATTAACGACGTACTGGATATGTCGAAAATAGAAAGTAGTAAAATGACGCTGTCAATGGTACAGATTTCATTCAGGGAAAATCTCGAAAACGTCGTTACAATGATACAACCACAGATTCACGCCAAACATCAGAGTTTCAACGTATACATAAACAGTATAATTTCCGAAGATGTATATTGTGACAGCTTACGTCTTAATCAGATACTTATAAATCTGTTATCCAATGCCGTAAAGTATACACAAATGGAGGGCGAAATTTCACTTACCCTTACGCAAGAGGAATCGCCGAAAGGTGAGGAGTACGTAAGAAATCATATATACGTAAAGGATAACGGTATGGGTATGACGGAAGATTTCGTCAAGGTAGTTTTTGAAAGTTTCGTCCGTGAAGACAGAAAACGTGTCACCAAGGAAGAAGGTACAGGTCTTGGCATGGCGATAACTAAACATATCGTCGATATGATGGGTGGTACTATCACGGTAAAAAGTAAAGTTAATGAGGGTAGCGAATTTCATGTAACTCTTGACCTCAAAAAAGGCGATACCGATATGAATGATATGAACTTAGAGGGATTGAAAGTGCTGGTTATCGACGACGATGAAGAGTTATGTGAAACCGCTATGCAGTCACTTAACGAAATCGGTGCATATCCGGAATACGCTACAAGTTGTGATAAAGCACTTGAATTACTGAAAAATAAGTCTGATAAGTATGACGTAATACTTGTTGATTTTCAGATGCCGGAATCAAATGGTGTCGAGACTACAAAGAAATTAAGGGAATTTATCAAGGACGATATGCCGGTAATCCTTATATCCGTATATGACATGAGCGAAGTCGAAAACGAAGCACGTGGAGCAGGTATTAACGGCTTTATCCTGAAACCTTTGTTTAAATCTACTCTGTTCTTCGGAATCAAAGAGTATATGGGTAGCGAGGTAATAGAAGAAGTACCGGAAAATGAAATAACTTTTGACGGTGGAAGAATACTTTTCGCAGAAGATAACGAACTTAATGCGGAAATTACGACGGAAATTCTTACGGAAGCCGGTTTTGAAGTCGACTGGGCGGAAAACGGCAGGGTATGTGCGGAAAAATTCCAGTACTCAGAAGTAAATTACTATAAGGCTATCCTTATGGATATACGTATGCCGGTTATGAACGGTTACGAGGCAACACGTAAAATACGTGCGATGGACAGACCTGACAGCACTCTCCCGATAATCGCAATGACCGCCGACGCTTTCGCTGAAGATGTCGCAAAATCTGCGGAAGCCGGTATGAATGCACACGTCGCAAAACCTGTTGACGTAAATGCACTTTTCTATATACTCCGTCGGGAACTCAGCAAATACGAAAAATAATAAAAATTTTACCGGATTTTATACAAATCCGGTATTTTTTTCTGACTTTTTTACTGACTGTCTCTGAATTTTATGATTGTTTCCGTGGTTAATCTGTAGTTCTCACGGATTTTTTCGAGAAGTTCCGCAACTTTTACCATATCCGGATTTTCATTGCGTAATGTTTCCGTCATTACGTGACTGGGTTCGTATAACTTCGTAAATGACAGGTTCTGACATACACCTTTTAAAGTATGTGCCGCCATGAACGCCTCTTTATAATCGGCATTTGCTATCGAATTTTCTAACTTTTCGTAACTCTTATCATCAAGAAATTTAAGCATGAATTTTGTTATCATTCTCTCTAACGGCAGTCTTTTCGCAACATCGTTATAATCGCCGATTATGCTGTAACACTCTTTTAACGTCAAGATAATACACCTCCTTTCAGGTATCTATTTTCTTCAGGCGTGATATTTTACCTATTACGCCGGTATAGTGTGAGTTATTGTTTTCCCATAACGTCAGGGCGGTTATAGTACCGTACATCTGACCCTCGGGTGTATCTAAAATTATACTGCTTTCCGTTTCCGGATTCTGTGGGGTGAGGGTCTTAAGAATTGCGATGAAATTCTTTACCGAGTTATAACCAAGTATGCATTTGTCATTACCGCCTAAGTTTAATACAGTCCGCTTACTGCCTAACAGTTTTGCACCCCATTCCGACAGTATTACTACAGATGTCCTCCGGTCGTAATCGAACTGCAATTCTTCCGCCTTCATTGAAAAAAATCTTAATTTTTCACGGTCTTTTTCTATCTGTATCAGCGGATTTATAATATTTTCGCTTTCGTCGTACTGTATCAGCTCTTCTATTATGCTTTTCAACTGCTTTTCCTGTATGTTTTCGTCGGAATGGCTGTTCAGTTCTCTTATGATTGTATCGTGACTTTCTTTCAGACACTCCATTAACAACGGGCTGAACTGTCCGCACTCACCGTTGAGTATCATATTCAGTGACTGTTCATGCGAATACGCCTGTTTATAACACCGTTCACTCGTGAGTGCGTCGTATACGTCGGCTACTGATACAATCTGTGCGGAAATCGGTATCTCGTCACCTGTCAGACCGTCCGGATAACCTTTACCGTCATAACGTTCGTGATGCCACCGACATATTTCACGTGCAGTCTTTACAAGTGGTTCGTCCTGATATACTGACATCTCATCAAGCAGTGATGCTCCTATCGTCGTATGGGTCTTCATTATCGAAAATTCTTCCGGTGTGAATCTCCCAGGCTTATTCAGAATGTTTTCCGGTATTCCTATTTTGCCGATATCGTGCAGTGACGACGCCGTTGTTATCAGCGATATATCACGGGGACTTAATTTATATTTATCCGTTTTCTCGACGAGTTTATTTAACAGTACGTTTGTTATGGAAAATATATTCAGTGTATGCATACCGCTTTCACCGTTCCGAGATTCGACGATATGACTGAGTATATTTATCATCATGTTGTTGTTTTTTTCTTTCTCGAATACCTGCTCCGTAATTATTTCAAGTAGTTTTTTATGCTTTGCGTGCAGACTTAACGCATTCGTAACTC
>JAIDCY010000151.1 GCA_029055625.1 Ruminococcus sp. | reverse complement strand
GGCTATATCAGGCAGTTAAACGATGCCTTTAAAAATGGTGGTTTCGAAGATCTCGCAAAAGAGGTAGGCAATGTGCTGAATCAGGCAATCGTTGAAATATCGAGAAAAATTCCGGATATTCTGAATATCGCTTCAAAAATTATTCAGTCATTTTTAGACGGGATTTCAGAAAATTCACAGAATATCAGCAAGATTTTTTCGGAAATTTCTTTAAGAATAGTTAAAAGTATTTCTGAAATTTTCCCGAAAATTATCGAGACTGGTGCAAAAATTGTAGCTTCCCTTGCACACGGAATAACTTTACAATTGCCTGTAATCAGGGCGGAATTTTCCGGAATAATGCGGCGTTTTTCCGAAACTATTCAGGAAAATGCACCGGAAATCGTCGCAAAAGCCACTGAAATGATTCAGAATTTTATTAGCGGTATTTCAAATGCAAGCTCCAGTTTGAAAGGGATATTTTCTGTTATTTTAGGCGGATTGATAAAGGCAGTTTCAGCGATTTTACCGGAAATTCAGGCAAAATCCGGTGAAATACTGCAGTATCTGATTAACGGTTTTCTAAATGCACGTCAGAAAATGATTGAAACAGCACTTCCGATTATTCAGGGAATTTCACAACATCTTCCGGAAATCGCAAATTCAGGAATTGAAATTCTGCAAAACCTGATAAACGGCATAATTTCGGCATTTCCACAGATTCTTGAACTTGCTGTCAATATTTTATCAACGCTTGTCGATAATCTTACAATGGCTTTGACTTCAATTCTTGAATTTGCACCACAGATTCTTGAAATGTTGATAAATGGCGTAATTTTGGCACTTCCGCAACTTCTTGAACTTGCTGTCAATATTTTATCGACGCTTGTCGATAATCTTGCAACAGCTTTAACTTCAATTCTTGAATTTGCACCACAGATTCTGACAAGTCTGATTGACGGAATTATAGCCGTTCTGCCGATGCTTATCGACTGTGCAATCAGCATTTTAGATGCCTTAATTTCGGCTATAATCGGCAATTTAGAGCCTATTTTAACGGCTTGTGTTGAAATTTTAATGGCATTAGTCAACGGAATTATCGAAAATTTAACCGTTATCGTGAGTGCGGCAGTAGAAATCCTGAATGCTTTGATTTCGGCGATTACAGAGAATTTACCGCTGATTATTTCGGCGGCGATTGAAATAATTATGGCATTGATAAATGGAATTGTCGAAAATCTGCCAATGCTGATTGATGCCTCCATTGAAATTCTGAATACGCTTGTCGATTGTCTGATTAAAAATCTTCCGTTGCTGATTGAGGCGGCGATAAAGATTGTAAAACAGTTTTTTGACGGAATTATAGCGAATTTGCCGACAATTCTTGAGGCAGGAATCAGACTGATAACAGAGTTAATCAGAGGTCTTGTAATGGCAATTCCGGACATTATAGAGGCAATTCCGCTGATTATTTCGGCAATCTGGGACACGATAAAAGACGTTGACTGGCTTTCACTCGGTGCTGATATTCTGAAAGGCATAGCCGCAGGATTGGTGGACGGTCTTGGTGCAGTATGGGATTCAATCAAAGAGACCGGCGAACAGATTTGGCAAGGTTTCAAGGACTTTTTCGGTATTCATTCACCGTCAAGGCTGATGCGTGAAGAAATCGGTCAGTGGCTGTTACCAGGCGTTGCGGTCGGTGTTGATGATACGTCCTATGAAACGGCGAACGACATAAACAGCAGTCTTGAAAATCTGTCAGAACGTCTTGAAATTCCGAAAATTCAACAGTTTGAATTTTCAGTAAAAAACGCCTGAAATAAACGTTTCAGAACCTCAGCCGGTCAAATTTGAAGTGCCAAAAATAGAACCTCTTGAAATTCCTGAACAGTCTGATATTTCCGTAAAATTGCCGAAAATTAACGTTTCAGAACCTCAGCTGGTTAAATTTGAAGTACCAAAAATAGAACCACTTGAAATCCCTGAACAATCTGAAATTTCCATGAAATCCCCTGAAATAAGCGTTTCAGAGCCTCAGACGGTTAAGTTTGAAACTCCGGAAATCGAACTGATTGAACTTCCTGAACAGTCGGAAATTGAGATAAATTCGCCGGAAATCAGCGTTTCAGAACCTCCGACGGTTAAGTTTGATGCTCCGGAATTTGAAACGATTGAAATTCCTAAACAGTCTGAAATTGCCGTGAAATCGCCGGAAATCAGTGTTGCAGAGCCTCAGCCGGTCAATCTTGAAACTCCGGAAATCGAACCGCTTAAAATTCCTGAACAGTCAGAAATCACCGTAAAAACGCCGAAAATCAGTGTTTCAGAACCTCCGACTGTCAAGCTTGACAGTCCGGAAATCGAACCGATTGAACTTCCTGAACAATCTGAAATTTCCGTAAATTCGCCGGAAATCAGCGTTTCAGAACCTCCGACAGTTAAGTTTGAAACTCCTGAAATAGAACCTCTTGAACTTCCTGAACAGTCTGAAATTGCCGTGAAATCCTCTGAAATCAGCATTTCAGAGCCTAAACCAATTCAGTTTGATAGTCCGGAAATATCGGAAATGCCTGATACTCACGTGTCAGTTGACAAAATGTTCACTCAGCAGATTGAAATTTTAAGACAATTTGCACCTGTAAAAGATGTTCCGAAACTTGATGACGAACGCATCACAACGGAAATACAGTCACAGCTTGACGAACTTATGATTACCCTAAACGCCGATAATTTTATTTCGCAGTTTGAGGCGATACTTTCGGGTATGGGAAGCGTTTCTGTACCGCAGTATTCAGAAATTTTCGGGCAGATTCAGACTACTCCGGAAAAGTCTGAAAACAACAGGGCAGACGTTCCGCAGAATACGCAATTTAGTCCGAAAATAAGCGTTTTTATCGGTGATACGGAAATAAAGGATTTTGTAATTTCAGCGATTGACGAGGCGAATGCGATGTCAGGAGGTGTAAGCGTATAATGGCTTATCTTAAAATAAAATCTTCGGAAAATGATGAGACTTTTTTTGAACTGGCAAGAATTTCACAGTACGATTTGTCTGAATTTTCGATAAAAAATCAGTATACAGGCGAACGTGGAAATACGATAATTTATCCTGTAAGAATGCACAAAAACGGATTTCCGTTACTGCAGAACTTTACGGCGGTATCAGACTTCCACCTGATTACACAGAATACAGCGGAGAATATGAATATTTTATGAATATAGTAAAAAATCCTGAATTTTTATGTGAGTACAAAACACCATACAGAAACGAATTATTTTCTGGAATTTTTACTGTGACATCTGATATAACGGTTATGAAAATAATGGCTGATAATCCGCTATTTTATGCGGTTTCATTCACGATTGAGGAGGTGTAAAAATGGTAATCGAAGAACACGCACGGCTTGAAATCTTACTCCCTAATGAACAGAACTGGCGACATATCGGCGAAAATGATATTATTCAAAATTCGCTTAGTATAGCCGAAAAATGCATGGATGACAGCAGTTTTTCACTTGGTGGTGTAAATTCAAGTCAGCTTTCAGCTAAATTCAGACTTCAGGGAACTAATTCATTTAACATAATCGGCTCAAAAATCAATGTTTTTTCGTGGTTCGGAGACGAAGAAACGGCAATAAATGATAAATCCGTTCGTTTCAGAGGTGTTTTCTGGGTAACATCTGCAACGAAAATCAATTATATTTACACAATTTCCGCCTCTGATGCGATGATTTGGCTTGACAACGTGAATTATAGTACAAATGATGATAAAACATCTAATTTAATATATAACAAACTTTCTGAGTTTCGCAATACTTTAAATGATTCTTTTAAAATTATAATTGAACAGACAAATTATACTTTAAATGGAATTACTGAATTAAAATATATATAATAACGATATTATTAATAACGATAATGACAATAATATAGGATATTGTCTGCTTCCATCTGAAATAGTTGGCGAAATTTCCACAAAAAATCCTCGTGATTATGTTTCGTGGATAGCCGAACTTGCCTGTGGTTTTGCGTTCGTTTACTATAAACAGGATGGATTTCACGAATCTTATGTTCAGGGTGGCGACCATGAAGCATATATCAAAATAGGACAGTTTTATGATGAAAATATTATAGAAATCAGTTATGACGAAGTGGAACTGAATACGCTTGAAATTGCCGATTTTGTGCTGAATTTCAGTCGTGTATACTGTGAATTTTATACCGGAGGATGGTGTGAAACGCATAACAACAATGGCGGAATCACTATAGATATAAGCGACAATCCGTTCAAGGACGGTTGGTATTGTTACCGTGAACATGAAAATCATGACAAAGACTGTAAATGCGTATATGAAATTGTTAATGCAATGTATGGAGAAATTATCAGAATATCCAATTATTTTAGACCTTTCAAGCTGAAATATCATGGAAGAAAACACTTCGGACTGGGTCAGAAAATCAGACTTCCGGACGGCAGGTCTTCGGTAGTGACTTCAATAAAATGGCAGTTCAGAAACGGAACAAATCTAACGTGTGCAGGAAAAGACAACCGGTTATTATCAGTTTCTGCAAAACGTTCACAGGCAGCTAAGGTCAAGGATTTGGCATACACCAAAATAAACCGGCTTCAGCAACAAATCAACGATATTCAGGAAAATATTTCAAGAGGTGGAGAATGATTTTAAAGGCAAATCAGAAATATATTGATATGTCGTGTGTTCGTCATCTGCTTGCAACTGGCGAAAAAAACGCTGATTATCTGACGTTTGAAATATCAAAAAATTACCATAATGTTGACTTGTCGGAATGTAATTTTATTCTGCGTGCGGTAAATTCTTCCGGAAATCTTACTGAACAGACACTCAGAAAGCAGATTGAGGACAATTCAATATTTCTTACGTGGACGGTTGACGAATATTTCACAGCTGTTTCAGGAGTTCTTAAACTTGAAATCCGAGGCATTAAAAGTGATGAGCTGGTCATAAAATACGAACTTTCCGATATTATTGTGCGTGAAAGTGCTGTCGGTGAGGGACTGCCGGAAATTCCGGACACGACTGTTATTCAAGGTGAAAAGGGAGATACCGGATTTTCTGCTTATGAAATATGGCTTTCGCTCGGAAATACTGGTACGGAAACGGATTTTATCATGTCGCTGAAAGGCGAAAAAGGTGAACAGGGTGATACCGGTCTGACTGGCGAAAAAGGTACTGACGGTGTTGACGGATTTTCGCCGATAATAGAAGTTCTTGAAAACACAGAAACATCTTACAGACTGTTGATTACAGACAAAACAAATTCCTTTGAAACACCTAATTTAAAGGGTTTAAATGGTGCTTCAGGTGGTAAAATTTCTGTAACAGTTGACTCAGAACTTTCCGGAACATCTGAAAATCCGGTACAGAATAAAGTTATATCGGGTGAAATATCGACTTTGCAGAACCAAATTTCAAACCTAAACAACCTGATTTCCACAATCTAGACTGGTGGCGGAAGTCTGAAAATCACAACTCTTTTCGATAATTCAGACCATGAAAAATACAAGAATTTATGGAATTTTAAGTGTTCTTACTGGGACGACAAAGTTTTTTCTTTTGATGAAACAGCAGTTAAAAACACAACATTCTGTAATGAAAAAAACGGCTATTCTATGCGGTTTTCAAACTCTTTCGGGTGGGGTGCGGATATTACAGCGATATGTTCCAAAACTGTTGAAATAAACGATAAAAGTATTCTGATTGTCGATTATAATTGTTCTGCGGACGGTGATGCAATGACTGCTGAAATAATTCCGGAAGCTAATTTTATGATTCAGAAAACAACAGATTTTGAAGCAATACCGGCATTTTATGCGGTCAGTACGTCGTATATTTCGGCGAATTTCAGACTGATTTCAGCTGTTGAAAACGGAAATTATTATATCCGACTGAAAGTCAATACAGCCAATCCGGTATTTACAGTCAGAAAAATTATTGTAGTTTCGGGGTGATTCAGTGTTAAAGAAAATCACAAAACTTATTGACGTAAAGTCACTGGTAACGCTCTTTTTAACGCTGATTTTCGGCATCCAGGCTTTAAAAGGGAGCGTGACATCAGACCAGTTTCTGACCGTATTTACGACGATAATCGCTTTTTACTTCGGTACTCAGTACGAAAAAACAAAATCAGAAAAGGAGAATAAAAAATGAACTCACCATATATGGGGAAATTTCAGGTTACGCAGGAATTTAGAGGACAGGCACACGATGGTTTAGACCTTGTTGGTCTGGACAGTAAGGAAATTCACAGCACCGTGAACGGAACGGTTCATTATGCCGGTTGGGAAAATTCTGCCAATCACTCGCAGGGATTCGGTCAGTACGTGTGTATCAGAAGTACTGGTGGAAATTACTACTACTTCGGGCATCTTTCGGAAATTCGTGTAAAAGTCGGTGATACGGTAAAAATTACGGACGTTCTCGGTGTTGAAGGCAATACGGGGTATTCCACCGGAAGTCACTGTCACTACTGTGCGAGACCGCAGTTTTCGTCCGGAAATGCTTTCAATATCAGCGAAATATCGGGTATTCCGAACACTTTAGGCGTATATGATGACGGCTACACGACTACCAGTAAAAATTCTGTGAACGTCACACTTTCTGCCGACGGAAAAAACTACTCCGGTACGTTGACAGAAAAATAATAAAAAGACACCGCCCAGATTTATCTGAACGGTATCTTTTTTCAGTTTAACAATGCATCAATAGTACATTCAAGAGCAGTGGCAATTTTGTAGAGATTTTTAACGGTTACATTTTCTATGTCGATATATTCGTTTTCATAGTCAGTAATTTTTTTGTAGTGAACGCCTGATTTTTCGGCTAATTCCTTACGTGTCAAGCCTTTTTGTTCTCTGATTTCTTTTATGTTATTGTTCATCAGGTTCACACTCCAAAAGTGGATAGTCGGTAGTATCACAAATAATCAATGTTGCAAAACTGTCACCAGTTGTTGTGATGTCTTTGATTGGCGTTGCGGATGGTATAGACTCGCCCTTCTGTTCCATAAAACAAAGCATCATAGCAAGCACATCTTCAGCCATTTCCATAGCATCTATCAAAGACTCACCGCTTGTGTAACATCCTGAAACGTCAGGAAAATCAACCGAAAACAGACCATTTGGCTCAGGCGTAAAAATTGCCGGATAAACATATTTTGGCATAAAATCAACTCCTATTATTTTTTTAAGGGAAAGCGAATGTTACCCCGAAGGGGGGGCTTATTTCAGCCCCGCATCTTTAAGAATTCCATTTGCCGTGCCAGTTGCTATTTCTTTTGATTTGTGCCTGTCAACCGGAAATTGTTTTCCGGTTTTAGGACTGTACCATATATCATGGTTTGAACCGTTACGTAAAATATAACAACCGCCTTTTTTAAGAATTTTTTTAAGTTCGCTGGTTTTCATTCGCTTTCCCTCCTTTCTGTATATTATTATACCACGTTTTCGTGGATTTGTCAAGTCTTTTTTGAAAATTTTTTCAAAAATTTTTAGAAATATTCAAACTAGGAGGAATGTATTAATG
>JAIDCY010000150.1 GCA_029055625.1 Ruminococcus sp. | reverse complement strand
ATATTAACCGCTTATATATACGGTTCTATAGCATTAAAAATCTTTTTACGAGTAGTAATATTTATATCATAATAATGCAAAATTTCCTTTATTTTTGTTTCTTTAGTATGAATACCGTCTGTTCTTTTTATTGACTTTATGCAATTTTCTAATTGCATTTCACAATCAACTGAAAGATTGAAACTTGAAAGGACATTTTTAATTATATTGAGATTATTTTTCGGTGGTTCAGTTTCGGATATATTCTGCTGTTCTGAAAGTATTTTTAGAAATTCGTCAATAGTATTTTCCGGAGCAGGTGGCGGTGGTGGTTCAATGCCGGAAATATTACGCTGTAGTGATATTTTAATATCCTTGCTTACTATTTCCGCAGATTTTACGTAAATATCGCCGTTGTTGCATACAAGATGTATATCAGGATTTTTATTGCTTATGCTACCTATATACATAGAGATAACAAGCGGAATCAGAATTTTATTTTCGATTTCTTTCATAGTCACATTTGCGTGACACGAATGTAACTTTGAAAGTAGTGAAAAATCAACTTTTGATTCACCTTTTACGAAAAATACGATAAGATTATCATTTTCCGTAAGATCTTCTATACCGTAGAGACCGTTTTCATTAACGCTGTTGAAATCGACGATAAAATATTTTCTGTTCAGAGGTATCTGACTGGTATTAGGAAGATTATTCATAATGATTCTCCTTTTAATAGATAAGGTTTGATAGCGTTGTAAAGTTCGGGACTGAAATTTCTTGAAATTTCGCCTTTTACGTACAGACAATCAGAATATGAATACATTTTTTCACCTTTCCGGATAATATCGAGAAGTAACAGTTTGTCCTGTTCAGAGAGCCTGAACAGAATCAGGATTTTTTCAAAAGCGTTCAGAGCGGGAGCATTTACGACAGATTTTTTCTGTATAATCTTAAGTATGTCAGATGACATACTGATTTCCGTATTACGTTCTTTCCAGAAATTCAGTACGTATTCGTAACTCGTATCATTACTTATAATATGACATTCAGCTTCCGGAATGTTTCCGAGTATGTAACCTATAAACGTACAAACCTGGAAATTGACAGCATTTTTACCACCGTTCTGTACCCGGTAAAGTTCTATAACCGCATCAGAACTTATCATTTTTTTATAAAGAGCGAAAGAAAGAGTTTCATTTGCAGGGGTATAAAAAATAATTACCTTATCATTTTCCGTGAGTTTTTCAATACCGTTCATACCGTTCTGATGTACGCTTTCATAGTCGATAAAAAAGTAATTTTTCATAAAATCAGTGCTCCTATTTTATTAGAGGTTTGATTGCTTTGTAGTAAATTTTCTGATTAGTTGAACCGAATACCCTGCCGATTTCATTATTTATCTGAGTTTGTCGTTTGTTGACGGGGGTTATATCAGTCGAACCATTACAGATAGTGAGTAATTTTTTCTTATCGGATTCAGAGAGATTCAGTAATTTTACGGCATTATTAAAATCCGTTTCGGAAACCGGTACATAATTTACGGTAGTTACCGGAACAGGAGATAAAGCAATCTGAGGTACAGCCTGTCTGACGTTACCGGCAATGTCGGACGATATATATATAATTACATTTTTTTCCTTCCAGAAATTAAGTACATATTCGTAACCCTTATCATTGCTGATAATATGACATTCCGTATCGGGATTATTACCGAGTACATAACCTAAAAATGTAGCAAGTTGGAAATCGAGGGCATTTTTACCACCACACTTTACTTTATGTAACTGAATTTCCGCTTTACAGGCAACGAGTTTTTCGTATACAGGAAAAGTAAGGGATTCCGCATTTTCTGTATAGAATATAATTAACCTGTCAAGAGGGGTCAGATTTTCAATACCGTTAAGACCGGTCTGGTGTACGTTTTCATAGTCGATAAGATAGTAGTTAATACGCTGAAATTTTTCTGTGATGTTGTTATCCGACATAATATAAACTCCTTATTTTATGAACTGTTTTACTGATGCGTAGATTTCCTTGGTTTTTTCGCCACCGAACCGACGACAAAGTTCCTGATTTATGATGCATTTTATTTTAGGGACGGGAATATCGTATCTTTCGACGTTATCCATAACAAGTTTTCTGACAAATTCGATGTCATTTTTTTCAAGACCCTTTTCAGTAAGTATGGCTTTTATGTCAGATTTTTTGATACCGGCGAACTTCTTGCACTGTGATATATCAGGCACGAGACATATTTTTCTGCCGTGTTTCCGCCAGAAATTACATACATTTTCGTAACCGTTATCTTTGCTGATAATATAGCATATACATTTAGTATGTTTACCGAGTACGTAACCTATATACGACGAAAGCTGAAAATCGAGGGCATTTTTACCGACGGTATCCACTTCAAAGTATGTAATTTCAGCTTTGGTCTCGATAATCTGACTGTGCAGACTGAACGGTAATTTATCAGCGTGCTGACTGTAGAAAATAATAACATTGTCGTTTTTTTCGAGTTCGCCAATGCCGTTAAGACCTGTTTTGTGTACGTTTTCGTAATCCACAAGATAATATTTTTTATGTTTCTTGGTATTTTTTTTGTCGGGCATCGTATACACTCCTTATCAAGTATCAGATTGCTTCATAGAGGAAGCCACATTTCGGACAGCGTGGATAATCAATATCGATTTCCGCACCACATTGTAAACATCTTTTCACCGGCAGGACGTCTATATTATCATCAATATCCTCATCGAAACGACCGATAAAATTTACAGGTTTAGTATACTGGAAAGCCCCGATAAGTACGCCACAGTCCGCACAGTAAAAGCCGAGCGTTTTATTCTGTGGAGTTTCGCAGAATTTTTTACCGTCCTTGTACCACGTCGCCATAGGGTAGGCGTAATATATACCTTCATTCACGCTGTGTAATTCCATACGGAATTCACCGGCAAGCATAGGTTTTCTGCATTTCAGACAAATCATAAATAAACCTCCGAATCTGATTCAAATTTTATATTATTTTAATTATATCATGGTATTATGAGTTAGTCAAGTACGGATATTAAGTTAAAAATAAAAATACTAAAAAACCCCTTGAAAAAAATCTGTAAACACGGTATAATAATATATAGCCGTTAGATGTACGGTAAATAATGTAAAAAAAGAACAGATGTTTTATAAATGGAGATATTATGGATAAGAATATAAATAAAAAATCAAAGAATTTAAAAAGACCGAAAGTAAGGTTTAATTTCGGCGTAATGCTTGTAATATTCGTTCTGTCATTCACCGCCTGTTTCGCACTGTATATGACGGCTGTTAATGTGAATGAAGATTTTTTCAGAAACGAGTTCAATGCGGAGATGGTAATAGACAATTCAGAAGCTGACGACCCGGAAGAACCGGAGCAGGAAGAAGAACCCGTACAGGAAGAAGCACCGGTACAGAAAGCACCAGTAACAAACCCCGTCCCGCAGTCCGCACCGGCAGACCATACGTATTTTGATAACTGCTGTCTTATAACGGATTCTACGTTACTTGAAATCGGAGAGCATACCGCACTGAAAGACGTTATAGGGGATTCCTCACTGAACGCCTCAAACTGTACGACGGCGAAAGTAGAAAGTAATTACGGAGCTGTAACAATATACGACACATTAAAAATCAAGAAGCCGGAAAATGTATACTTTATGCTTGGTAGCGATATAGGCACAAGCGAGACGGAGACAATGCTTGAAAGTTATAAGCAACTCGTAAGTAATCTGACGGCATCATTACCGGCAATGAATATATATATCATGCAGATACCACCTGTGAGATACGATTCCGCACCGGTAACAAATGAGCTGATAAACACATATAATGAACAGTTACTGGCTATGGCAAATTCGTGCAACGTTTACTGTATAGATACAAGCACAGCATTGAAATCCGTTGACGGAAACCTGAAAGAAGAATACTGGTCAGCGGAAGAACATAAGTTCACAGAAGATATGTATAAAGCAGTGACAGAATATATAATAACTCATATTGCCTGATTTTTTATGCACACTACTATATATTGTAGTGTGCGATTGTTTTTATTATGTTATAAAATCAACGTAATATAGCTGAAAAGTTATTTTTAAAAATGTGAAATAAAGCAATATATACAAAAAGTGAGAAAAAATATATAATATTATCGTCAAATCCTACAATTGACAACTCCGGATATTTGGATTATACTAATATATGCACACGTAAAGAGACATACAATATCTTGTAGCCGGAGGAATGCTAAATGATAATTCATATTATGAAGAGGGACGGCAGAAAAGTGCCGTTCAATATCGAGAAAATCGCCAACGCCATATACAGAGCTGCACAGTCATGCGGAGGCACTGACTTCAACACCGCTATGGAAATAGCAGTAGAGGTATGCAGAATCTACGAGAACGAGAACGCAGGAAAAGTGCCGACCGTTGAGGAGATACAGGATTTAGTAGAAAAAACCCTTATCGAACACGGACACGCAAAAACGGCGAAAGCGTACATACTGTATAGGTATGAGAGAACACGTTCGAGAGAAATGAAGACAAATCTTATGTGCGTACTCAATGAACTTACATTCAGTTCCGCCAAGGACAGCGATATAAAACGTGAGAACGCAAATATTGACGGTGATACGGCAATGGGTACGATGTTAAAATACGGTTCGGTATCCGCCAAGGAGTATTACGGAATGTACGTACTCGACCCGAAGCACTCGAAGGCACACCGTAACGGCGATATACATATTCATGACCTCGATTTCTACACACTCACTACAACCTGTACGCAGATAGATTTAAAGAAACTTTTCACAAACGGCTTTTCAACCGGACACGGATTTTTAAGAGAACCAAATGACATCTCAAGTTATTCCGCACTGGCTTGTATAGCGATACAGTCGAATCAGAACGACCAGCACGGTGGACAGAGCGTGCCGACTTTTGACTATGCGATGTCTGACGGCGTAAAGAAGACGTATACGGCAAGATACGTACAGAATGTAGCAAGAGCACTGTCACTTATAGGCGGAGTAGAAAATGAATTTGAGGTATCGGAGAGTATACGGCAAGAGATAGCGGAAAAATATAACCTGCTCCCCGAACTTGCGAATGATAACGGCTATCAGGAAAAGGAATTTGAATTACTCATAAAGTATACGGATTCCGAAACGGCAAAGAAGATACAGGAATTTGCGGTAAAGAATGCAGTCCGTGAGACAGACCGTGCGACGTATCAGGCAATGGAAGCACTTATACATAACCTCAATACGATGAACAGCAGAGCAGGAGCTCAGACACCGTTCAGTTCTATAAATTACGGTACGGATACATCACCTGAGGGCAGAATGGTAATAAAGAACGTACTTCTCGCACAGGAAGCCGGATTAGGTAACGGTGAGACCCCTATTTTTCCGATACACATATTCAAGATAAAAGAGGGCGTAAATTACAATCCGACAGACCCTAATTACGACTTATTCAAGTTAGCTTGCAGGGTATCGGCGAAAAGACTTTTCCCGAACTTCTCATTTATAGACGCTCCGTTTAACTACCAGTACTATAAAGAGGGAACCCCCGATACAGAAATAGCGTATATGGGATGCCGTACACGAGTTATAGGAAATAATTACGATCCGACACGTCAGATAGTAACAGGCAGGGGAAATTTAAGTTTCACGTCGATAAATTTACCGAGACTTGCGATAAAAGCGGATCATAATGTAGGATTATTTTTCGATATGCTTGAAGACATGATGGATTTGACAATTGACCAGTTGATGCACAGATTCCGGATACAATGTCAGAAAAAAGTACGTAATTTTCCGTTCTTGATGGGTCAGGGGATATGGATTGATTCCGATAAGCTGTCACCGGACGACAGTATAGAAGAGGTACTGAAACACGGTACATTATCGGTAGGATTCATAGGACTTGCGGAGGCGTTAAAGGCGTTAATTGGCGTACACCACGGCGAGAGTGAGGAAGCGAGAGAGTTAGGACTTGAGATAATAACCGCTATGCGTAAGCGTGTAGACGAAGAAGTAAAGAGAACAGGTCTGAACTTCTCACTTCTTGCGACACCGGCGGAAGGACTTTCCGGACGTTTTGTACGTATGGACGCTAAGAGATACGGCATAATCGAGGGCGTAACGGACAGGGATTATTATACGAACTCATTTCACGTACCAGTATACTATCCGATAAGTGCGTTTGAGAAGATAAAGATAGAAGCACCATATCACGAACTCACGAACGCAGGACATATCAGTTATATCGAACTCGACGGAGACCCGTTAGAGAATCTGAACGCATTCGAGAAGATAGTACGTTGTATGAAGGAATCGGGAATAGGATACGGTGCGATAAATCACCCTGTAGACCGTGACCCATGTTGCGGATATACCGGAATTATCGGGGAAACGTGTCCATGTTGTGGCAGACGTGAAAATTCAGGAAACGTTTCATTTGACCGTATCAGACGTATAACAGGTTATCTTGTCGGAACGCTTGACCGTTTCAATAATGGTAAACGTGCGGAAGAACATGACAGAGTGAAACATAATGTCTGAAATAAGAATAGCCGGAACTGTCAACGATTCAATCGTTGACGGCGACGGCATAAGATTCACGATATTCACACAAGGCTGTCCGCATGACTGTAAAGGGTGTCATAATCCGCAGACTCACGATTTCAACGGCGGTACTCTGACAGATACAGAAGAATTACTTGAAAAAATAAAGTCCAATCCGCTACTTGACGGCGTGACGTTCAGTGGTGGAGAGCCGTTCTGTCAGGCACACGTACTCGCCGGATTAGGTAAGGAAATAAAGTCACTCGGACTTAACATCACGACGTATACCGGCTATACATTCGAGGAACTTTATAACGGAAACAATCCGCACTGGAACGAGTTACTTTCCGTGACGGATATACTGATTGACGGAAAATACGTCGAGGAGTTAAAGGACTGGACTATAAAATTCCGTGGCAGTTCAAATCAGCGATATATTGACTGTCAGGCGAGCCTCGGAGCAGGCAGGGCAATTGAAATAGATATATAAAAAAATCCGGAGTTTACCTGCTCCGGATTATTATTAATTATTTAAATATGTAATATTTTTTCCATTGATAGAGGTCTTCCTTAAAATTATCTGAATATCTTATATAGCGTAAAGAGTAATTTTGTTCCCAACGTCTTTTAAATTCTTTTTCGTCCGGTGCAATAATAAAACGGTAATCTGATATAAACCAACTGCAATATATTTTTTTAAAAAAACATGATTTTCCTGTTGGCATATCGTCATAGCGACGTACAGCACGATTAGCATATGTTTTAGGCTTGAAACGGTCTTTAGATGTTCTGCAACGGTCTTTAACTACCGGAAATTTCCTGTAACTCCTGCTCATTGATTTCCTCCCTCATTTTATCGTAAATGGTGAGTATCTGTTTAAAGTCAGTTTTTTCGTAATCGTCGGAAAGAAGTAACTGTAACTTTTGTCGTAATATTATGTTATTGTTACAATTACTATGAAGAAGATGTTTTATATCAATTTCTGCGTGTGACAGACCGTTTTTACAGATAAAGGCAGTCCGTAAATCCATAGCCCGACGGTATTTCCTTAAAAAACTTTCAACCTCTTTAATGAAATCATTCCAGTACATTTCATATACACCATTCGGGGAAGTCCATATATTTTCACCGTTTTCAAGTATGGCATCATCATAGCTTTTCCATAGGATTTTGATTTTGTCACCACACCGGAAAAGTCCTATATGTGGACCACCTACAAGATGTGCAGAATTAAATGTATGTTGCATATAGTACCATTCAGTAAGCGTATTGTATAATTCATCAAATATATCATCTGGTTTGTCTTCATACATATTTTTCCATAAATCCGTAATATCTTCAAACGTATCTATATTATCGTAAAGAATTTCCGGAATCGGTTCACGGATAAACCGGAAAATTTCCGTAAAATCGGTATCAAATCTTGCTAAATAATACTCATTGTATTTTATGTTGCATTTAAAGAAATCCCGTGCGGAATCGGAGTATTCATATATTTTGTGGTCTCCTACCTGTATATAAAGCGTACCGTCCGTAAGCAGAAACCAATCTGTAGTATTATCGCCATATGGTGCAATATCGTTTATATTTTTAAGTTTAAAATTTATCCTGAATTTTTTCATATTTACCCTCATTGTGTATTGTCAGAATTATGTATGTCACAGCAAGAGTAATACCGCCTGTAAAGCAGAAAGCCTGTACTATATAATAAAACAGTGCAAAAAATAATCCGCCCATAACTTCGGCTATATCTTCGACAATTTGTATAGCGTCGGTATACAGGATAGCTTCTGAAAGTACAGCCCACGCCATACAGACAAAAAATCCGATAACACAGAATTTTTTAAGTCTGATTTTGTTTACGGATTTTTTAACTATAAGTATAACGAGTATCATAGGAATTACAGTAATAATCGGAGACATAGATATTACATTTTCAAATAATTCAGCGAACATAATTTACCTCCATACAAAAATAATCCGCCTTGCCGTCATATAGTGCATAAAACCCGCACGAAGCAGGTGGGTAAACGCCCGAATGCTTCACGCTCCCTTCGTCCGCAGACAGAAAAAGTATCTGTAAGTCGGGAGGTCTGCAATCCACAACCGGAGCAGGATTCCCTGATGAGATGTGTTGGATTATAAAAAACTATAATTACTCGAACAAGGCAGAATATTAACTTGTAACTGATGTATATATTATAACACACTGTTACAGAAAAATCAACCCTTTTACAAAAAAATTTCAAAAAAAATTTTTTTCTGTGGATTTAATGTTGACTTATGTTCAGATACGTGTTATAATTAAATAAAATATTAAAAAAGGAGCATGAAAACATGAAGACAATAGCAATAATAGGTGCTATGCCGTCCGAACTCGCCGACATAAGAAAAACTCTCGGCACTGCGGAAGTCAGAAAGATTTCCGGCTTTGAGTTTTACGTCAACGAGTATAAGGGGAAAACTATAATAAATTCCTGTTGTGGTATAGCAAAAGTAAATTCCGCACTCTGTACGCAGGTTATGATTGATAACTTTAATCCCGACTGCGTAATAAATACGGGAATCGCCGGAGGTATGAATACCGCTGTAAGGGTCTGTGATGTAGTCATTTCTACAGAAGTACTTCCACATGACCTTGACCCGCATTTCCTCAATGACTATCCGCCATATTGTGCGGTGTTCAGGGCTGACGAAAAGCTTATTGAAACCGCTGAGCAGGTATGTAAAGAATTTTCAGTAAAGAGTTTCCGTGGCAAAATAGTATCAGGAGAGGCGTTCATATCGAGTAACGAAATCAAGGCGAAAATACAGTCAAGACTTAATCCTTATGCGGTAGATATGGAAAGTGCCGCTGTAGGACACTGCTGTTATCTGAATGAAAAACCGTATGTAAGCGTTCGTTGCATATCCGATAACGCAGATGATGACGGTGCAATGTCATTTGACGAGTTCGAGAAGATAGCTACTAAAAGGGTAGCGGATATAGTACTGAGAATGACGGAAATTCTCTGAATAGGATAAAAAGAAAGGGTTAAACAAAAATGAAAAAAATATCTGCTTTAATGACCGCAATTTTAATATCGGCGACGGCAATGTTACCGTGTACCGCATACGCAGACCCTGAAGAGGGATATTTGCCGGTAATGTATCTCGAGGTAGAGGATAACGAAAAAATTTCCGTACTTCCGGACGGTACAGTATACATAAATAAAAACAATCTCACCGGTGACGATAAAATAAAGGTGAATATATACGTAAGGGACGAATCAAAAAGTTGCTGGGTACTTGCCCCTAAATTAAAATGTGCAAGCAGTTACATAAAATTCAACGAAGATGCCGTTGAAAATGATACTACTGCATACGCTTCACCGCACGATTTTATTTCAAGTTTAAATAAAGGATACAATACATTAAATATAACGTTCAAGACGTTTTTATGGGATTCCGGAACAAAACTGGAAGTCATCAGTGAAAATACTGACGATTACCCGATAGCATACTTCAATGCCGATATTGATTCCGAAATACCTGCCGGAAATTACAGAATTTACTTCCTCACTGAACCCGAAGATGACCCAGACCAGAGACTTACACAAATATATTTCAGGTATGATAATGGTGATTCAGAAGCTTTCACGCCGGAATTAAAAGACCAGAAAATAGTAGTTTCTGACCGTAATCTCGGTGATGTCAACGGCGACGGTATGATAGATGCGATAGATGCTTCTGCGGTACTGTCGGAGTATGCGGTGATGTCAACGAGTGGAGAGAGTGAGATGACGGACGAACAGAGAAGTTCCGCAAATATAAACGTCGACGATTTCGTAGATGCTACAGATGCAACAGCGATACTGAGTTATTATGCGTATCTGTCGACGAATCAGGACAATCCCGACAGACTTGATTTCATATCATATCTTGCAACGGAATTTAACGAATAAATACAGACCGGCTGTCAGAAATGACAACCGGTTATTTTTATGTGACGATTTTGTTATATTCCAGTCACTGACGTGTAACAATAGAAATATATAATATATTCATAAAACGGAAAGAGGTGTATTAAATGGAAATACTAAGAGTAGAGAATTTATGTAAGGTTTACGGAAAGGGTGAAAACGAAGTCCACGCATTAAGTAACGTTACATTTTCGGTAAGTCAGGGAGAGTTTTTAGCGATAATCGGACGTTCAGGTTCAGGAAAATCTACATTACTTCACATACTCGGCGGAGTGGATAAGCCGACAAGTGGTAAGGTATACATGAACGGTCAGGACATCTACGCACAGAACGACGAAAAATTAGCTATATTCCGCCGTCGACAAGTCGGACTGGTATATCAGTTCTATAATCTGATACCGGTACTGAACGTCACGGAGAATATAACATTACCTGTACTGATGGACGGCAGAGAAGTAAATCAGGAGCGACTGGAGGAGTTGCTGGAAATATTTCAGCTGAAAGGCAGAGAGAATCATTTACCTAATCAGTTATCAGGAGGACAGCAACAAAGGGTATCAATCGGACGGGCATTAATGAACGCACCGGCGGTAGTACTTGCGGACGAACCAACCGGCAACCTCGACAGTAAAAACAGTCAGGAAATTATGAACCTGCTCCGGATGTCAAATAAGAAGTATAATCAGACACTTATTATCATCACGCACGATGAGAACATAGCTTTACAGGCTGACCGCATACTTGACATAGAGGACGGAAAAATTATCAGCGACGAGGTGATACGACAATGAATGTATTTCACAGAGTAACTTTGCAGTCGCTGAGAAAAAACAAAATCCGTACAATAGTAACGATAATCGGTATAATTCTTTCAACGTCACTTATATGTGCAGTAATGATTTCGTATTCGAGTATGTATAATTACCTTGAAGAGTATCTGATAGACAAAAGCGGTAAATGGCATGGCTGTACAGCGTATATAAGTTCCGAAGAAATCAATCAGATAACGGAATCAGATAAAGTCGACGAGTATACGATAATGAAACAGATCGGGTATGCGGAAATAGACAGCGAAAGCCCATATAAACCGTATCTGTATATAATGTCGATGTCAGGAAACCTTGACGATATGGTATCAGTAAAGATAACTTCCGGAAAATATCCGGACAGTACCGGCGAGATACTTATTCCGGAACATCTCGCAACACATGGCGGAATACAGTATAATATCGGCGATACTATAGAACTTGAAACCGGTGACAGAGTATATCAGGACAGAATACTAAATCAGGATAACGATAATTTTATAGAATATTACGAAAAAGGCGATTACAAAGAAGACTTCATAGAAGAAGAGTTTATCCCGAAAGAAAAACATACGTATACGGTATGCGGATTTTATGAACGTCCGGAATTTGAAAACTTTTCCGCCCCCGGATATACGGCGATAGTCCTTGACGATGGTTATAATACAGATACGGCATACAAAGTATATTTTACTATGAAAAATCCGAAAGATATATATAATTTCATAGAGGGAATAGAACTGAATTTCAGTACCAATTATGAAATGCTTATGCTGAAAGGCGTTACACAGTTTGAGGGATTCCGTGCGATGTTCAATTCAATGATAGCGATTCTGATATTCCTGATAATGTTTGCATCAGTATCGCTTATATATAACGCCTTTGCAATATCGGTATCGGAAAGAACTAAACAGTTCGGGTTGCTGTCATCACTGGGTGCGACAAGAAAACAGTCAAGAAAAATGGTATTCTTTGAAGCGTTTGTGGTAAGTGCGATAGGAATACCAGCCGGAATAATAGTCGGGATAATCGGGATAGGGATAACAATATCATCAATCGGCGATATTGTAGGAAATATAACGGATTTTGGAATATCAATGAAAATGTGTATAACTCCGTGGGCTATACTGGCATCATGTATAATATCAGCGGTAACTGTAATGATTTCCGCATTCATACCGTCTATACGAGCCACACGAGTAACAGCAGTAGAAGCAATCCGGCAGAGTAAGGATATAAAAGCGAAAAAAGACGTAAGAACGCCTAAATTTGTATATAAAATTTTCGGTATGTCCGGAATGTTAGCACAGAAATACTTCAGACGGAGCAGGAAAAAATATCGTGCCACAATAATGAGCCTGTTTATGAGTATAGTATTATTCATATCGGCATCGGCATTCAGTGAATATATAATGAAGTCTATAAATATTTTTGACCATAGTTCAAAATATGATATAAAATATATGTTTTATTCAAGCGGTTACGATATAGAAAACAATAATACAGATATAGACCAATTAGTAGGTATATTAAAATCAGACGAAAATACTACAGCTTTATCATATTATAAGTCATATAGTGTACAGTCAGATATACTGAAAGAATATGTTACCGATATGTTTGTAAATTCATATAGCAAAGATAATTCAGATATGATGTCAGATATATATACAGATATTATGTTCATAGATGACGAATCTTTCCGGAAACTCCTTGAAGAAAACAATTTCAGTGAAGAGAAGTTCATGAATCCGGAAAAACCTGTAGCACTTGCTTTTGACGGTTTGACGACATTTGACCGTGACAGCGAAAAATATATACATATGTATATATTTACGGCAGATGAATTTGAATTTACCGGTTACGACGAAAAAAATATTGACGGTTACTATTTTGACGGTATCAACGAGGAAGACGGCGTAAGAACATACATCTACAGGAACATTGAAGACAGTGAAGATGTAAAAGTTCTTACGAGAGAAGAAGCTACTGATAAAACAGATTTCAAAGTAGGCGGAGTTGTTACGGAAATGCCATACTGGTACAGATACAGCGGATATTATCCGAGTTTAGTATATCCGTACAGCTTTATTGATAAAATTATTCCGGCAGGTCTCGACGGTCACACATTGACCTGTTATATGAAATCCGATAATCACAGCCAGACGTACGAGAACATAAAGCAACAACTTGAAGAAAATTCTTTTAATACTACATCATTATTCGACGAAACCGCAGAATCCGAAAAAGAACAGAATTTAGTTACAATAATAAAAGTATTCGCATACGGATTTATCATATTAATATCGCTGATAGCCTGTGCGAACGTATTCAATACGATTTCCACCAACGTAATTTTAAGACGGCGTGAATTTGCTATGTTGCGTTCAATCGGCATGACTAACAAGGAACTCCGCAGAATGATGAATTACGAGTGCGTGATGTACGGTACAAAATCGCTGATATTCGGATTGCCGGTATCTTTCGGAATGTCGTATCTGATACACATTGCACTAAACAACGGCTTTGATAACGGTTTCTTTATTCCGTGGAAAGCTGTAGCAATAGCGGTACTGAGCGTATTTATGGTAGTATTCGCAACAATGCTTTACTCAATGACAAAAATAAAATCGGATAATCTTATAGAAACCCTCAAGAACGAAAATATATAAACAATCAAGGACAGATATATTATTATCTGTCCTTTTATTGACAGTTTCTTGAATTTATGATATAATAGTTAAAAATAATACAGGAGGAAATTTATGGTAGGAAAAAGAATAGGCATGAAAAACATACCGGAAAATGTTGACGAACGCTATCTTAAAGAGGAAAAAGAGTTTTTAGTTTTATGTCACAACTGTCCCGAAATTGCGTCAGTAGTATTCGGAAAAGATTATTATGATATGACTGTTTCTACTCTCGGATATATCGAAACTGCAACAGGTCGCACAAGTGAAGAATACAGCTTTATGAAGTGGGTTGACTGCCGTAATCCTAAAGAAAAACATTTCAAGAAAGACGGTATTTACAGAATAAAGGGCAGACTTCCCGACAAGAACCATGAAAAAAATACTTACTGTATGGATAGTCTTTATGTTACAGAAGTTATTTCAGAAAATGAAAGAAATGATTTTCTTGAAACCCTGTGGAAAGAATATAAAAGAGAAGTTTATGTAAATTCAGAAATATTCGGAAAAATGGTTCTTTATAAAGAATTGAAACGTTATCTGTCATATGTTCACTGGAATGATATAGGAATAACGTTCATTATGTACGTCGAAAAAAACGAAAGTGCAGAAGATACGCTTTTACTTATGGAAGATTTTTATAATAATCTCGCTCACTGGGACAAAAAGTTTCATGAACTTATAACTGAAAAATGTTCCGAATTTATGGAAGAATTAAATCCTCATTTAGAAGAATATGGTTCTGAAATCTTTGAATACTTGGAAAAGAATTTTTCAGAAAGTTTTATTATACATGATGTATCATTCTATGCAAATGGTAATTTTGTTGTTTTATATGAAGATGACAGCACAATGTTAAACAATATTATAATTTCCGGAAATATTCAGAAAGGTATTAAAGAAATATATCTCGAAACATAAAAGGGGGAATTTTATGGAACAGAAAAGACCACGTTCAAGGGAAAAAAATGTAACATCTGGTGGGAAAGGTGTTCATAAAAGGGGAGACGGTCTCGGTAGCGGACAAGTCAGCGGTCAGGATTATTCCGGAAAAAATAAGTCAGGCGGTACGAAAAAAGCAGTCGCCGGAGGTGGCGGAAGTGCTTTATTACTGTTACTTCTGTTACTTTTCAAGGGCGGAGCAGGCGGATTACTTGGTGGAAATCAGGAAAAGCCCGATACTTCCGGATATTCTGCGAGTACGGAAACAAATGTTGATAATACTGTAGCGAAAGGTTCACGAGCAAAGCGTACACAGATACTCGGCAATAATCAGGACAAAATAACGATAATGATATATATGTGCGGAACTGACCTTGAATCAAAATATAAAATGGCATCTTCTGACATTGAGGAAATGAAATCCGCTACACTCGGAAACAATATCGACATCATAATATATACCGGTGGCTGTTCAGACTGGCATTCAAACGGTATAAGTTCGTCTGTCAATCAGATTTATCAGATAAAAAACGGTCAGCTTATGAACCTCGTTGCAGATGACGGTGCAAAATCAATGACAGCCCCTAAAACGCTTTCCGGATTTATAAAGTATTGCAATAGTAATTTCCCTGCAAATCGGAATGAGTTGATATTATGGGATCATGGTGGCGGATCGATAAGCGGATACGGATACGACGAAAAATATAAATCGGGTGGTTCAATGAACTTAGGTGGGATAAGTCAGGCACTCAGGGACGGCGGAATAACTTTTGATTTTATCGGATTTGATGCTTGCCTTATGGCTACTGCGGAAACAGCGTTCATGCTTGACCCTTATGCAGATTATCTTATCGCCTCGGAGGAAACCGAACCAGGTATAGGCTGGTACTATACCGACTGGTTAAGTAAATTAGGCGGTAACACTTCAATGCCTACCGTCGATATAGGAAAAAATATAGTAGACGATTTTGTAACACGTTGTAATCAGAAGTGTAAAGGTCAGAAAACTACACTTTCCGTAATAGATTTAGCGGAATTTTCGCATACGATACCGGAAAAATTAAGTAATTTTGCACAGTCTGTAAGTAATAAGATAGTCAATAACGATTACCAGAGTGTTTCAGATGCACGATATAAGACAAGAGAATTTGCACAGAGTTCTAAAATTGACCAGATAGACCTGATAAATTTTGCGGAAAATGTCGGAACATCTGAGGCGAAAGAATTAAGTAAAGCACTGAAAGAAGCGGTAAAATATAACCGTACGTCATCGAGTATAACTAATGCATACGGAGTATCAATATATTTTCCGTATCAGCGTACGTCTTATGTTGATTCAGCGTGTAATATCTATAATAATATCGGTATGGATTCGAGTTACGGAAATTGTATCAGACAGTTTGCGAAAGTCGAGACAAGCGGACAGGTTGCGAACAGTAGCGGAAATAATACGCCGATATCGTTGCTGTTCGGAACTATCAGTGATACGGTATCTGCCGGAAATATTGATATAATAGGTGGTCTGATAAATACGTTCTTAGGAAATTCCGCAGGAAAGAGTATCGGGTATATGGATGACAGTTCCATATCACAGGACAGCGTAAATGAATACGTATCGGAGAAATTTTTTGATTCATCTAATCTCGTATGGGAGCAGGACGAAAACGGTTATTTCATGACGTTACCGGAAAATCAATGGGAACTTGTCCATAAAATAGACCTCAATATGTTTTACGACGACGGCAACGGCTATATAGATTTAGGACTTGATAATATATACAGTTTCGACGATAACGGAAATCTGATACCGGATACTGACAGAAACTGGTTAGCGATAAACGGACAGCCTGTAGCGTACTACCATACGGATACTACAGAAATAGGTGACGATTACACGATTACCGGATACGTACCGGCAATGCTGAACGGTGACAGGGTAAATTTAATAATAGTGTTCGATAATGAAAACCCGTCGGGATATATTGCAGGAGCGTCAACGGATTACGTCGACAGTGAAACGGATACGGTAGCGAAAAATATAATAGAAATAAATACCGGCGATACGATTGATTTTCTGTGTGATTTTTACGGTTACGACGGTACGTATCAGGATAGTTACTATCTCGGCGAGAGTATGACGGTACTTGATGATATGATGATAAGTAATGTTGACGTCGGAGCAGGCGAGGTAAAATTAATGTATCGTTTCACGGATATATATAATAATGAATACTGGTCAGAGGCGATAACCGGATAAGGAGTTTATCATGAACAGAATTTTACTTGTTGAGGACGACAGGAATATAATAGAAAATCTGACGGAATTTTTACATCGTGAGGGTTTCGACGTAAAAAACGCTACCGGACAATCTGAAGCACTGGAAATACTTTCGGAAAATCAGTTTGACCTTGTACTGCTTGATATAATGCTTGCGGAAGGTAACGGATTTGCTACCTGCTCAGCGATAAAGTCGGAGTATAAAATACCGGTAATATTTCTGACGGCTTCCGGTGACGAGTACAGCACAGTGACAGGTTTTGAACTGGGTGCGGACGATTATATATCAAAACCGTTCAGACCTCGGGAACTGGTATCACGGATAAAGAATATTCTGCGACTTACCGGCAATTCCGGCGGTATAACTCAAATCGGTGATATATCAGTAGATACGGTACGAGGTACGGCGAGCAGGGACGGTAAAGATTTATTTCTTTCCGCTCTTGAATATCGTTTACTGCTGGTTTTCATAAATAATAAGAATACCGTACTTACACGTACCCGACTTCTTGAAACTATATGGGACGTCGCCGGTGAGTTCGTCAACGATAATACGCTTACCGTATATATAAAGCGACTTCGGGAGAAGATAGAGAAAGACCCTCAGAAACCGGAAATAATAAAGACCGTCAGGGGAATGGGGTACAGACTTGATTTATGATAATGCGTAATAATGAAGTACACAGTATTTTTATAATACAGTGTATCGTAACGGTAATAGCAACAATAATTACGGCGATAATTGATATAAAATACGGTATCATAACGCTTGTTTTGTGCGTGATATTTATGATAATATATATTGTATCCGTAAAGAAAAGATATAAATTGTTTAAGGAGCTGGCACTTGATATAGACAGGATACTACACAGCGATAATGACGTAATGCTTGAAAAGTACGAAGAGGGCGAGCTTGCGATACTACAGAACGAACTGTATAAAATGGTGAACCGCCTTAGACATCAGAAGGAGACGTTACAGGACGATAAAATATATCTGTCCGATTCGATAGCGGATATATCCCACCAGTTGAGAACACCGTTGACATCAATAAACCTGCTCCTGACGATGCTTTCCGAACCTGATTTATCGGAGGAAAAAAAATTAACGATAATCCACAGACTTTATGAAATGCTGTCAAGAATAGACTGGTTGATAACAACGTTACTGAAAATATCAAAACTCGATGCCGGAACGGTACAATTTCATACGGAAAATATAACGCTTGCGGGATTGATAAAGAAATCGTGTTCCGCACTGGAGATACCTATAGAATTACGTGAACAGAAACTTATAGTAAACACTTCCGGAAACTTTTCCGGCGATATATCATGGACTTCCGAGGCTATCGGAAACATAGTAAAAAACTGCATGGAACATACACACACAGGCGGTACGATAACGATAAACGCAATAGATAATCCACTGTATACGGAAATAATAATATCCGATACCGGAGACGGCATTTCAGAAAACGATTTACCGCATATTTTCGAGAGATTCTATAAAGGCGAACATTCCGACGAAAACAGTTTCGGGATAGGACTTGCATTGTCGAGAATGATTATAACACGTCAGAACGGTACGATAAAAGCGGAAAATAAATCAGGTGCGGTTTTTACCATAAGATTCTACAAAGTTACTATTTGAATCTTGACAAACAAGAAATATTATGATATAATCAGGAAAAAATATGAAAGGACTGATATTTTATGCGTAAATTTACAGGCTTCATGCATGGCGTAAATCTTGGTGGGTGGCTGTCACAGGCAGATGATACTTCAGAAAATCACTACAGAAATTTTATCACGGAATCCGATATTGAATATATTTCAACACTGGGTCTTGACCACGTAAGAGTACCGGTAGACTATCCGGTAATTGAGGAGGAAGACGGTACTATAAAAACGGATGGTTATAAATATCTCGATGACTGCCTTGAATGGTGCAGGAAATATAAACTTAATATGATTATAGATTTACATAAGACTTTCGGATATTCTTTTGACCCTCTCGACAAGACAGACAAGACTTTATTTTTCCATGACGAAAAAATTCAGGAAAGATTCTATAAATTATGGCGAACGATTGCCACACGATACGGAAAATATAGCGATACCGTCGCATTTGAGTTACTGAACGAGATAGTAGAACCGTCAGTAGCGGAGGCGTGGAATAATATCGCACTGAAAGCGATTCAGGAAATACGTACGATTGCACCGGATTCATGGGTAATATTCGGCGGAACGATGTATAATAACGTGTTAAGTGTGCCTATGCTTGCGGAAACTAATGACGATAAAGTAGTATATACGTTTCATAGTTACGAACCGCTTATATTTACGCATCAGGGGGCGTACTGGGTTGATAATATGCCGTCAGATTTCAGAATAGGCTATCCGGCGGACATTGAGGATTACAGAAAAGAAAGTAAACGGCTTTCCGCACAGCTTGCCGGAGCGATTTATAACGAGAATCTCACGGAAATATCGGAAAAATTCTTTGAAACTCTTTTCAGACCTGCTCTTGAAACAGCGGAATCACGTAATATACCGCTATACTGTGGCGAGTACGGAGTAATTGACCTCGCCGATGATACTTCAAAAATTAACTGGACTTCCGATATATCTTCCGTCTTCGATAAGTACGGTATCGGCAGGGCGTACTGGAATTACAAGGAAAAGGATTACGGCATAATAAATATCAGTGACGAGAACGTAAGAAAAAAACTCGCTGAAAAACTGTAAAAAAAATAAGACTGTACAGAAAAAACTGTACAGCCTTTTTTGTATTATTTTATTACGCTGAATGCATTTTCCACAACTTTTTCGTCGGGAGCTTTAGTAAAACTGCTTACTACCGGTACGATAATAAGCGATATTATCATAGCGAACGCACCGGCATTAATAGGTGACAGGAGGTTTATTTTCAGACCCATATCAATGACAGACTGTTTCACGCCGTCGAATGCGGAAATATTCATACTGAACAGGAGCATATGTAAAATACTTATTCCTATCCCCGTACAGAAACTCACTCCGCAAGCCGTCGGAGTAGCTTTTTTCATGAAGAGACCATACAGAAACGGACCTAAAAACGCTCCCGATAATGCACCCCACGAGTACGACATAAGAGTTGAAATAGATGCGTTTTTGTTGCAGGCAATAATTACGGAAATAAGCAGGAAAACCGCAATAAATACACGCATAACGGTCATCTGTTTCTTATCGGTAAAGTTTTTGATGTGAGGTTTGATTAAATCGTTTGTGAGTGTGGAACTCGATGTCAGAACCAGTGACGAGAGAGTTGAAAGTGATGCGGAAAGTACGAGTACCACAACAAGTCCGATCAGTACGCTTGGTAATGCTTTCTGAAGAAGAGCAGGAACCATAGTATCGTATACCGGTTTGCCGTTGACCGTTTCAATGAAATCTTTTCCGGATTCGTTCAGGTCAAGCGTACAGTACAGACGTACGAAACCACCCATAAAATAAGAACCTCCGGCTACTACGAGGGCAAAGAAAGTTGAGATAATCGCACCTTTTTTAATAGCCTGCTCGTCTTTGATTGCGTAAAATTTCTGAACCATCTGCGGAAGTCCCCAAGTACCTAATGATGTAAGAATCACGACACCTAAAAGATTTATAGGGTCTGGACCTGTGAGAGTACCTAATTTTTCGGTATCCGCAATTTCGGAAAGCTGTTGTATCGCACTTGATAAACCGCCTTTAGTCTTGACTGTCAGGGCGACAACCGTTGCGATACCTATTAACATAATGATTCCCTGAAAGAAATCGTTCAGAGCGGTTGCCTTGTATCCGCCTAACATAACGTACACCGCAGACAGTACCGCCATAGCAATGATTATCACTGTAGAACCGTTTTCCCCGAAATCGAAGACCATTCCGAAAAGCCTTGACAGTCCGTTATACACCGATGCGGTATAAGGTATCAGGAACACGAATACTATAACCGCAGATGCAGTTTTAAGGGCTTTGGAATCAAAACGGTACTCGAAAAATTCCGGCATAGTCTTTGCGTTCAGATGATTTGACATCAGACGGGTACGTTTACCGATAAGGAAGAACGGTATCAGACTACCGATAATAGCGTTACCGATTCCGACCCACGAAGCAGATACGCCATACATCCAGCCGAACTGTCCGGCATAACCTATGAATACTACCGCCGAAAAGTAAGTAGTACCGTAGGAAAATGCGGTCAGCCAGCCACCTACACTACGTCCTCCTAACATGAAATCGTCTGTGGATTTCGTCAGTCGGGAAGTGTAGAAACCTATTCCCACCATTACCAACACGTACACGGCGAGAATAACGAGAGTTGCTGTTTTCATACAAAAAACTTCTCCATTCTGTAAAAATTCACTGCTTTAAAGTCAAAAAAGTTTAAAGAAGTGTAATATTATTATAATATATCCGGTACATTTTGTCAATCATAAAATTAATACTTGCAATTATTTCTGATATGTGGTAGAATA